>NZ_QGAJ01000006.1:0-292567 GCF_005233615.1 Pseudomonas sp. CFBP13528
CTACAGCGTTACACGCTGCTGTCAACACCTCTTTTTCAACTTCCTGCTGGCTTCGATGAACTGAAGCAACTTGCTGTCGAAAACTACTTAACTCGTTGTTTACCAAGGAGTTTTCCGTTTCGACTGCGCCGGAAGTGGGGCGAATTATAGGCGCACAGAATCTGCCGTCAAGGCTTAATTACGCTTTTGTTGAAGAAGGCGCTTTTTTAGTAATAAGACGCGGGATTCGACGCATCACCGGCGGCACACGCAGCACCAGGAGCAGTGCCCCTATAGCCGCATATATCGCCCACTCTTTCAGATCCGCCCGAACGATCCAGAGCATATGCAGCAAACCGAGCCCCAGAATGACGTACACCAGGCGATGCAGCTTCTTCCAGCGGCTCCCCAACCGTCGCTGGCTATAACGATTGGAGGTCGCAGCCAAAACCAGCAAGCCCAGAAACCCCAGCGTGCCGACAATGATGTACGGGCGCTTACGCAACTCCACGCCCAACTGCGACCAGTCAAGCCCAAGTACAAATACGCAATAAGACGCCAAATGCAGCACCACATAGGCAAAGCACCACAACCCCAGTTGCCGGCGTACCGCAACCCACCCCGCCCAACCGCTCAGTTTCTGAAGCGGCGTCATGCCAAGCGTGATCAGCAAGAGAATCAAGGTGCCCAGGCCGAGACGATCCACCAGCACTTTCCCAGGGTCGGGCCCGAGGGCAGAACTCCAGGCTTCATATAGCCAGAACAACGGCCATACCGCGACAGCTATAAAGACGCCGATGCGCCAGAGCGGATAGCGCATCAATAGTTCTTCCGCAGGTCGAGACCCGCATATAACGAGGCGACCTCATCCGAGTAGCCATTGAACATCTGGGTCTCACGCACGTTCGGGCTGAAAAGGCCGCTCGGCAGACGACGCTCACGCGCTTGGGTCCAGCGAGGATGGTCAACCGTCGGGTTCACATTCGCATAGAAGCCATATTCATCCGCAGCAATACTTTGCCAGGTCGTTTTAGGCTGCTCGCTGACGAGACTGATGCGCACAATCGACTTCACACTCTTGAAGCCATACTTCCATGGCACCACCAAACGCAACGGCGCACCGTTCTGGTTAGGCAACTCTCGCCCGTACATACCAACGGCAAGAATCGCCAATGGATTCATCGCCTCGTCCAGGCGCAGCCCTTCTATATAAGGCCAGTCGATCAAACCGAAACTGGAGCGCTGACCCGGCATGCTCTTCGGATCCTGCAGCGTTTCAAAGCGGATGAACTTCGCCTTGGAAGTGGGCTCGACCTGCTTGAGCAAGGCGGAAATGGGGAAGCCGATCCAGGGAATAACCATCGACCACGCCTCAACGCAGCGCAGACGGTAGATGCGCTCTTCCAACTGGTAAGGCTTCATGAAGTCTTCAAGCGCGTAACGCCCAGGCTTTGCGACCTCACCATCAATCACAACGCTCCAGGGCTCAGTCTTGAGTGAACCGGCATTTGCCGCCGGATCGCCCTTGTCCGTGCCAAATTCATAGAAGTTGTTGTAGTGGGTTGCGTCCTTGAACGGCGTGATGGCCTCGTCTTTGACGGTCACTGCCTGCCACTTGGTGCCGGGGAGCTTTTGCGCAAACCAGTCAGGCGCCCTGCCCGGCTCGACATCGGCATAGCGTGCCGCCTCCTCAGCACTGGCCCAACGGGGCAAACTGCTGGCGGCAACACCGGCAAGCGCGCCACCGAGCAAGCTGCGGCGAGAGAGGTAGAACGATTCAGGCGTGATATCCGATTCATGGCAATCGGACGCTTTGGGGATCTTGATTAACATGGCAACTCCGCAGCATTGGAGGACAGATGCACCAATAGACTGCGGAGTATGGGGGAAATTACATTAAGGCAATGTTTTGTCCCGGCGAAGATGCAGCAAGTACTGGATCGGCCCGGAAGCAGCGTAGACCAGGAAGGCCAACAATAGAATGCGCGGCGGATCGCTGAACACCACCGCAAACACCAGCACCACAACGAGAATCGCGACGAAAGGCACACGCCCCTTGAGGTCCAGTTCCTTGAAGCTGTTGTACTTGATGTTGCTGACCATCAGCATGCCGGCCGCTGCAACCATCAGCGCTACCAGGAACGACATCTTCGACCCCTGGATGCCGTAGTCACTGAACGCCCAGACGATACCCGCCACCACGCCCGCGGCAGCGGGACTGGCCAGGCCAATGAAGTAACGCTTGTCGGCAGTGCCCACTTGCGTGTTGAAGCGCGCAAGACGCAACGCCGCACCTGCAACATAGATGAAGGCGACCATCCAGCCGACCTTACCCATATCCCCCAACGCCCAGGCAAACGCCAGCAACGCAGGGGCAACACCGAAGGCGACCATGTCCGACAACGAGTCGTACTCGGCACCGAAGGCGCTTTGGGTATTGGTCATGCGCGCCACACGACCATCCAGGCCATCAAGCACCATGGCGACGAAGATAGCGATGGCAGCGAAACCGAAGTACTTGCTGGCACTCGCGGCATCACCTGCCGCCAAGGCGCTCTGGGCGCTCATCGAGTTGATGATGGAATAGAAGCCGGCAAACAGGTTCGCCGTCGTAAACAGGTTGGGCAGCAGATAGATACCACGATGCCGGACCTTGCGGCCTTCCGCGTCATGCCCTTCTTCGACATGTTCATCGATCGGCAGCATGCTTTCGGCGTCGTAAGCCTGGTTTGGCTCTTCGGGACGTTCGCTCATGGACTTTACCTTGCAACGGTGTGAAAAAAATTCGACAGATACTTGCGGCGAGTGTTCGCCCGCAAACGATGCAGCTTTATACCAGAACCCGCTTACCCAAACGAAAAAACGCGGCCTAAGCCGCGTTTTCCCTTGATACGTACGACTTAGTTCTTGGCTTTGTCGACGATCTTGTTGGCACCGATCCACGGCATCATGGAGCGCAGTTGCTCGCCGATGACTTCGATACCGTGAGCGGCGTTGTTACGACGCTTGGCGGTCATCGAAGGGTAGCCGGTCGCGCCTTCGCTGATGAACATTTTGGCGTATTCGCCGTCCTGAATACGTTTCAGGGCGTTGCGCATGGCCTGACGGGATTCGGCGTTGATCACTTCCGGGCCGGTCACGTACTCGCCGTATTCGGCGTTGTTGGAGATCGAGTAGTTCATGTTGGCGATACCGCCTTCGTACATGAGGTCAACGATCAGCTTCAGTTCGTGCAGGCATTCGAAGTAGGCCATTTCCGGCGCGTAGCCCGCTTCAACCAGGGTTTCGAAACCGGCTTTCACCAGCTCGACGGTACCGCCGCACAGTACGGCTTGTTCGCCGAACAGGTCGGTTTCAGTCTCGTCCTTGAAGGTGGTTTCGATGATGCCAGTACGACCGCCGCCAACACCGGCAGCGTAAGACAGCGCAACATTCTTGGCGTTGCCCGAAGCGTCCTGGTAGATCGCGATCAGGTCAGGGATACCGCCGCCTTTGACGAACTCGGAACGCACGGTGTGGCCCGGGGCTTTCGGCGCGATCATGATCACGTCGAGGTCAGCGCGTGGCACTACCTGGTTGTAGTGAATCGCGAAGCCGTGGGAGAAGGCCAGGGTGGCGCCCTTCTTGATGTTCGGCTCGATTTCATTCTTGTACAGCGCGGACTGGAATTCGTCCGGGGTCAGGATCATGACCAGGTCGGCGGCCGCAACAGCGGAAGCCACGTCAGTCACTTTCAGGCCGTGGGCTTCAGCCTTGGCAACGGTAGCCGAGCCTTTGCGCAGGCCAACGGTAACGTCAACGCCGGAATCTTTCAGGTTGCACGCTTGAGCATGGCCCTGGGAGCCGTAACCGATGATGGCGACTTTCTTGCCCTGGATGATCGACAGGTCACAATCTTTATCGTAATAAACTTTCATGAGGTTCCTCTATATATCCAGGCCGTAAGGCCATTCGCTAATTGGGTTAGATGCTGAGTACTTTGTCGCCACGGGCAATCCCGGTGACACCACTGCGTACGGTTTCCAGAATCGAGGCCGTCCCGATCGACTGGATGAAGCTGTCCAGCTTGTCGCTTGTACCGGTCAGTTGAACGGTATAAACGCTGGCGCTCACATCGACGATCTGCCCGCGATAAATATCGGTAGTGCGCTTGATCTCGGCACGCTGGGCGCCCGTGGCCTTGACCTTGACCAACATCAGCTCGCGCTCGATGTGGGCACTTTCCGACAGGTCGACCAGCTTGACCACTTCGATCAGCTTGTTGAGGTTCTTGGTGATCTGCTCGATCACCTCATCGTGGCCCACGGTGGTCAACGTCAGCCGCGACAGGGTCGGGTCTTCGGTTGGGGCCACGGTCAGGCTTTCGATGTTGTAGTTGCGTTGCGAAAACAGGCCGACAACACGAGACAGAGCGCCGGGCTCGTTCTCCAGAAGCAGGGAGATAATGTGCCGCATGATTAAGTACGCTCCGTCTTGTTCAGCCACATGTCGCGCATAGAGCCGTCTTTGATCTGCATCGGGTAGACGTGCTCGCTGGTATCCACCTGAATATCGATGAACACCAGGCGGTCCTTCATGGCGAACGCCTCTTCCATCTTCGGCTTCAGATCTTTCAAATCGGTGATGCGCATGCCGACGTGGCCGTAGGCTTCAACCAATTTGACGAAATCCGGCAACGATTCCATGTAGGAATGGGAGTGACGGCTGCCATAGCTCATGTCCTGCCACTGACGAACCATGCCCAGTACGCCGTTGTTCAGGCAGACGATCTTCACGGGAAGACCGTACTGCAGGCACGTCGACAGTTCCTGGATATTCATCTGGATACTGCCTTCACCGGTGACACAGGCAACGTCAGCCTCCGGAAAGCTCAGCTTCACCCCCATGGCCGCAGGGAAACCGAAGCCCATCGTGCCCAGGCCACCGGAGTTGATCCAACGGTTAGGCTTGTCGAAGGTGTAGTACTGCGCGGCGAACATCTGGTGCTGGCCCACGTCGGAGGTCACAAAGGCATCGCCCTTGGTCACTTCGCACAGGGTCTCGATCACGGTTTGTGGCTTGATGATGCTGCCGTCGCCCTTGTCGTAAGGGAACAGGCCGCGGTCGCAGCGCCATTCGTCGATCTGCTTCCACCAGCTCGCAACGGACTCCTTGTTCGGTGTTTCGCCGATGTCCTTGAGCGCAGCGACCATTTCAGTCAGGACGCTTTCAACAGGACCCACGATCGGCACGTCCGCCTTGATGGTCTTGGAAATGGACGCCGGGTCGATGTCGATATGGATGATCTTGGCATTCGGGCAAAACTTGCTCGCACCGTTGATCACGCGGTCATCGAACCGTGCGCCCACGGCCAGGATCACATCGGCGTGGTGCATGGTCAGGTTGGCGGTGTAGCTGCCGTGCATGCCGAGCATGCCGACGAACTGACGGTCCGAACCCGGGAATGCGCCGAGGCCCATCAAGGTATTGGTCACCGGCAGGTTGAGCAGCTTGGCCAATTCGGTCAGCGGTGCGGAACCGCCCCCCAGAATCACGCCACCACCGGAGTACAGCACAGGGCGCTTGGCCGCCAGGAGCATTTCAGCCGCCTTGCGGATTTGCCCCGAGTGCCCGCGCACAGCCGGGCTGTAGGAGCGCAGCTTGGCTTTCTTCGGGAAAATGTATTCGAATTTCTCGGCCGGGTTGGTCATGTCCTTGGGAATATCCACCACGACAGGACCCGGGCGACCGGATTGTGCGAGGTAGAACGCCTTTTTCATGACTTCCGGAATTTCCGACGCGTGCTTGATCATGAAGCTGTGTTTCACGATCGGCCGGGAGATACCGATCATGTCGGTTTCCTGGAACGCGTCGGTGCCGACCATGGTGCTAGCGACCTGGCCGGAAATGATCACCATCGGAATGGAGTCCATATAAGCAGTCGCGATGCCGGTTATGGCATTGGTTGCGCCTGGGCCGGACGTTACCAGTACCACACCGGCTTTACCGGTGGCACGGGCGTAGCCGTCAGCCATATGGGTCGCGGCCTGTTCGTGGCGAACCAGGATGTGGGTAACAGCCGGTTCCTTGAACAGTGCGTCGTAGACATGCAGCAGAGCACCACCTGGGTACCCGTAGATATAGTCGACGCCTTCGTCACGCAAAAAGCGGACGAGCATCTCACCGCCAGATAAAAGCTCCACGTTGTTCACCTCTAAAACGCCAGAATACCGTCCGTTAAAAACCGACGGGTCTTAATAGGTTTACTTCTCAACAGAGCATGAGCGACGGTGGTCGCCGACTACGTCAGCACTGACTGAGCAAGTATTGGGATCGTCCCAAGTGTTGCGGGCTTTTCCCACCCAGCGCGAGGTAACGCGTTGCGGGTGTTACAGGTCGGCGCGGATGTGCGCCTCATGATCTGCTGAGCGGGCCTGCTTCTGGCAGTCCCGATACAGCGGACTTTGGATTCTTCTGTTTCAGGCCCTTCAAGTCAAGCAATAATTGCGCTTTTTTCCAACTAAGCGCATGAGAACGTAGAAGAAAGGGCTTTGAGGAGGGATAAAACTCGCCTGAATGTCGTCAAGCGGTAGAAATATGCGCAAGACTGCCGGAAAAACCGGCAGTCAGGCAATTAACGAGCGTCAGCGATCAATTGGTCGAACTTTTTCAGCGCATTGCGCAAGCCGAGGCTCTCCCGAGGACGGTCGGCGTAGACCATCTCGGCCATCTCCAGAATCCCGGAAGCATTGGGCAAAGGCAGGTCCTGTTCGAGGATCTGCTTCATACGGACCAGGAAAATCCATTGCAGCCATTGGTGGAAATCCAATGTATCGACCGAAAACGGTTCGACGCTGCCGAGCGCTTCGGCGCTGGGGGACACCTCATCCCACCAGCCCTGCACGCGCAGCTCTCGCTCGATCAGCAACAACTGTTCGGCAATCGCCGGAAAACGTTCATCCATCAGAGGTTGACCTTGGCTTTCGCCCGAGCCTGGGCAGCGCCGGCAGCGTCCCCCTGGGCGGCACGCGCGTCGCCGATCAACGCCCACAGGCTGGCTTGCAGGTCCGGACGACCGTTGGCCATGCTCAAACCACGGCGAGCGAACTGCTCGGCTTGCGGCGCATCACCCTGGGCCATGCGCACCTGGGCCAGGCGATAAAGCACTTGCGGCTCGCGAGGCGCAACGCGCTGGGCACGCTCCAGGCTCGACGAAGCGCCATTGAGGTCACCACCGGCCTGCTGTTGCTGGGCGGTGGTGAGCAGCGCCAATACCGGGCCGTCCAGTTGCTCGTCAGCGGACAGGCCGCCCGCGCTGGATGACGAAGGAATGCCGCTCGGCGTCGACGGCGTCGTGTAGGTGCCCTGGTTGACTGGCGCCGTCTGGATCGGCGCGGAGTCGACCGGCCCCGAAGTGCTTGGCCCCGGGGTCCAGGGTTCGGCGCTGATCGGTGCTGCGGTAGCAGCACCACTGCCAGGCACCATGACCACCACGCCCGAGTCCTGCGGCATTGCCTGCGGCTTGGCCTGTGCCGGACGGTTGGTCACGGTTTGACGAAACCCGCCCTTGGCCGAAATCCGCTCGCTATTGGAGACGCCCGTACTCGCGTCCACCACCGGAATAGAGCCGCGTTGCACGCTGGAGCAACCGCCGAGCAAAGCCAGAACTGTAATCGCTGGAATCCACAACTTGTTCACTTGAAACCCTCTTTGCTTAATTCATCCAGCCCTTGACCCAATCCATCACCGACTCCGCATCAGCCGGGGCACTGCCCCCGCAGGCGGCACCGGGTGGTGGCTCGCTGCCGCGAATATACGGCATCTGCACCGCCCCCGGGCAGTTGGCATCGGAACCCTGGCCTGTGTGCGGATCAATCCAGGCCTGCACGATATTGTCCGGCTGCGGCATGTTGAGTGGCAACGGGTCAGCCTTGCGCATGAAGCTGGTCCAGACCTGCAGCGCACCGGTCGCACCGGTGAACGGCGTCTTGCCATTATCGTCACGGCCCAGCCACACCACGGCCAGTACGTCCTGGCCAAAACCTGCGAACCAACTGTCACGCGAGTCGTTACTGGTGCCGGTCTTGCCCGCCAGCGTCAGGTTCGACGGCAGCACGCTGTAGACCGAGCGCCCGGTGCCTTCACGCATCACGCGCTGCATGGCGTTCTGGATCAGGTAGATGGAGCCCGCATCGAAACGCTGCTGGATCTGGAACGGGTAGCGCTTGAGCGGCTCGCCCTCGGCGGTCAGCACGCTGCGAATACCGCGCATCGGAGTATTGAACCCACCGTTGGCCAGGGTCTGGTACATGGTGGCCACTTCCATCGGACTCATGGCTGCCGCCCCCAGAAGCATCGACGGGAACGCCGGGAACTCTCGTTCGATGCCCAATCGCGCCAGCGTCTTCAACACATTCGGTACACCGACTTCGAGCCCCAGGCGCGACGTCGAAATGTTGTAGGAATGCGCCAGCCCCTGGTACAGAAACACGGTGCCGTGGGAGCGGCGGTCGAAGTTCTTCGGTGTCCACACTTGACCATCGGCGCCTTTGATCGACAGCGGATCGTCCGACAGCCAACTGGTGAGCGTGTACTTGCTCGGCTTCTCCAGGGCGGTCAGGTAAACCGCCGGTTTGACCAGCGAACCGATCGGCCGCACGGCATCCAGCGCACGGTTGAAACCGGCGAAACTGGCCTGACGGCTACCGATCATGGCCTGGACTTCACCGGTTTCCGGGTTGGTCACGACCATGGCGGCTTCGACTTCATCGGAGCCCTTACGGCCGGTCAGGCGTTTGAAGGTGTCATTGACCGACGCCTCGGCCTTCATCTGCAGAATGGGGTCAAAGCTGGTGAAGATGCGCAGGCCTTCCTCGGTCAAGTCTTCGTCGCGGTAGTCTTCGCGCAACTGACGTTTGACCAGGTCGATAAAGCCGGGGAACGAGCTGTCCGCCAGCTTGCCGCGGGTGGTGACGCCCAGCGGCATTTTCTTCGCGGCGGCGACCTGTTCGGCAGTGGCAACGCCCTGCTGTTCCAGAACATCGAGCACCAGGTTACGGCGCTCAAGCGCACGTTCCGGGTTGCGACGCGGGTTGTAATAGGACGGCCCCTTCACCATCCCCACCAGCAAGGCCACCTGATGCAACTTCAATTCGGACAGCGGCTGCCCGAAGAAAAACTGGCTGGCCAAACCGAACCCATGCACCGCGCGCTGACCGTCCTGGCCGACGAAGACCTCGTTGAGGTACGCCTCAAGGATTTCCTGCTTGCTGTAATGCAACTCCAGGAGCATGGCCATCATGGCTTCGGTGAGCTTGCGCGTCAGGCTGCGCTCGTTGGTCAGGTAGAAGTTCTTCACCAACTGCTGGGTGAGCGTGCTGCCGCCCTGGGTCATCTTGCCGCCGGAGGTGTTGACCCAGACTGCGCGGGCAATCGACTTCGGCGAAACGCCCCAGTGGCTGTAGAAATCGCGGTCTTCGACAGCGACCAGGGTTTCCAGCAAATACGCAGGCGCCTGATCGAGCTTGATCAGGATGCGATCTTCAAGGTTCTTCGGGTAAATGCCGCCAATCATCAGCGGTTCGAGACGTACCACCGGCAGCTTGGCGCCGTTGAGCGACGACAGCTCGGCCACATAATCGCCGGAAAAGCGCACGCGTACCGGCTGGGCTTTTTCCAGGCCTTCGTAGAATTGGAAGCCACGGGTGTTCAAGTCGACGGTATTGCCGCTTACCGCCGCCGCGCCCGGACCGTTGCTCACGGGCTCGCGTCGATAGCCCAGCGCATCGAGTTCGGTGAGGAAGTCTTCCTTGCTCAGTTTCTGCCCGGCGAACAATTCCAGCGGGCGTGCATACACCTTGGCCGGAATGGTCCAGCGCTTGCCGGAGAACTTCTCCTGGACCACGGCGTCGAGATACACCGCAACGCCGGCGAGCGCCACAAGGCCAACCAGGCCGAGCTTGAGCGCCCAGCCCAGCCACGGGCGCAGACTGCGCGAAGGAGGTTTTTTACGGGAACGGGGAGATCGGGTTCGAGTCATGGCGGCGGATTATACGCACTTTATTGATGATCAACATGAGCCGGACAGCGGTTTGCACGACCGCCCGTAGCGGCCATAATGCCTGCCATGATTTCTCCCAGACTTTGAAGGATCGCCCGTGAGCCAGTCCCTGATCGCAGCCCTGCAAAACCCGGCGTTGTACCCGCATCCGGTGGAAGCATTTCAAGTCATTGAAACCCATATTTCCTGGGTGATCCTGACCGGTCCTTACGCTTATAAACTGAAGAAACCGATGAACTTCGGGTTCCTGGACTTCACCGATCTGGAAAAGCGCGGCCACTTCTGCAATGAAGAGCTGCGCCTCAACCAGCGCCTGACCGAAGATTTGTATCTTGAAGTGTTGCCAATTACCGGCACTGCCGAGACACCGCAACTGGCTGGCGACGGCCCGGTAATCGAGTACGCGCTGAAAATGCGTCAGTTCCCGCAAAGCCAGATGCTGAGCACCTTGCAAGCCAACGGCGAACTCACCAGCGCGCACATTGACGAAATGGCCAGGCAGATTGCGCAGTTCCATCTCAACGCCCCAAAGGTTGCGCAAGAGCACCCGGCCGGCACCCCGCAAGAAGTGATGGCACCGGTACGCCAGAACTTCGAACAGATCCGTCCATTCCTCAGTGACAAGGCCGACCTGACTCAACTGGAAGCCCTGCAAGCCTGGGCCGAAAGCAGCTTCGAACGCCTCAAGCCGCTGCTGGAACAGCGCAAGCTCAATGGATTCACCCGCGAATGCCATGGTGACATCCACCTGGGCAACGCCACGCTGATCGACGGTCATGTGGTGATCTTCGACTGCATCGAATTCAACGAGCCGTTCCGCTTCACAGACGTGTACGCCGACACCGCGTTCCTGGCGATGGACCTGGAAGACCGCGGCCTGAAATGCCTGGCGCGACGGTTTATCAGCCAGTACCTGGAACTGACCGGGGACTATCAGGGCCTGGAGCTGCTCAACTTCTACAAGGCGTATCGCGCCCTGGTCCGGGCCAAAGTTGCGCTGTTCAGCATGCCGAGCGAAGCCGACCCGGTGCAACGCGCCACCACCCTGCGCCAGTACCGCAACTACGCCAATCTGGCTGAAAGCTACAGCACGATTCCCTCGCGCTTCCTGGCAATCACCCATGGTGTTTCGGCCGTGGGCAAAAGCCACGTCGCCATGCGCCTGGTCGAGGCCTTGGGCGCTGTTCGCCTGCGGTCGGACGTGGAGCGCAAGCGCCTGTTTGGCGAGCAGCACGTGGAAAATACACCGCAGGCCGGCATCTATAGCCATGACGCCAGTGCTGCGACGTACACGCGGTTGAACGAAATTGCCGACACCGTGCTTCGCGCCGGTTTCCCGGTGGTGCTGGATGCCACCTTCCTCAAACGCGAACAACGCGACGCGGCGGCCCGGGTTGCCGAAGCCACCGGGGCGCCGTTCCTGATTCTGGATTGCAATGCGCCCCAGGCCGTCATCGCCAGCTGGCTGGCACAACGTCAGGCAGATAAAAACGATCCGTCCGACGCAACGTTGGTGGTTATCGAGCAGCAGCAAGCCAATCGTGACCCGCTGACAGCGCAGGAGCTGCTGTTGAGCAAGCGCGTCGAGACCAACGAAAGCGGGACACTCGATGCGTTGGTTGCGCACATTCGTCATCGTTTGCCCGGCCTGTAAGAAATATTTCTTGGTCGTGTCGCCTACTTTGGCGCACGGCCCAGCAATAGTGGCACTATAATGGCGCCATAATACCAACAGGAGTCGCCATCATGAGTCAGCCCAAGCTTCTTGATACCCCGCTCTACGCGCTCCTGCACAAGGACGACATCCGCGGCTTCAATCAGGAACGCCCCGACGACGGGGTTATCGACATGCGTGGCGGCGACTTCCGAGGGCTGGACCTGCGCGAACTGAACACCGCAGGTATCGACTTTACCGACGCCTACTTCCGCTCCGCCGACCTGCGCGGGCTGGATTTACGTGACTGCTCATTGGAAGGCGCCAGCCTGGCCCATGCGCAGATTTCAGGCACTTACTTCTCTCCCGAACTGACGGCTGACGAGATTCTGATGTCGGTCAATTTCGGCACCCGCCTGCGTTACCGCACCAAATAACCTCAAGACTTCGGCTCCGGCTGCGCAAGTCGCGCCGGGCGCTTTACCCTGCCTGAGATGCAGCGGCGTTCTTATAAGCTTTTGAGCCGTTCCCGACCAAAGAATCACGCTTTTCCTACTGAGCGCTACACTCATTTTCAGGCTTGCCTGGTCACGATACCCACCGCACCCTTCGGCTGTCGCAAGGAGGCTTGATGAACGATGAGCTGCAGCACCTGAAAAATCTTGGCAAGACGTCGGCGCAGTGGCTGCATGCGGTGGGCATCCACAGCGCATCCGACTTACGTCGTCTGGGGGCGGTCGATGCTTACCGCGCCGTGCGAACTCGCGGGTTCCGAGCATCGAAAGTACTGCTGTATGCCATTGAAGGCGCATTGATGGATGTGCATTGGAACGACATTCCCACGGAGCGCAAAGAGGCGTTGAACCGTCAGTTCGATGCACTCTCGACGCACAAGAAGATTTAGGTCCGCGGACGGGTGCGTGGAGAAAAATACGGGAATGGATAAAACAACTGTTGACTCTCAAATGAGAATCGTTATGATTATCACAACTGGTCGCGAGATCAGCCGATAACTGGAAGACCATTGGTTCGGACTCTCAGATTATCTCCTCATCAGGCTAATCACGGTTATTTGACCCGGCTCTTGCCGGGTCTTTTTTTGCCTGGAAAACGCTGGGCTCAGCGCGCGATGATCAACGGATGACCACGTTCCGGATGCGACTGCACCAACACATCCAGACCAAACACCGCCTTGAGCGGCTCGGGCCGCAGCACCTGTGTCGGCGTGTCGAGGGCATGCGGGCGCCCGTCCTCCAGCAACAGGATACGATCACAATATCGCGCCGCCAGATTCAGGTCATGCAGGATCACCAGCACCGCTGCGCCACGATCGGCAAAGCTGCGGATGGCCTGTAACGTCGTATGCTGATGCAACGGATCGAGCATCGATGTCGGCTCATCCAGCAACAACGTCTGCCCCGCCTCGCCCGGCCATAATTGCGCCAATACTCGGGCCAGGTGCACCCGTTGGCGCTCCCCACCCGACAAGGCCAGGTAACTGCGACCGCTCAGGTGTCCCACATCTGCCGCATGCAGTGCTGCGTTGATAATGTCCTCATCTCGTACCCGACCGGTCTGATGGGGCAAACGTCCCATGCCTACAACCTCCTCGACACGGAATGCAAAATCCAGGGTTGAGGTCTGGGGTAAGACTGCCAGGCGTTGGGCGCGTTGCGCGCCGCTCAAATTCTTCAATTCCTGCTGACCCAGCCAGACCTTGCCCTGATCAGGCAACAATTCACCGCACAGCGCACTCAACAAGGTACTTTTACCCGCACCATTGGGGCCCAATACGCCGAGCACTTCGCCCGGCAGCAGGTCCAGGGTCACATCCGCCAACACGGTCTTGCCTGCGCGACGGATCTGCAACGCTTCCACCCGCAGCATCAGGCGCGCCCTCGCAACAACAAATAGAGAAAAAATGGTGCGCCAATGAACGCGGTAACGATACCGATCGGCAATTCCGCCGGCGCCAACGCCAAGCGTGCCACCAGATCCGCAAACAGCAGCAAACTCGCGCCCGCCAGCACCGACGCCGGCAGCAACACTCGGTGATCCGGCCCTGCCAGCAACCGCACCAGATGCGGCACCACCAATCCGACAAAGCCGATCATGCCGGCCGCAGCCACCGCTGCGCCAACGCCCAGCGCCGTGCAAAACACCAGTTCACGCTTGAGCTTTTCAACATCAATGCCCAGATGGCTGGCCTCGGATTCACCCAGCAACAGCGCATTCAACGCCTTCGCTCGACGCGGTAACCACAGCGCCACGCCCGCACTGACCAGCAGCAACGGCCATAATCGCGAATAGCTGGCACCGTTGAGGCTGCCCAGGTTCCAGAACGTCAGGGTGCGCAAGGTGGCGTCGTCTGCCAGGTAGGTAAACAGCCCGACTGTGGAACCGGCGAGCGCCGTCAGCGCAATACCGGCGAGCAGCATCGTCGCGACGTTGGTCTGGCCATTGCGCCGTCCCAATCGATAAACCAGCGCGGTGACGCCCAAGCCTCCCAGAAACGCGCAGATCGATAATAGATACGGCCCGACTGCGTCCGGTAACCCGCCAAAAAACGAGCCTGCGACAATGGCCACCGCAGCCCCCAATGCCGCGCCACTGGACACGCCGACCAGGCCAGGATCAGCCAGCGGGTTGCGAAACAACCCCTGCATCGCCACGCCCGACAAGGCGAGCACACCCCCGACAGCCAGGCCCAATAACGTGCGCGGCAAACGAATCTGCCCCAGGATCAACTCTGCCTGCTCAAGCCCCGGGGCATCGATCGGCACCCCAATCAATCGCAACGCCGCCCTGAGTGTGTCGAACAACGGCAGGCTGACCGGGCCCAGCGCCAATGAGAGCCAGATCGCCACCAGACACAACAGCGCCAGCCCGATAAACAGCGTTTTCGGTTTAACCAACGTCGTCATGGGGCGGGTTGCGCGCTGGACGGGTAAAAGCCAGCCGACAACTGCGTCAGGCTTTGCGGCAAGCGTGGCCCAAGCCCGCCCACCAGCAGCGTCGGGTCCAACTCAAACACTCGGCCGCTCTTGGCCGCCGGGGTGGTCGCGAGGATAGGATTTTCCTTGAACAGCGCTGCACGGGCTGCCTCACCGCTCAATGCTCGATCAGCAAATACCAGCACATCAGGACTCAACCCGGCCAGCGACTCCACCGAGAACAGCTTGTAACCGGTGTGAGTCGCCAGGTTATGGCCGCCGGCCTGCTGCACGATCCAGTCAGCGGCGGTGTCCTTACCGGCGATCAACGGCTTGCCGCCGGCGTGCCCGAGCAACAGCAACACGCCCGGTGCTTTTTGCGTCAACTGCGCCTTGGCCACCCAGGCTTTCTGCCGGTCCAGGGCTTGCTCATAGCCGCTGAACAATTGGTTGGCCTTGACCTCGCTGTCCAGCAGCTTACCCAAATGCGACAGGTTGGTTTTCAGGCTCGCTAAATCCGGCTGTGCCGAGAACATCTCAACCTGCACCCCGGCGCTGCGGATTTGCGCCAGCACCGGCGGTGGCCCCATCTCCTCGGTACCCACCAGCAGCTGCGGGCGCAGGCTGAGAATGCCCTCGGCCGACAATTGGCGCTGATAACCGATGCTTGGCAATGCCTTGAGTGACGCCGGATGCTGGCTTGTCGTGTCCACGCCGACCAGTTTCGATTCCGCCCCCAATGCCGTCACCCACTCCGATAACGCGCCACCGGCGCTGACCCAGCGTTGCGGCAGCTCCAGGGCTTGGGCCGCGTGGCTGACCAGCAATCCGGCAAAAAGCGCAATAACGCTGGCACTCAGGCGCATAACAGGGTTTCCTTTCAAGACAGAGCCGCTCATGCACTCATCAATGTGACAGATACAGCCTGTCCGGCATCGTAATGAGCACCCGACCAGCTGACGGGCGAAGCGGCATTTGATAATTGTTTGCATTTTCACGTCAAGCGACATGCTTCGGAACGAGCAGCTGTAAGGCCCGACCCGCTAGTAAAATAGGCTAAATATGAAGTTTGTTTGCCCATCCGATGCGCTCGCGCAAAATGCCAGCCGCGGTTTCGAAATTGATGGCCAAAAGCTGTTTGCCGTACGCCGGGAGGGTACTGCCTACTTTTATGTCAATCGCTGCCCACATCGCCGCGTATCACTGGAATGGGAACCCGATCAATTTCTCGACAAAAGCGCCAGCTTGATCCAGTGTGCAACCCACGGTGCACTATTTTTGATAGAAACTGGCGAATGCGTTTCCGGTCCCTGTGCTGGCCAACGTCTAATCACATTGCCCAGCACGGAAGATGAGAATGGCTTATGGGTACAGGTTTAGCGTCAGCGGATATTATTAAACAAGCTATTGAACACGGGCGATCATTTACTTTATGCCACTGAAGTACTCCGCCAACACTTCAATCTTCCTGTCATCCATATCCTTCATGACTCGGTTCATTACCGTACCGTGCGATATGTTGTGCTTATAAGCTTGCATCGCAGTACGGAGAAATTCCTTTGAGCGCCCTTGTAACGAAGGAATAGTGCCAGTAGCCCCGCCTCGCCCCTCATACCCATGACAATTAACGCACCCATTGCTCGCCATGATTCCGATGACGTTTTCTTCCGCTGCCGCCGTAGTCGTCCAGAGAAAAAACAGCATAAACATCAATCCTCGATTCAATACCACTCCATTACACCCTTGTATATTGATTAAACCATTAATACTACAAACAGCGAAATCCACGGCCCTTGGCACTATAACCACATGGCGCGCCAACCGACTGCTTATTAATTTATAGTGCGAAGTTTCGAAAGATCAAGGACGATATTCACTTAAAAACAAATCAGCCACAACGGTACTAATAGCGAACCCTACGCATTGACAGTCAAACACCCTATGTACAAAAAAGATAAATTTGTACAAATAAACACTTTGAAACATATTACAACTTGCCGATTATGAATCCTGTGGCCTTAACTATCGACTCGTGTAATCCCGCACAACTAACGCATTAATGGGGTTACGCACCAACCATCGAATCACAGAAAAGTGGAAAAGGAATTTCATGAAACGCTGCATAGCGCTGTCTATGATATCAATCGCACTGAGCATCAATGCTACCCAAGCCATGGCAGAGGATGCCAAGGCTGCCTTAGCGCCGCAGAAAGCTGTAGTGATAGTGTTCAATCCTCCCAAAGGCATGGAGCAGGAATTTCTTGAATCTTTCACTAAAGAGCAAGCGGCGAACTTCAAAGCGCATGGCAGCAGTGACAAAAAAACGACTGAGTCCATTAACCTAATTCCTACAAAATTAGGTGAGCCGCTCATTCATATCACAATACTCAAAGATAGAGCGGCCTACGAAAAAACCTTCCAAGCATTTGGTCCACAAGAAAACCGGGGCGCTTATGTAGGCAAGCACTCAGAAAAGTACGGCGACCTGAACATCCCTAAAATATACCTTCAAAACTCGCAATCTTACTTTGCAGACGTAGTTAAATAACTTCTTTCTTGTTCCATCTTCATAGAGAGCTTGCTGCCAAGGCCTGTTAAGGGCACTAAATCCGATTGGGTTTTTAGTGTACCGCTTGGCATACGCAAGCAGGCGTCAGGCAGTACGTGTGAATTCGGAAGATACAATGATAGATGATCGTAGAACTCTCCTTAAATGGTTGATCACGGGCGCCGGAATAGCTGCACTAGACGCAGCGGCAGGCCCTTCAATTAAGATGTCACAGGCAAAAGTTTATAAAGTTGTAGTGGTGGGTGGGGGGTTTGCAGGTGCCACATTCGCTCGCACGCTAAAACGTCTCATACCCAACACTGTAATAACATTAATTGAAGAGTATACGGAATACTTCTCGGGCCCGCTCAGTGCGGAGTGCCTGACAGGAAAACGTAATGAAGAGACCTTGACGTTCGACTATAAAAAGCTCGTATCTGAAGGGATAAATGTCGTGCATGAGCGTGCGCTGACAATTGATGCTACTCAAAAAGTAGTAAAAACACCAAACACCACCCACCGGTACGATCGATGCATTGTGGCTGCTGGTATCGACTTTGATTTTGACCATATTAAGGGTCATAGCGAAGGGCTTGCTGATGTTTTTCCACACGCCTGGAAAGGGAAAGACCAGTTGAGTGCCCTGAAAAAACAACTGGAAGAAATGCCGGACGGCGGTACGGTTCTGATGTCGGCTCCCAACACAGAATACAGGTGTCCACCGGGGCCGTATGAGCGAGTGAGTCAGATCGCCGAATACCTTATCGCGCATAAGCCAAACTCAAAGATTATCTTCCTCGACTCCAAAGAGAGGTTTCCCAAGCAAGCCCAGTTCGAATTGGCTTGGAAGCAGTTGTATGGGTACGGGACCGCAGAAAGCATCATTACCTGGATCGGCGCCCAACAGGGCGGAACGGTTACAGAATTGAGGCCGGACACGCGGGAACTTGTGTGCCAGGCAGGGGCTTTCAAGGGCGATGTCATCAATATTATTCCGAGACAAAAAGCCGACCTTTTCACCGCTGCAAACGGCCTGACTGGCGAGAACGGTTGGTGCCCGGTAAATACACAGACATTCGAGTCTTTGAAGGTTGCGAACGTTCATGTTATTGGCGACGCAGCAGACGCTCACAGCTTGCCAAAATCGGCATTCGCGGCCGCGTGTCAAGCACGGGTGTGTGCGCTGGCCGTGTATTCGCTGTTCAATCAATTGCCTCTCATGACACCAGAGTATATGAATGTCTGCTTCAGCCTCTGTGGCACGCATTACGCGATTTCGGTAACAGTGAGTTATCAACAAAATCCGCAAACAAATAAAATTGATGTTATTTCAACAAATATTACACCTCTCGACGCCCCGAAAACACAGTATGTGAGTGAAGTGCAATCCGCCTATGCCATGTTTAACAGCATGGCCAGCGGTGCTTTTGGCTAGCGATTGACAACTGAAGTGACGACACAAAGAACGCTCATAGAAACGGATGTTAACTCATGAATTTCATCGAAGAAGACTTTTTAAGTCGTCTAACAGACAAGGATATCGTTTATACGCTCGCGCTAACTGGATCAACAGCCAGAGGCGAGGCACGCAAGAATACCTCTCGACATGACTACACATCAGACATTGATGTACTTTGCCTCATAGACCCTAAAGATATACCGCAAACCTTGTGTTGTAAGAACGCCTACGAGAAGTGCAGTTCGCTGATATTGATGAGCAGCGAAGCTTTAAAGCACCCTTCAAACGCAATCCTTTCCATGGAGCTTGATTGGTTCGGAGACAATGGTCTTCTCTTGCAGAAACCTGACTTTAGTGGACACCGGGCAGATGAATTCCTGGCGTACCAGACACAACCTCTGGCGTACTACAATGCTCAATTAACGAACTCAACAGCACACGTCGCACGCAGGCTTTATAGCAAAATTTGTATCACCTGTTTAAAACTACTCTATCTATCTGAATATCCAGAACGACGACGTTTCGTATTCGAACACGAATTGATACCTCACCGCTTTCCCGAGGTAAGCACTGCCCTTGTCGAACACATTGTCAACCGAGACCTGCCAGATGATCAGTTGGAATCTGTCGCACAGCATCTAAAAAACTTAATTACACAGCACAGGCTTATAACTGAAAGTGCGACTTTCCTTGATTCGACAGCCCTCTATTTCTCAAGTGAAGACCAGCAGGCCGACAAGATAATCCAAGCCGTATTTTTGGAAAACAACAAGTTAAGTAAACCAGAAAGCTTATTTTTAAGAGTCCATTGAATGATCGATATAATAACGACCCTCGGCCCTATCGGAACCGATTCACACACACAAGCTGCGAGTACTGGATCCACTGTATCTTTACACTCGACCTTTCATGCAGCGATTGAACATGCAAAAAAATTCAAGACGAGGTTATTAGTGCCGGCGGGATTTAGAGAATACCGCGACGGTAAACAATTTTCGTGGGTAGATTTTCACTTCGAATACTTGGATTCATTCGAACTACAAAGCGTCTGGTTTGAAAAAACACTGCCTATGGCGTTATTGCACAAGTCTTATGACTCGATTGCACTACACCCGTCAACGTGCTCACTAATAGCCGACCTGAACTCATACAAAGAAATTAAATACACTCAATCGAAAATCCATGCCTATCAACTCTACAAAAAAGGAGAGGTAGCCTCGGCGTTGACGAGCAGCTCGACATTTGATCAAACACTCGATGAACTTTATATTAAATCCCAATTTACTCCAACAATGGTGTGGTGCCTTTACCGCGCGAATTCTTTAGACATGGGCGTTTCCCGATCAACTGGATCGCCTTAACGGTCGATAACTGTAGCTCATTATTGGAAAACCCAGCGGCGGACATAATCAAAAGGAAAGGCAGTGAAGCGTACCAAAAACCAGATCATCATACTGCTTTGCTTTGTAATTTCGCTCACTGAGCGGTTCACCCAAGCCTCAATACCGCTCATTGTTAACCATTTGGATCTTTCCGGGTTAGAAATGTCGTTATTTCTAAGTGCCATGTCCGCATCGACTGTTTTCATAGGCGTGGCCATTGCCCCCTGTATAGACAGTTTTAGTCAAAAACGTTTTCTTTGCTTGATTGGTTTATTTACG
Organism: Pseudomonas sp. CFBP13528; assembly: GCF_005233615.1. NCBI lineage: Bacteria > Pseudomonadati > Pseudomonadota > Gammaproteobacteria > Pseudomonadales > Pseudomonadaceae > Pseudomonas > Pseudomonas sp. CFBP13528. The sequence continues at coordinate 20,274 of NZ_QGAJ01000006.1, forward strand.
CTCATTGCATCTGTATCGTTCTTCTTGTTCAACCGTAACGAAGCGCTCATTTGGGGCTGTCTGTTGACATTCAACATCGGCGCTATTCTTCGCATAATAAACTTTAAACGACTTTCAACCATAAACCTCGAAGTAGATAAATCCAAATTATCCCACGCACATACTCGCATGCAGTTATCCATAACGCTAGCGATGGCACTGGCGCCATTACTCCTGGCCGTGACGGCGGCTGACAACTATCTGCACCTTGCCTTTTGCCTGCTCATAAGTTCCGTTATTTTAAGCAGCTGTACGTCGTCGGTCGCGCCTCACTCAAAACATTCTACCTCAGTTAAACCCGCAACCATCACAGTTTGCGCGATGACGTCGGCTCACCACTTTATCTTTATCGGCATGCTATTGTCAGGACTATTTCTAAGCATACTACTCAGATATTGCCAAAGCATATCAATTAATCCCACTCAACTTTACTCAACCATTTTGTTCTCGCAAGTCATCGGCTTAATTATTGCCAATAGTATGTTCGAGCGCTTTTTCAATCATCGCTTCAACCGATACGAGCTGCTAATCATCAGCATAGTTGTCGCTGAATCGGCTTTTATTTATACGACGTCGTTCGTGGTGGTAAACACGCTTTCCTTTATCATCGGCTTCTCATTTCAAATTATGTTCCTTAGGTCTCATAACCAGTTTCAGCGCATGATTCCTCATGGTTTGACCGCTAAAGCAAATGGCACGCGTGGACTGTATACGTTTGCAGGAGTCACCATCGGTTACTTCGCGGGGCCTCTACTGTATGAGTTTGGCGGAACGCCTTTATCTTTCGCGACATGCAGCGTCGTAGCGTTGCTTCTCTTTAGAGTTCTCAATCATCTACGCTTAAACAATTCACTCGATTATGCAAGACCTGGCATCTAGGAAGACATTGATGTCGTTTCAACTAAAACTCACTCAGAGGCATACATAATGATAGCCCCTTGGAAGTTTCAATGTAAAAATCTTCACATTCAATTTGAAGCAAACTTTTCTGTTAAAGCGCCAAAGCCTGCCCTATCACAGGCGCTGCGTGTGTTGCCTACTGATGCTGCGATCAGCAATACCTTTCTTCTGACCATTTCAAAAATGCGTTCAACTTGCTTTACTGATGAAGACTTCATCACAAGTCATGAAGCCATATTAAAAGTCGCCATTACATGGCGCTCTGCTCGTTACTATTTCCCGGTACTTGCCGTAGTCGACGCCCCTCACTCCATCGCGCGCGGAGCATTATTGGGCTACATGAAAGACATTGGCACTGTAGAAATGGAAAACGACCATAGTCAATTTGATTGGAACCGCACGGAAAACTCTATAACCTTAAGTTCCACTGACAACGAGATTGAAGATATCTTATTACTCCCACATCTCACATTTCGGAACTACCGCACCCCTGACGTAGGGGTAAAAGGATTATCGACACTGGATATCCAAGATCACACATGTTCGCCGACCTTGCGATGCACGTCGGCAGTGGTCAACCTTCCCTTTCTGGAAAATTTCGGAATATCACCCATCACGCCGTATAAGCTCGGCAAGTTGTCAGAATCTTTCACGCTGAATGGTTGCAACTATGCATAACATCCTTTTTGTTGGAAAAGGATTGATTACTACTTCACTGGCCGAACGCCTCAGTAGTGCTGACTGGAAAGTTGACTATTACTCTCGGACAGAGACAAGATTGAACTTTATCGATCTGTCGAAATATGACTATATTGTTTCTTGTCTTCCCAACGCAGAAATTTCTACACGCGTCTGGAGCAATATTTTAGCAGTCGCGCTTGCCAGCCATGCATTCCAAACAGTGTTCATTGAACTTTCGACACTCACCTGTGAAGCCATCAAGCAAATAGGAAACTCCTTTAACGACGAACGACTGAATTTTATTGAGGCCCCTTTTACTGGTAGCAAAACAGGATCACTGAAAGGGAGCCTGATATATTTCGCCCATTCGCAAAGGGTAGACACTCAACATGACCCATTCTTTAATACGACCTCTTCGAAAGTCTATACGTTCGACCATATCGGCGCAGCCACTCAATTTAAATTATTCTATAACCTGTGGGGACTGACTGCGCTCGGGCTTTTAGGTCAAATGCTAAGGCTACTGGAGGCGCTGCCTCAGAACGAACTGGCTGCCACGATAATCACTTCACACGATGACTTCTGGATGAACTCAATTGCGCAACAAAAGCTTAATCAAAGCCTGGCACGAAACCATCAGGATATACATTGCAAGTTAAAATATGCAAAAAAGGACATAAAGTACGCCTTGGATGAATTCAGCGATTACAAATTAGACTTGTCTCACTGCCTATTTTCTATTTTAGAGTCGGATCAAAGCATCGGCTATGACGAATTGGATTTCACCGCAATGAGTGAATTATTCAAATGACCGGATTACGCCCGATCACCCGTCAAGCGACAAATACACTGGCGCTAGCTAAATATCCCGGCGCACAACCTCACTGGGTAGCGGATATGGGTTTTGCAACGCCAGACCCCATACTTTCTGCCGTTAGAGAAAGAATTGAAGAGGGGCATTTTTCCTATCCAAACATTCCACGTTCTGTCTACAAATCCATTCAACAATGGTGCATAAAGCAGTATGATTGGGGCATACGAGAAGAATGGATTGTTATAGTTCCTAATACAATATCGGGTGTTCGAATCTCTATCAAGAGCACATGCCCCCATGGGACCATTGCTGTGCAGTCGCCTAACTACGGCAAGCTGCTTAATTTAAGCAAGGGATTTAATTTTACGCAGTGGGCGATAGCGCTGACCGAGAACAGCAAGCCGTTCACGACTAGCGATCTCGGTCAAATTAGGCGGACCAGGCCATCGGCAATTATTCTCTGCAACCCTACTAATCCGACCGGCATTGTTTCAACCCGAGAGGAGCTTGAAAGGCTAGCATTCAATATCGAAGATCTTGACGCAGTCGTTATTTCGGATGAGGCTCACGCAGATATAATTCTCGGTGACTGTCGTCATATTCCAGCGGGATCAATAAAGGGACTGGAAAACAAATCTATTACGCTTCTATCGCCTAGTAAGACTTTTAATTTAGCTGGCATATTCGTAGGCTATGCCGTTATCCCATCCCCAACGATTCGCGAGAAGTTTAAAGAGACCCAGGCATTTTTTGCCACCGGTATAAACGCGTTGGGGCTCGTGGCGCTTGAAAGTGCTTACTTCAATTGCTCCAATTGGCTCCAGTCATTGCTGCAGCAGTTGAAGATCAACCAGAACATCATCCAAACTACGCTGCGTCATACGTCCCTTAATTACAGCCCCTCAGAAGCAACCTACCTTGCATGGATTGATACCAGGGCGGCCGACGGGAACGTTTTTGCCAAACTTCTGCAAGCAGGCGTCGCAGTATCCGACGGTCACGAGTTTGGTTCGCCCGGCTGGATCAGATTTAATTTCGCTTGCCCGCAAGATCAGCTGGCGACGGCGACATCCACGTTCTTAGATTTATTCAGGAGTATTAAATGAAAATTCTCATAACTGGAGGCGCCGGCTACATAGGCAGCACAATTTGCTTGGCACTTGCCGACGCCGGGCATCATCCGGTTATCCTTGATGAGCAGCCTTGCCCCACTGAAAAAGCCTCTGGGACGGTTTCATACTATCAAGGTGATATTTCTGACCGACAACTTCTCACGCAGATTGCAAAGGCTCATCCTGACCTTTCCTTGGTCGTTCATTGTGCAGCAAAAATTGACGTCGCCGAATCCATAACACAACCAGACACTTATTATGAAAATAATTTTTCAAAGTCAGTAAGCATGGTCAACCATCTGCTTGATTTGGGCGTCAATAAGTTAATTTTAAGCGGAACTGCAGCTCTTTACAGCGCGGACAATGCACATCGCTTTGACGAGCATTCAAACCCTGTCCCAATGAGTCCCTATGCCAGATCCAAATACTTTCTTGAACTGGCACTCAAAGATATTTCTAACGCAAGGGACTTTCAATTTCTCACTTTCCGATATTTCAACCCCATTGGCAGTGATCACTCATTCAGAACGGGCTTCAGAGGCGACAATAAAAGCAGTCTTTTAAATTCGCTGATCCAATGCGCAGCATCAAGGAAGCCATTTCAAATCAACGGCACTGACTGGAATACTCGGGATGGATCTACGGTCCGGGACTTTGTGGACGTCGCAGACCTTGCCGCCGCACACGTGCTGGCTGCGCTTGCCTTTAACAACAATAGTTTATCGGTGCCGCTGAACCGGTTTGGAATGCCTGTCATCAACCTGGGTTCCGAGCGAGGCGTTACTGTAGAGGAGTTTGTGCTGGCATTCATGAGTGCCACTAAATCTGAATTGGTCGTAAACAGGGCCGGGCGACGTCCGGGCGACATCATTGGCGGTTATGCATCGAGTAAGCTGGCCCGCGAGTTGTTGGGGTGGGCACCTTCAACCCCACTTCAGACTTCCATTCTTAATTCGATCCGTTGGGCCACCACCTTAAACAAGTAGATTGGGGGTGACCTGGTCGATGCGTGACCAGGCTTCGCCGTCTGTCATGATGGTAAGGAGGAAGTCCGCAACGACGTTCAATTACCCAGAACGATCTGGATCGGCCGCTCAATGCGTATTTCTTCGTGCGTGACCCGTACACCGTAAGCTAAAACTTCAACGCCGGCAGCCTTGGCTTCACGCAATGCGGTGGCATAGCCCGCGTCGATTTCCTCGGCGGGCCGCACCGCATCAACACCCGATAGACACACGCAATACAACTGCACCGCCCGCACACCTTCACGCGCCAGGTAAGCCAGCTCCCGCAGGTGCTTGGCACCGCGTTGGGTCACCGCATCGGGGAACGCCGCCACTGAGCTGCCATCAAAGCCCAACGTGACACTTTTGACTTCGACAAATGCGGCCCCCTGCGGGTATTCCAGGCGAAAATCGATCCGGCTTTTTTCCTGACCGTAAGGCACTTCTCGCTTCAACCCAGTGAAACCGTTGAGCTCAGTGATGACGCCGGCGCGCAATGCCTCCTCGACCAACTGATTGGCGCGTGCCGTGTTGATGCATGCCAGCCGGCCCTGAGGCGTTTCGCCGATTTCCCAGGTGCCTGGCAACTTGCGCTTGGGGTCGGCGGAACGGCTGAACCACACCTGGCCACCTTCAACCATGCAATTGAGCATCGAACCGGTGTTCGGGCAGTGAATGGTGAGCAACTCGCCGGTAACGGTTTCGATATCGGTGAGAAAGCGCTTGTAGCGGCGGATCAGCCGCCCTTCTTCGAGAGGAGGATGAAAACGCATCAGCCTTGCCAGCTCCGCAAGCCACGGGCAATCCGCTCCACCGCTTCTTGTAGCCGGTCGAGGTTTTGCGTGTAGGCAAACCGCACGTGATGACCGGCTTGATAACGCCCGAAATCCAGCCCGGGAGTAAACGCTACATATTCTGTCTCCAGGAAATGCCGACAGAACGCGAAGGCATCACCGCCGAACGCGCTGATATCCGCATAGAGATAGAACGCCCCTTCCGGCTCCACGGCGATCCTGAACCCCAACTCGCGCAGAGCCGGCAGCAGGAAGTCACGGCGCCGGCCAAATTCGGCGCGACGCTCCTCCAGAATGCTCAGGGTTTGCGCGGTGAAACAGGCCAACGCCGCATGCTGGGCCATGCTCGGCGCGCTGATGTAGAGGTTTTGCGCCAACTTCTCCAATTCACCGACCGCTTCCGGGGGTGCCACCAGCCAGCCCAGGCGCCAGCCGGTCATGCCGAAATACTTCGAAAAACTATTCAGGACGAAAGCATCGTCATCGACTTCCAGCACGCTCGCGGCGTCTGCGCCGTAGGTGAGGCCGTGATAGATCTCGTCCACCACCAAATGGCCGTCACGCGCTTTGATGGCGCTCGATAGCCCGGCCAGTTCGTCCCGAGTGAGCATGGTCCCGGTAGGATTGGCCGGGGAGGCAACCAGCGCGCCTACGCTGTCCGGGTTCCAGTGTTCTGCCACCAGGCCCGCAGTCAATTGATAGCGTACGTCCGGTCCCACCGGCACCAACTGCGCCGCGCCCTCGACCAGGCGCAAAAAATGCCGGTTGCAGGGATAGCCTGGATCCGCCAGCAGCCAGTGCTTGCCCGGATCCACCAGCAAGCTGCTGGCCAGTAACAGCGCGCCGGAGCCGCCGGGCGTGATCAGAATGCGCTGCGCATCGATGTCCAACCCATAGCGTTGCTGGTAGAAACCGCTGATCGCTTCACGCAACTCGGGCAGCCCACGGGCGGCGGTGTAGCGAGTCTTGCCGTTGGCCAGGGCCGCCTGGCCAGCCTGGATAATCGGTTCGGCGGTGGTGAAGTCCGGCTCGCCGATTTCCAGATGGATCACGTCGCGGCCGGCTGATTGCAGCTCATTGGCCCGCGCCAGTAACGCCATGACATGAAAAGGTTCGATGGCGCGACTGCGCGCACTGTAGGGCTGAGCCATTAGCCTTCCTTAGACGGTGAGGACAAAATCCGGATTCTACCGAACCCTGGCGCTAAAACATGCTCTATTGCCTGCCCGGCCGACTTCACGGCTCGGGCAAGCGCCGGCAAAACGACTAAAATCAACATTCCAGACGCGACATACCCAGCCACGACGGGGCCCTGCAGTTTGCAACCCCGGCGCGACAGGCTCGACAACCGGGAGTGGCGCACCCTGAATCTATCTGGTAAGTTCGCCCGCTTGCAGCCGCAGGGCCGGCAGGTGTCGGTGACGTTGCAATCCTGCGCAATGGATTAGAAGAGTGAGAGGCGGTCTATTCATGTCCACCCAAGAAAAGCAAAGCATCAGCGGCTTCGAACCTTACGTAGAGAAGAAAGGTGAGGAGTACATGGGCGAGCCCATGCGCTTGCACTTCACCAAGATCCTGAACAAGTGGAAACAAGACTTGATGCAGGAGGTTGATCGTACCGTTGACCACATGAAGGACGAAGCCGCCAACTTCCCTGACCCGGCCGACCGTGCCAGCCAGGAAGAAGAGTTCGCCCTCGAACTGCGCGCCCGCGATCGCGAGCGCAAGTTGATCAAGAAGATCGACAAGACCCTGCAACTGATCAAAGACGAAGAATACGGCTGGTGCGAATCCTGCGGCGTCGAGATTGGTATTCGTCGCCTGGAAGCCCGCCCGACCGCGGACCTCTGTGTAGACTGCAAGACCTTGGCCGAAATCAAGGAAAAACAGGTCGGCAAGTAATACCTGCCGAGCTGAACGAATGGGGTGTGCGAACGCCCCATTTTTGTTTCTGGCGTTTACCGATTTTCCAGTAGTATCCGGCCCATGACTGCCTCTACCTATATCGGGCGTTTTGCCCCTACGCCCAGCGGCCATTTGCACTTCGGCTCCCTGGTCGCCGCCCTCGCCTCCTACCTCGACGCCCGCGCCAACCACGGCCGCTGGCTGATGCGCATGGAAGACCTCGATCCGCCCCGGGAAGAACCCGGCGCCCAGGCGGCAATTCTGCATGCCCTTGAGAGCTACGGCTTTGAATGGGACGGCGAACAGGTCCGGCAAAGCGAGCGACACGAGGCCTACGCCAAGGTACTGAACGACCTGTTCAACCACGGCCTGGCCTACGCCTGCACCTGCTCGCGCAAACAGCTGGAGCCCTACAACGGGATTTACCCCGGACTTTGCCGCAATGCTGGCCACGACCAGCAAGATGCCGCTATCCGTCTGCGCGTACCCGAGCTCGAATATCATTTTACCGACCGGGTACAGGGCCAATTCCGACAGCACCTGGGGCGTGATGCGGGCGACTTCATCATCCGCCGCCGCGACGGCCTGTACGCCTATCAATTGGCCGTGGTGCTGGATGACGCCTGGCAAGGGGTTACCGACATCGTGCGCGGTGCCGACCTGCTCGATTCCACACCCCGCCAGCTTTACCTGCAGGAATTGCTCGGCCTGCGCCAGCCGCGCTATCTGCACGTGCCGCTGATCGTCCAGCCCGACGGTAACAAACTGGGCAAATCGTACCGTTCGCCACCGCTGACCGCGGACCAGGCCACGCCGTTGCTGCTCAGAGCACTGCGCGCCCTCGGTCAGCCGGTCGTAGACGAACTGCTTTACGCAAGCCCACGGGAACTGCTGGATTGGGGCATCCAGCAGTGGGATGCCACACTGATCCCGCGCACACTCACGCTGGCCGAAGCGCAATTGAGCTGAAGGCGCTTGCAGCTTGCCGGGCATCCGTTACCATCGCCGCAGTTTTTCAATCAGAGGCCAACATGTACATCTATCGATTGGTCCTGCTGCTGGTCGTCGGGATCTACCTGTTTTCCCCCGCCATCATGGATTGGTGGATCGACGCCACGGGCGCCTGGTACCGCCCTTATCTGCTGTGGCTGATCCTGATCGTCGTGACTTTCATCCTGCAGAGCCAAAAAGATGCCGATGAGCTTTAGCCTCACCCAGATGCTGCTGATCAGCGCCGCCTACCTGGCGGCGTTGTTCGGCGTCGCCTGGATCAGTGAGCGCGGAATGATTCCGCGGGCGATCATTCGCCATCCCTTGACCTACACCTTGTCCCTGGGCGTGTACGCCAGCGCCTGGGCGTTCTACGGTACGGTGGGCCTGGCCTATCAATACGGCTATGGCTTCCTTTCCAGCTACCTCGGGGTGTCCGGCGCGTTCCTCCTGGCGCCGGTGCTGCTGTACCCGATCCTGAAAATCACGCGTACCTATCAGTTGTCCTCCCTGGCGGACCTGTTTGCCTTTCGCTTTCGCAGCACCTGGGCCGGTGCGCTCACCACGATTTTCATGTTGATCGGCGTGCTGCCGTTGTTGGCCCTGCAGATCCAGGCAGTGGCCGACTCCATCAGCATCCTCACCCGCGAGCCCGTGCAACATCGCGTTGCCCTGGCCTTCTGCGCCTTGATCAGCCTGTTCACGATTTTCTTCGGCTCACGCCATATCGCCACCCGCGAAAAACACCAGGGCCTGGTGTTCGCGATTGCCTTCGAGTCGGTGATCAAGTTGATTGCCATCGGCGGTGTCGGCCTTTACGCGCTTTACGGCGTGTTCGACGGCCCGCAACAGTTGGAATTGTGGTTGCTGCAAAACCAGACCGCCCTGGCCGCGCTGCACACGCCGCTGCAGGAAGGCCCGTGGCGAACACTGCTGCTGGTGTTCTTCGCGTCGGCGATCGTGATGCCGCACATGTACCACATGACCTTCACCGAGAACCTCAACCCACGTTCGCTGGTCAGCGCCAGCTGGGGTTTGCCGCTGTTCCTGCTGTTGATGAGCCTGGCGGTGCCGCTGATCCTCTGGGCCGGCCTGAAACTGGGGGCCACCACCAACCCCGAGTATTTCACCCTGGGCATCGGTATCGCGGCCAACAGCCCGGCCCTGGCGCTGCTGGCGTATGTCGGCGGTTTGTCCGCGGCCAGCGGCCTGATCATTGTCACCACGCTGGCCCTCTCCGGAATGGCGCTTAACCACCTGGTGCTGCCGCTGTACCAGCCACCGGCCGAGGGCAATATCTACCGCTGGTTGAAATGGACACGTCGCGCGCTGATCGTCGCCATCATCATGGCCGGCTACGCCTTCTATCTGCTGCTGGGTGCCGGACAGGACCTGGCCAACCTCGGCATCGTGGCTTTTGTCGCCACCTTGCAGTTCCTGCCGGGCGTGCTGTCGGTACTGTACTGGCCCACCGCCAATCGCCGTGGCTTCATCGCCGGGTTGCTGGCGGGCATCCTGGTGTGGCTGGTCACTATGTTGCTACCACTGGTCGGCAACCTGCAGGGGTTCTATATCCCCTTGCTGAACATGATTTACGTGCTGGACGACACCAGCTGGCACATGGCCGCGATCGCCTCGCTGGCCGCCAACGTGCTGATGTTCACGCTGATCTCGTTGTTCACCAATGCCAGCCCCGAAGAAATCAGCGCCGCCGAAGCCTGCGCAGTGGACAACGTGCGCCGCCCGCAACGCCGCGAGCTGCACGCGGCCTCGCCCCAGGAATTCGCCACGCAACTGGCCAAGCCACTCGGTGCCAAGGCCGCGCAAAAGGAAGTCGAGCAGGCCTTGCGCGATTTGTACCTGCCGTTCGACGAGCGCCGGCCCTATGCCCTGCGGCGTTTGCGTGACCGTATCGAAGCCAACCTGTCGGGGCTGATGGGCCCCAGCGTGTCCCAGGACATGGTGGAAACCTTCCTGCCCTACAAGGCGGGCGGCGAGAACTACGTGACCGAAGACATCCACTTCATCGAAAGCCGGCTCGAGGACTACCACTCGCGCCTCACCGGCCTGGCCGCCGAACTCGATGCCCTGCGCCGTTATCACCGCCAGACCCTGCAGGAACTGCCGATGGGCGTGTGTTCCCTGGCCAAGGACCAGGAAATCCTGATGTGGAACAAGGCCATGGAAGAGCTTACCGGTATCGCCGCGCAACGCGTGGTCGGCTCTCGCCTCAATACCCTGGGTGACCCCTGGAAAGAACTGCTCCAGGGCTTTATCAACCTGCCCGACGAGCATTTGCACAAGCAGCACCTGGCCCTCGACGGCCAGACCCGCTGGCTGAACTTGCACAAGGCCGCCATTGACGAGCCCCTCGCACCCGGTAACAGCGGCCTGGTGTTACTGGTCGAAGACCTCACCGACACGCAGATGCTCGAAGACAAGCTGGTGCACTCCGAGCGCCTGGCCAGCATCGGTCGCCTGGCCGCTGGCGTGGCTCACGAGATCGGCAACCCGATCACCGGTATCGCCTGCCTGGCGCAGAACCTGCGGGAAGAACGTGAGGAAGACGATGAAATCACCGAGATCAGCGGGCAAATCCTTGAGCAGACCAAGCGCGTGTCGCGCATCGTGCAGTCACTGATGAGCTTCGCCCACTCCGGCGCCCACCAGAATCAGGACGAAGCGGTATGCCTGGCCGAGGTGGCGCAGGATGCCATTGGGCTGCTGGCCTTGAACCGGCGCAATTTCGAAGTACAGTTCTTTAACTTGTGCGACCCGGACCATTGGGTCGATGGCGACTCGCAACGCCTGGCCCAGGTCCTGATCAACCTGCTGTCCAACGCCCGCGACGCGTCCCCCCCGCACAGTGCAGTCCGCGTCAAGAGCGAGGCTTTCGAGCACACGGTCGACCTGATCGTGGAAGACGAAGGCAGCGGCATTCCACAGAACATCATGGACCGATTGTTCGAACCATTCTTCACCACCAAGGACCCGGGTGAAGGTACCGGTCTGGGCCTTGCACTGGTCTATTCCATCGTTGAAGAGCATTATGGACAAATCACCATCGACAGCCCGGCTGACACCGAAAGCCAACGCGGCACCCGTATTCGGGTGACCTTGCCGCGTCATGTCGAAGCGACGTCCGCTGTGAACTGAGACCGTCGAGAGAATTGAATCAATGCCGCACATTTTGATCGTCGAAGACGAAACCATTATCCGCTCTGCCTTGCGTCGCCTGCTTGAACGTAATCAGTACCAGGTCAGCGAAGCCGGCTCGGTGCAGGAAGCCCAGGAGCGGTTCAGCATTCCCACGTTCGACCTGATCGTCAGCGACCTGCGTCTGCCGGGCGCACCGGGTACCGAATTGATCAAGCTCGGCCAGGGCACGCCGGTGCTGATCATGACCAGCTACGCCAGCCTGCGCTCGGCGGTGGACTCGATGAAGATGGGCGCGGTGGACTACATCGCCAAGCCTTTTGACCACGACGAGATGCTTCAGGCAGTGGCGCGCATCCTGCGTGACCGCCAGTCGGCCAGCAATGCGCCGGTCGAACAACGCCCGGCAGGCAAAGCTGCCGACAAACCGGGCGTCGACAACAGCAACGGCGAGATCGGCATCATTGGTTCCTGCCCGCCCATGCAGGACCTTTACAGCAAGATCCGCAAGGTCGCGCCGACCGACTCCAATGTATTGATCCAGGGCGAGTCGGGCACCGGCAAGGAACTGGTGGCCCGCGCCCTGCATAACCTGTCCAGGCGCGCCAAGGCACCGATGATTTCGGTGAACTGCGCGGCAATCCCCGAATCCTTGATCGAGTCCGAATTGTTCGGCCACGAAAAAGGCGCGTTCACCGGTGCCAGCGCCGGGCGCGCGGGCCTGGTCGAAGCGGCCGATGGCGGCACGCTGTTCCTCGACGAGATCGGCGAGCTGCCCCTGGAAGCCCAGGCGCGCTTGTTGCGCGTGTTGCAGGAAGGCGAAATTCGCCGGGTCGGGTCGGTGCAATCGCAAAAGGTCGATGTACGTCTGATCGCCGCGACGCACCGTGACCTCAAGAGCCTGGCCAAAATCGGCCAATTCCGCGAAGACTTGTATTACCGCTTGCACGTGATTGCGCTCAAGCTGCCGGCACTGCGTGAGCGGGGCGCCGACGTCAACGAAATCGCCCAGGCGTTCCTGCTGCGCCAGAGCGCACGCATCAACCGTACCGACCTGAAATTTGCGCCCGACGCGGAGCAGGCGATCCGGCATTACTCATGGCCGGGCAACGTGCGCGAACTGGAAAACGCCGTCGAGCGTGCGGTCATCCTGTCGGAAAGCCCGGAAATATCCGCCGAGCTGCTGGGCATCGATATCGAACTCAGCGATCTGGACGACGACGACTTCATCGGCCTGGCGCCGCAACAGGGCGCGGGCAGCAATACCAGCCACGAGCCGACGGAAGATTTGTCCCTGGAAGACTACTTCCAGCATTTCGTCCTCGAGCACCAGGACCACATGACCGAGACCGAACTGGCACGCAAGCTGGGCGTGAGCCGCAAGTGCCTGTGGGAACGTCGCCAGCGCCTGGGCATTCCACGGCGCAAGACCGGCGTCGCCAGCGAAAGTTGAGGGGCCGCGCCACAGGTAACACGTGCAGATGTGAAAAAACTGTTACCGCGGATATTTCGCGTAACAAAAGCCGGGGCTTACGGTAACGAAGCCCCGGCTTTTTTTGGTCCCTCAAAAACCCGAATCGGACTCAAACCCCCGGTTTTACTGGGCGACGCTAAAGTTGGCACGCCCCCTGCTATATGCTTAGTACAAAAACAATAACAAGCTTTGTACAAGACAATAAAAATAAGACGAATCGACTCACGCATAACAAAAACAACACGGCGGAGGCGCAGCTAACTGATTCTTTTGGAGAGGCGTTGCATTTGGGGCTTGCCCCGCAACCAGGCCGAGAACAACAAAAACTGCCCTAAGGCAGAGCCTGAACTGGTTGGATCGTAGATCAGCAACACAGCGACCAAAGCAATCCGTTTGCTCTTGGCTCCCGATTGGGAGTGTCATGAAGGTGAAGCTTCATGACGAGGGCGATCAACAAAAACAAGAAGCCCGAAATCAATAATAAAAATAGAGCACGCAACTACTTCTGGGGGAGCTTCGGCTCCCCTTGTAGTTTCCGACAGATTGCCCCTGGATTGGCCCTCAAACGCTTTTGGCGCAACGCCCGCAGCTTGTTCCTACACCATCCCCTGACTAAATGCTAGAATCCCGGCCCATCATGCGGTCATTCTTCGTTATGGCCGAACATTCCTTCAAACAGTGCATCCCATGCTGAAGAAGTTGTTCCAGTCATTCCGTTCTCCCTTGCGTCGTACGCAACACATTCGCAGCACGCCTGAAGTGCTTAACAGCAATCAGCATTCATTGCAGCGCGCTCAATTCAGCCGTTACGCAGTGAACATCGTCGAACGTTTGCAGAACGCCGGCTACCAGGCCTACCTGGTGGGCGGGTGCGTACGCGACATGCTGCTCAATATCACGCCGAAGGATTTCGACGTCGCCACCAGCGCCACACCTGAACAGGTGCGTGCCGAATTTCGCAATGCGCGGATCATCGGGCGCCGCTTCAAGCTGGTGCATATCCACTTCGGTCGCGAAATCATCGAGGTCGCGACGTTCCGCGCCGGCCATCCGCAAAACGATGAAGAGGAAGACACCAACCAGTCTTCCCGCAACGAAAGCGGACGCATCCTGCGCGACAATGTCTACGGCACCCTGGAAGAAGACGCGCAACGCCGCGACTTCACCATCAATGCCCTGTATTACGATCCGCTCAGCGAGCGCATCCTCGATTACGCCAACGGCGTACACGACATCCGCAACAACCTGATCCGCTTGATCGGCGACCCGACGCAGCGCTACCAGGAAGACCCGGTGCGCATGCTGCGCGCGGTGCGGTTCGCCGCCAAGCTGAACTTCGGCATCGAGAAACACACAGCCGCGCCGATTCGCGAACTGGCACCGATGCTGCGGGAAATTCCGTCGGCGCGCTTGTTTGAAGAAGTGCTCAAGCTGTTCCTCTCGGGCTATGCGGCCGACACCTTTGAAATGCTCGTCGACCTGCAATTGTTCGACCCACTGTTCCCGGCCAGCGCCGAGGCCCTGGAATACAACCCGACGTACACCCACACCCTGATCAGCGAAGCCTTGATCAACACCGACTTGCGCATCAAACAGAACAAGCCGGTCACCCCGGCCTTCCTGTTTGCCGCGCTGTTGTGGCCGGCCCTGCCCAAACGCGTACTGCGCTTGCAGGATCGCGGCATGCCGCCGATCCCAGCCATGCAGGAAGCCGCCCACGAATTGATCAGCGAGCAGTGCCAGCGCATCGCCATTCCGAAGCGTTTCACCTTGCCGATCCGCGAGATCTGGGACATGCAGGAGCGCCTGCCGCGCCGCAGCGGCAAACGCGCCGACCTGTTGCTGGACAATCCGCGCTTCCGCGCCGGCTACGACTTCCTGTTGCTGCGCGAAAGCGCCGGCGAGCAGACCGACGGCCTGGGCGAATGGTGGACCGACTACCAGGACGCCAATGACAGCCAACGCCGCGAGATGATTCGTGAACTCGGCAGTAAAGGCGACAGCACCGGCGACGGGCCGAAAAAGCGTCGCCGCAGTTCCAGCAAGCGCAAACGCAGCGCCGCCGATGCCTCAGGCGCAACAGGCGAATAAACGTGGAACGTATCTACATCGGCATGGGCAGTAACCTGGCTGCCCCGCAACAGCAATTGCGCAACGCTATCGAAGCTTTGGCGCAATTGCCCGGCACTGCTCTGGCCGGTGTATCCGCCTTCTATCAAAGTGACTCCCTGCTCCCCGGCCAACCGCGCTACACCAACGCGGTGGCGGCCCTGGACAGCGACCTTGCGCCGCTCGACCTGCTCGACGCGCTGCAAGCCATCGAAAACGATCAGGGTCGCCAGCGCCTCGAGCGTTGGGGGCCACGCACGCTGGACCTGGATATCCTGCTCTTCGGTGATCGCCTGATCGACGAGCCGCGCCTCAAAGTGCCGCATTACCAGATGCATTTGCGGGCGTTTGTGCTTTATCCGCTGGCCGAGCTGGCGCCTGCCGATCTGCAACTGCCTGACGGGCAAAGCCTCAGCGGCCTGCTTAAGGCCTGCCCATTTGTCGGGCTGGAACGCTTACATCAAGAATGACTCGGTCAATGTGGGAGCTGGCTTGCCTGCGATACAGGCGACTCGGTGTATCTGACGTACGGCGGTAATGCTATCGGGGGCAAGCCCCTCCCACCTTTGATCTCTTGTGTCGTAAAAGCTGCGCCCAAGTTGCCGAATCGCTTCAGTAACAGCGGTAACACCGCCATCGTAACAATGCGGTAACACATCCAATTGACTTCCCGTGTCCTCCTCACGACTATAGGCGTCCCGCTGCCGCCAACCCGGCGCTGAAGGGCGCAATCCAGGCCTTATAAGCACTGCTCTCAAGACAGTGCGCCTGTATAAACGAAGACTCACGCGCGTTACTCGCTGTTTCCAAGCGCCTGAACGAGGACCCTTTTCATGCCAGACATTACCCTGACCACCTTGCAGAGCCTCAAGCTCAGAGGTGAAAAAATCACTATGCTGACCTGCTACGACGCTACCTTCGCCCACGCCAGCTGTCAGGCCGGGGTCGAGGTGTTGCTGGTAGGCGACTCCCTGGGCATGGTGCTTCAAGGGAATGACAGCACGCTTCCCGTCACCACCGACGAGCTCGCGTACCACACCGCCAGCGTCAAGCGTGGCAATGACGGCGCGTTTATCATCGCCGACCTGCCGTTCATGGGGTACGCCACCCTCGAACAGACCTTCCAGAACGCCGGCAAACTGATGCAGGCGGGTGCGCACATGGTCAAGGTCGAAGGCGCCGTATGGCTCGCCGAGTCGATCCGACTGCTGGCTGAGCGAGGCGTCCCGGTATGCGCGCACATGGGCCTGACGCCGCAGTCGGTCAACCTGCTCGGCGGCTACAAGGTACAGGGGCGCAATGAAGCCCAGGCACGCCAGATGCGCGCCGACGCCATTGCTCTGGAACAAGCCGGCGCCGCGATGATTCTGCTGGAGTGCGTGCCCAGTGAACTGGCCGCCGAAATCACCCAGGCCGTCAAGATACCGGTGATCGGCATCGGTGCAGGCGCCGCCACCGATGGCCAGGTGCTGGTGCTGCACGACATGCTCGGCTTGTCGATCAGCGGCCACGTGCCCAAGTTCGTGAAGAACTTCATGGCCGGCCAGGCCAGCATTCACGCCGCACTGAGCGCTTACGTCAGCGAAGTCAAAGCCGTGACCTTTCCCGGCACCGAACACGGGTTTTCTGCATGAACACCGTTAAAACCCTACGTGAACTGCGCGCCGCCGTGACCCACGCGCGCAGTGCCGGCAAACGCATCGGCTTCGTGCCGACCATGGGCAACCTGCACAACGGCCACGCCACTTTGGTGACCAAGGCCGCGCAGCAATCGGATTTCGTGGTGACGAGCATTTTTGTCAACCCGCTGCAATTCGGCGCCGGCGAAGACCTGGACAAATACCCGCGCACCCTTGCCGCCGATCAGGAAATGCTGCTGCAAGCCGGTTGCAACCTGCTGTTCGCGCCCACGGTCGAGGAAATGTACCCCGACGGCATGACCGGCCAAACCCGCGTCAGCGTTCCGCAGTTGTCCGAAGGCCTCTGCGGGGCCAGCCGTCCAGGGCATTTCGAAGGCGTCGCCACGGTGGTCAGCAAGCTGTTCAACATGGTCCAGCCGGATATGGCCGTGTTTGGCCAGAAGGACTATCAGCAACTGGCGGTGATCCGCGCCATGGTGCATGACCTGAACATGCCGATCCAGATCATCGGCGAGCCGACCGTCCGCGCAACTGACGGCCTGGCGCTGTCATCGCGCAACGGTTATCTCACCCAGGAGCAACGCGCAATTGCCCCCGTGCTGTACCGCAGCCTCAGCCAGATGGCCGAAGCCATCAAAAGCGGTGAGCGTGATTTCGCCACGCTGCGCGCCGAGCACATCCAGCAGATCGAAGCCGCCGGCTTGCGCATGGACTACCTGGAAGTGCGTCAAGGCATGCACTTGCGTCCGGCCACGCCCGAGGACCGGGACATTGTGATCCTGGTTGCGGCCTATCTGGGCGCGACACGCCTGATCGACAACCTGCACCTGAACCTCAACTGACCCTTCTCGACACCCCGCCGATTGCCTTCATCGCTGTGCCGGTATAAAAAAGTACCGGCCACAGCGCAGACAAAGCCAAGACATATCGACACGCTAGGTTTAATGTAATCGCCCTGCGCTCCTGGTTAGCGCTGTCCGGACCCCGTCGCGTGTTAAAAGACTGGAGGTTCCGGGCTTTGAAGTGTCCTAAAGGCAGTCCCCGTAATAAAAGGAAACCCGCAGCGATGGCGTACTACCGCACCCCTCATGACGTTACCGCGCTGCCCGCCTGGCAAGCGCTCGATCAACATCGCCAAGCCATGCAGGATTTCAGCATGCGCGAAGCCTTTAATGCCGACCCCCAGCGTTTTTCCGAATTCACCCTGAGCAGCTGTGGGCTTTTCCTCGATTACTCGAAAAACCTGATCACCCGCGAAACCCGTGACCTGCTGGTGGGCCTGGCCAACGAAGTCGGCCTTAAAGACGCGATCAACGCGCTGTATGCCGGCGAGCCGGTCAACTCCTCGGAAGGCCGTCCGGCGCTGCACACCGCCCTGCGTCGCCCGGTTGGCGACAAATTGTCGGTCAACGGCGTGAATATCATGCCCGACGTGCACAAGGTGCTGAACCAGATCACTGACCTGGTCGGCCGTATCCACGATGGCCTGTGGCGTGGCTACACCGAGAAGCCGATCACCGACGTGGTGAACATCGGCATCGGTGGCTCGTTCCTCGGCCCTGAACTGGTCTCCGAAGCGCTGCTGTCCTACGCCCACAAGGGCGTACGCTGCCACTACCTGGCGAACATCGACGGCAGCGAGTTCCACGAGCTGACCATGAAGCTGCGCGCCGAGACCACGCTGTTTATCGTTTCGTCGAAATCCTTCAACACCCTGGAAACCCTGAAAAACGCCCAGGCCGCACGTGCCTGGTACCTGGCCCAGGGTGGCTCGGAAGCCGAGCTGTACCGCCACTTCATCGCCGTGTCGAGCAACAACGCGGCGGCCGTCGCGTTCGGCATTCGCGAAGAAAACATCTTCCCGATGTGGGACTGGGTCGGTGGTCGTTACTCGCTGTGGTCCGCAATCGGCTTGCCGATCGCCCTGGCGATCGGCATGTCCAACTTCAAGGAGCTGCTGTCCGGTGCCTACACCATGGACCAGCATTTCCAGAACGCGCCATTCGAAGACAACATGCCCGTGCTGCTGGGCCTGCTGGGCGTGTGGTACGGCAATTTCTGGGGTTCGCAGAGCCATGCGATCCTGCCGTACGACCATTACCTGCGTAACATCACCAAGCATTTGCAGCAGCTGGACATGGAGTCCAACGGCAAGAGCGTGCGCCAGGACGGCACGCCGGTCGCCACCGATACCGGCCCGGTCATCTGGGGCGGCGTGGGTTGCAACGGCCAGCATGCTTATCACCAGTTGCTGCACCAGGGCACCCAACTGATCCCGGCCGACTTCATTGTGCCGATCGTCAGTTTCAACCCGGTCTCCGACCACCACCAGTGGCTGTATGCCAACTGCCTGTCCCAGAGCCAGGCGCTGATGCTCGGCAAGACACGCGCCGAAGCCGAAGCGGAGCTGCGCGATAAGGGCATCCCTGAGGCCGACGTGCAGAAACTGGCGCCTCACAAGGTGATCCCGGGCAACCGTCCGAGCAACACGATCGTGGTCGAACGCATCAGCCCACGCCGCCTGGGCGCACTGGTCGCCATGTACGAACACAAAGTGTTCGTCCAAAGCGTCATCTGGGGCATCAACGCCTTCGACCAATGGGGTGTCGAGCTGGGCAAGGAGCTGGGCAAAGGCGTTTATAACCGCCTGACCGGCGCCGAAGAAAGCTCGGCCGAAGATGCTTCGACCCAGGGCCTGATCAACTACTTCCGCGGTCGTCACCGCGGCTGATCAACGACTGCACCGATAGCCTCGAAATAACCCCCGGCCTGTTCAGGCCGGGGCTGTTAAACTGCGCGCCCCCATTGTCCTCATTCCCCCGCAAGCAAGGCGCGCTCCATGACTTCCTTGAACCAGGCGCTGCGCGCCGCCCTCGACCATCGCCAAGACCTGATCAGTGAACTGCATGCACAAGGCACCGATTGCTACCGGCTGTTCCACGGCAGCCAGGAAGGCGCCGCTGGCCTGACGATCGATCGCTACGGCCCGCAATTGCTGGTGCAAAGCTTCCACCAATCCCTGCAAAACGCTGATCTGCTGGACCTGCACCAACTGATCAGCCAATACATGGGCCTGGAGCTGCTGCTGGTGTACAACGACCGCTCCCGTGGCAACTCACGGATCGACCGTGAAGACAGCGTGTACCGCGCCGAACCTGCCGCGCTGGAGGATCTGGTCGGTCACGAATGGGGCCTCAACTACCGTGTGCGTGGGCGGCATGCCGGGCAGGACCCGCTGCTGTTCCTTGACCTGCGCAACACCCGTGGCTGGGTCAAGGACCACAGCGCCGGTAAAAGCGTGCTCAACCTGTTCGCCTACACCTGTGGCGTAGGTTTGAGCGCGGCGGCTGGTGGCGCACGAGAGGTCTGCAACCTGGACTTTGCCGAGGGCAACCTCGCCGTGGGTCGCGAGAACGGTCTGCTTAACCCGCAGTTGCCGACCATGAAGTTCGTACAGTCCGATTACTTCCCGGCCATTCGCCAATTGGCCGGCCTTGCGATCACTCAGCGCCGTGGCCAGAAACTGCCGAGCTATCCGCGCCTGGAACAGCGCCAGTATGACCTGGTGCTGCTCGATCCGCCCGCCTGGGCCAAAAGCGCCTTCGGCACCGTCGACCTGTTGCGCGACTACCAAAGCCTGCTCAAGCCCGCACTGTTGGCCACCGCCGATAATGGCGTGCTCATTTGCTGCAACAACCTGGCGAAAGTGAGCATGGATGACTGGCGCGAACAGGTGCTGCGTTGCGCGGAAAAAGCCGGTCGCCCCGTACGCGAGTGGCAGATCATGGCACCGGGAGCGGACTTTCCATCGAAAGACCAGCAACCTCCGCTGAAGACCCTGATCCTGCAATTGTAGGAAGTTTCCCAGACCTGGCTGTTCTTCGGAACCGAAATCACGTGCCATACTCCAAGGCACTCCTGTTCGACATAGATGGCTGTCACCCATGCCCAAAGGATTGATCCGCGCCATCGGCGCCTTGTTGACCGCCCTTGCTGTGTATAGCTTGCTGGGCTTTCTGATTCTGCCCGGCATTGCCCTTCGTATTGCCAACCAGCAGTTGGCCAATTACGCAACGGTGCCGGCGCGTATCGAGCGTATCGAACTCAACCCGTTCAGCCTGGAGCTGACGCTATGGGGCCTGAAGATCGGTGACCCGGGCAAGGAACAGCTGGGTTTCGAGCGCCTCTATGCCAACCTGCAGATCGACAGCATCTGGACCCGCGCCCTGCACCTGGCCGATGTTCAACTCGAGCAGCCCAAGACCGAATTGCTCTTCGACAAATCCGGCCAGTTGAACCTGGCGCAATTGTTCAAATTGCCCCCAAGCGAGCCAACCCCCGCCGACCCCGACGCCAAGCCTTTCCCGCTGCGTATCGACAGCATCAAGCTGGCGGGCGGCTATGTGCATTTTCGCGACCTGCGCCCCAGCGAACCCATCGAATTTCTCTACGACAAACTCGACTTCGAGCTGAAAAACCTCAGCACCTTGCCGGAAGACAACGCCGACATGACCTTGGTGGCCGCTGGCCCCCAGGGCGGGCAGATCGACTGGAAAGGCAACTTCAGCCTGGTGCCGATCACCTCCGAAGGCTCGCTGAAAGTCACCGACGGTCAAATGAAAGCCTGGTGGCCGTATGTACGCGATGCCGTGCCGTTGGTGCTTGAGGACGGTGTGCTCAATTTCAGCACCCACTATAAATTCAGCCTGGCCAAAGAGACCGAACTGAACCTGACCAACACCACCGCCAGCATTGCGCCCTTTGCAATCAAGGCGCCGGATGGACGGCCATTGGCACGCCTGGAACGCCTGGACGTCAGCGAGACCACCGTGGACCTGGCCAAGCAACACGTGGTGATTGGCAAAATCCGCAGCAACAAGCTCGAAACCTGGGCGGCCCGGGAGGCTGATGGACAACTGGACTGGCAGAAACTGTTCGCCAGCCAACCCGACAAAACGGCCAGGACGCCGGAGCCGGCCTCCGCGCCCGCGACTGCCGACTCGCCTGAAGCGCCACCGGCGGCGCCGAACAAACCGTGGCAAGTGCTGCTCAAGGACGTGCAACTGCGCAACTACCAGGTGCACCTGGCTGACCGCCAGGCCAAACCTGCGGTAGCCCTGGAGCTGGGCCCGTTGAACGTCGATGTGCAGAACTTCGACAGCCTCAACCAGAGCCCTTTTACCTTGAAGGTCGACACCGGCCTGGGCAAGCAAGGCAAGATCCAGGCAACCGGCGAGGTCAACCTGAATCCGGTCAGCGCCAGGCTCAAAGTGAACACCCAGGACATCGACCTGCGCGTCGCGCAGTCCTATATCAGCCCGTTCATCCGTCTGGAACTGCGCAGCGGCATGCTGGGCAGCAACCTGGATGTCAACCTGAAAAGTACCGAGCCGCTGACCCTGCAAGTCACCGGCCGCGCGCAAGTGGATCAGTTGCACACGCTCGACACCCTCAAGTCCCGTGACTTCCTCAAATGGCAGCGCCTGGTGCTGGAAGGGGTCAATTACCAACATGGCGACAGCCTGTCGATCGACAAGGTCAACCTGCTGCAACCCTATGCGCGCTTCATGATCAACGAGGACCGCACCACCAACATCGACGACCTGCTGATCCCGCAGCCGGCCGACGGCGGCCCCCAGTCGTCAGCCAAACCGGCAGCGAGCAAAGACAAGCCATTGGGTATCCACGTCGGACAGATCGCGATCAACGAAGGCTCGGCCAATTTCGCCGACTTCAGCCTCACGCCCAACTTCGCTACCGCCATTCAACAACTCAACGGCCAGATCGGCACCATCGACAGCCGCCAGGCCAGGCCGGCCAGCGTCGACATCAAGGGCAAGGTGGACCGCTATGCACCGGTGACCATCAAGGGCAGCGTGAATCCGTTTGACCCTATGGCGGCGCTGGACATCGCGACCAGCTTCAAACGTGTCGAGTTGACCACCCTGACGCCGTACTCGGGCAAATTCGCGGGCTTCCGAATCCGCAAAGGTCGTTTGAACCTGGACCTGCATTACATGATCACCAAAGGCCAGTTGAAGGCTGAAAACAAGGTGGTGGTCGAGCAACTGCAACTGGGGGAGAAAGTCGACAGCGCCGATGCCGTGGACTTGCCGATTCGTCTTGCGGTTGCTTTGCTCAAGGACAGCAACGGTAAAATCTCCATAGAGCTGCCGGTAAGTGGTGACCTGAACAACCCGCAATTCAGTGTCATGCCGATTGTGTGGCAGACCCTGCGCAACCTCGTGGTCCGCGCAGCGACGGCGCCCTTCAAGTTCATCGGCGGGCTGGTCACCGGCGGCGGTTCGCAAGACCTGGGCAGTGTGTCGTTCGCGGCGGGCTCCAGTGAACTGGATAAAAACGCCGAAGGTGCCCTCAACACGCTGGCCAAGGCACTCAAGGAACGCCCTGCCCTGCGCCTGGAAATCGAAGGCACCGCAGCGGCCAGCAGTGACGGCCCGTTCCTGGCCGCGCAACGACTGGAGCGTGAGTACCAATACAATTACTACAAAATCCTGCAGCGTCGTGGCGATAAAGTCCCGGCCCAGGCGTCATTGCTTGTCGTGCCCGAGAAGGAAAAAGCGCCTCTGCTGGAAGGCATTTACCGCACCCGCCTGAAACAACAGCCACCGGCCGAATGGAAAGGCCTGGGCGACGATGAGCGCGCGGCCAGGCTCAAGGACGGCGTGATCAAGTTCTGGAGTGGCAGTGACGTGCTTCTGCGCCAGCTCGGCCAGGACCGGGCCAGTACCATCAAGGATTACCTGGTGGACAAGGCTCAGCTGGAAGACGACCGCGTGTACTTCATTGATGCGCAACTGGGACAGGCGGAAAAAGATGGTCGGGTGGTGACGCCGATGCATCTGGATGCCGAGTAACCAAATGTGGGAGGGGGCAAGCCCCCTCCCACATTTTTTGCTCCTCGCCCGGCAAGCTGGAATGTGTCGTGCATCTGGGACAGACGGAAACGGTCGGGTGGTAACGCCGATGCATCGCGTTGCCAAGCACCCAAATGTGGGAAGAGGCTTGCTCCCGATGGCTGTAGGTCAGTCAGTGATAGGTTGACTGATACACCGCCATCGGGGGCAAGCCCCCTCCCACATTTTTTGCTCATCGCCCGGCAAGCTGGAAAGTGTTGTGCATCTGGGACAGACGGAAACGGTCGGGTGGTAACGCCGATGCATCGGGTTGCCAAGCAACCAAATGTGGGAGGGGGCTTGCTCCCGATGGCTGTAGGTCAGTCAGTGATAGGNGCATCAAGTTGCCAAGCAACCAATTGTGGGAGGGGGCTTGCTCCCGATGGCTGTAGGTCAGTCAGTGATAGGTTGACTGATACACCGCCATCGGGGGCAAGCCCCCTCCCACATTTTTTGCTCATCGCCCGGCAAGCTAGATAGTGTTATGCATCTGAGACAGACGGAAACGGTCGGGTGGTAACGCCGATGCATCGGGTTGCCAAGCACCCAAATGTGGGAGGGGGCTTGCCCCCGATGGCGGTAGGTCAGTCAATGATATTGTTGACGGGTACACCGCTATCGGGAGCAACCTCCTCCCACATTTCAATTCCTTGCTTGGCCGGCAAATTATCGCGCCCCAAATAGAACAGGCCCCGACACAAGTGCCGGAGCCTGTAATGACCACATCCGTGTGGTCGGTCGCATGAACTCCAGAGGTGCCTTGGGTGGAAATCTGACTCACCCTAAGCCGCCGCCATTCAGTTCAGACGCGATCTGTAGTGTTACTGAGCTTTCAGGCCATCGGCCGATACAGCTTTAACGCCTTTGATTTTCTTGGCGATCGCTACAGCAGTTTCTTTCTGCGCAGCAGTTACAGCCGTTGGGGACGACAGGGATACGACGCCTTTGTTGGTTTCAACCTTGATGTCGGTGCCAGGGATACCTTTCTCGGTAACCAGGTCCGCTTTTACTTTAGTGGTGATCCAGGTATCGCCAGTCGCCTCGCCAGCGTTATGGGCTGCACCTTTGGTTTTGTCGATACCGTCAGCCTTGGTAGCGCCGCCAGCCAGCAGGCCGTCAGCAGATACAGCGGTCACGCCTTTGATTCTCTTGGTGATCGCTACGGCAGTCGCTTTCTGCGAGTCCGAGACGGCTACTTCGGAGGACAGGGAAACCACACCTTTGTTGGTCTCAACCTTGATGTCCGAACCTGGAATGCCTTTTTCAGTCAGCAGGTCAGCTTTGACTTTGGTGGTGATCCAAGTATCCGAAACGCTTTCCTTAGCCTGGGTGGCTTCGCCGGCCGCCAAAGTCATAGGGGCTTGGGAAGTCTGAGCAAAGGCTACGTTAGCACCCATGGCCAGAGTCAGAGCGGTAGCAGTAGCGAGAGCGAACTTCTTCATACGAGTAACTCCTGTTTTATTAAAAGACTGCAGTACATAAATCTTGGTACTGCAGCGCTAACAGGGTTATTGCAGGCAGTGTGCCAAGTAGTGATACTCGAAAAAAGCCATATAAAACAATAAGTTATAGAAAACTAAGATTTTCGGAATCGTGCAACTTGCATGAAGCTGGTCATGCCTGCATGCAAGTTGCGGCTTTTGGGTCGGGCTAAACAGCTGATTCTGCTTCACTTTCTTGCGCTCATAAAAAAAGGACTCCGAGGAGTCCTTTTTTCAGCGTGACGCTTGCGGGTAATTAAACGCCCGAAGCCTTGGCTGCTGCTACGTCCTTGATGGACAGCTTGATACGGCCGCGGTTGTCCACGTCCAGCACCAGCACTTCCACTTCCTGGCCTTCTTTCAGAATGTCGGTCACTTTCTCAACACGAGCGTCGCTCAGCATGGAGATGTGAACCAGACCGTCCTTGCCCGGCAGGATGTTGACGAATGCGCCGAAGTCGACGATACGCTCAACCTTACCCACGTAGATCTTGCCGATCTCGGCTTCAGCGGTAATACCCAGGACGCGCTGGCGTGCAGCCTCAGCCGCTTCCTTGGTTTCGCCAAAGATCTTGATCGAACCGTCGTCTTCGATATCGATCGAAGCCTTGGTTTCTTCACAGATCGCACGGATAGTCGCGCCGCCTTTACCGATGACATCACGGATTTTGTCGGTGTCGATTTTCATCGCGATCATGGTCGGAGCATTTTCCGACAGCTCGGTACGCGACTGACCAATGATCTGGTTCATCTGGCCGAGGATGTTCAGGCGCGCTTCCAGGGCTTGGCCCAGGGCGATTTCCATGATCTCTTCGGTGATGCCCTTGATCTTGATGTCCATCTGCAGCGCGGTCACGCCTTTGGCGGTACCGGCTACCTTGAAGTCCATGTCGCCCAAGTGGTCTTCGTCGCCCAGGATGTCGGTCAGAATGGCGAATTTCTCGCCTTCTTTAACCAGGCCCATGGCGATACCGGCAACCGGTGCCTTCATCGGCACACCGGCGTCCATCAGTGCCAGGGAAGCACCGCAAACCGAAGCCATGGAGCTGGAACCGTTGGATTCGGTGATTTCCGACACCACACGGATGGTGTACGGGAACACGTCGGCCGCCGGCAGCATCGCGGCAATCGAACGACGGGCCAGACGGCCGTGACCGATTTCACGACGGCCAGCACCGCCCATGCGACCACACTCGCCCACCGAGAACGGAGGGAAGTTGTAGTGCAGCATGAACGGGTCTTTTTTCTCGCCTTCCAGGGTGTCCAGCAGTTGTGCGTCACGGGCGGTGCCCAGGGTCGCGACTACCAGGGCCTGGGTTTCACCACGGGTGAACAGCGCCGAACCGTGAGTCTTAGGCAGCACGCCGACTTCGATGTTCAGAGGACGTACAGTGCGGGTGTCGCGACCGTCGATACGTGGCTTGCCGTTAACGATGTTTTCGCGAACGGTGCGGTATTCGATTTCACCGAAGGCAGCTTTGACTTCGCTGGAAGAAGGCTGGCCTTCTTCACCGGACAGCTTGGCAACAACCTGATCCTTCAACTCACCCAGGCGAGCGTAACGGTCGGCCTTGACGGTGATGGCGTAGGCCTGGGAGATCGCGTCGCCGAACTCGGCACGGATAGCGCCCAGCAATGCGGTGGCTTCAGGCTGTGGAGCCCAGGTCCAGGTTGGCTTGGCAGCTTCGGCAGCCAGTTCCTTGACGGCGTTGATCACAACCTGGAACTCGTCGTGAGCAAACAGCACGGCGCCCAGCATCTGGTCTTCGGTCAGCTCTTTGGCTTCCGATTCAACCATCAACACGGCTTCCGAGGTACCGGCTACGACCATGTCCAGGCTCGATGCTTTCTGTTGCTCGTAAGTCGGGTTCAGCAGGTAGCCGGTGCTTTCGTGGAACGCAACGCGCGCGGCGCCGATCGGGCCGTCGAAAGGAATGCCGGAAATCGCCAGGGCAGCCGAGGTACCGATCATCGCAGCGATGTCCGGATCGGTTTTCTTGCTGGTGGAAACGACGGTGCAGACAACCTGCACTTCGTTCATGAAGCCTTCTGGGAACAGCGGACGGATCGGACGGTCGATCAGTCGGGAAGTCAGGGTTTCTTTCTCGGAAGGACGGCCTTCACGCTTGAAGAAACCGCCAGGGATCTTACCGGCAGCGTAAGTTTTTTCCTGGTAGTGAACGGACAGAGGGAAAAAGCCTTTGCTCGGGTCAGCGGTCTTGGCGCCAACCACGGTCACCAGTACGGTAACGTCGTCGTCAACGGTGACCAGCACTGCGCCGGAGGCTTGACGGGCGATACGGCCTGTCTCGAGGGTAACGGTCGACTGACCGAACTGGAATTTTTTGATAACCGGGTTCACGGTGTCCTACCTTCTTTGTGGCTCTTGGGGAACTTGTCTTCTTGCGAAATTCTTGGGCAACGTCGGGAATCGGCCCAACCCTTGTCCAGGGTAAAACGTGTATCCAGATAAAACTTGAGGCTGGGAGCCTGCCATGGATCAGCGGGAATCCCGCTGACACACGACAGACAACCAACCTCTAGCGCAATCGCTGATTAGCGACGCAGACCCAGGCGACCGATCAGAGCCTGATAACGACCCAGATCCTTGCCTTTCAGGTAGTCCAGCAGCTTACGGCGCTGGTTTACCATGCGGATCAGACCACGACGGGAGTGGTGATCTTTACCGTTGGCCTTGAAGTGACCTTGCAGTTTGTTGATGTTGTGGGTCAGCAGTGCAACTTGCACTTCTGGCGAACCAGTGTCACCAACAGCTTGCTGATAGTCAGCTACGATTTGTGCTTTTTCTTGAACGTCGAGAGCCATGAGGCAATCCTTTTTTCAGGAAACCACCCAGAGGGCAGTTTCAACAGGCCAGGGACAAATCCCTGTATCTAAAAATGAGTGTTGACCATGCCTGTTAACAGCCACACTCGTTCGGTCATTCTGACCGAATCAGTCGACGCGGCGCGATGCGCCCGTCTTCGCTCACTTCACCGATACCGATAAAGCGACCGTTATGATCCTGTACTCGCACCATGCCGAACTTCGGGGCATCCGGTGCGCGTACCGGCTGGCCGTTGAGCCAATAGAACGCGCTGTGCTCCGAGAAGTGCAGCAATGGCCAATCCAGCAAACCGCTGTCCGATGGCATCAGGAAGCGATCAACTGCTTCGTTGCCGCCTTCGGCATGTACCGCTTCGAGCTCTTCCAGCGTGACCGTCTGGGCCAGGGTGAAAGGGCCGGCCTGTGTACGTCGCAGTTCGGCAACGTATGCGCCACAGCCCAGTTGCTCACCAATATCTTCCACCAGGGTACGGATATAGGTGCCTTTGCTGCAGTCCACCGCCAATCGGGCCGTGTCACCTTCACAGGCGAGCAATTCCAGCCGGGCAATAGTAACAGAACGCGGTTCGCGCTCCACCACTTCACCCGCACGTGCCAGCTTGTAAAGTGGCTGGCCATCACGCTTGAGCGCCGAGTACATCGGCGGTATCTGGCTGATTTGCCCACGAAAAGCGGGTAAGGCAGCTTCAATATCGGCACGACCAACGGTCACATCGCGAACCTGCAGGACATCACCTTCGGCGTCGGCCGTGGTGGTGGTCTTGCCCAGTTGCATCAAGGTTTCATAACCCTTGTCGGAATCGAGCAGGTATTGCGAGAACTTGGTTGCCTCGCCAAAGCACAACGGCAGTACACCGGTGGCGAGGGGATCGAGGCTGCCGGTGTGCCCGGCCTTCTCGGCGTTGAGCAGCCAGCGGACTTTCTGCAATGCGGCATTGGAGGTAAAACCAATGGGCTTGTCGAGCAGAATGATGCCACTGACGTTACGGCGGATACGTTTGACCTGAGCCACCGCTTACTCCTTGGCGTCTTCAGGTGTGGACGGATGCTGGCTGTCTTCAGCCACGGCGCGCTCGATCAATGCCGACAGGTGCGCACCACGCACGACGCTTTCGTCGTAGTGGAAGTGCAACTGGGGAACGCTGCGCAACTTCATTTCACGGGCCAACTGCATGCGCAGGAAACCTGCGGCGGCGTTGAGCACCTTGATGCTTTGCGCGATCTCTTCGCTGTTGTCCTGGCCCATCACGGTGATGAAGATCTTGGCGTGACCCACGTCACGGCTCACTTCAACAGCGGTGATGGTGACCAGGCCAACGCGCGGGTCTTTGACTTCGCGACGGATCAGTTGGGCCAGCTCGCGCTGCATCTGATCGCCGATACGCTGGGTACGGCTGTATTCTTTTGCCATGTCTTGTTACCTGTTACTGCCACACGGTGAAACCCGTGGGGTCTGAAAGCGGCAAACGCCCGGCCTGACAAAAGCCAGACCGGGCGTTGCGTTTAGAGTCCGTACGCTGCGCGGGGCATCTGCATGCCCACACGCGACGTGGCTCCGGAAGTGCGCGAGTTAGAGGCTGCGAGCAACCTGAACCTTCTCGTAGACTTCGATCTTGTCGCCAGGCTTGACGTCGTTGTAGCTCTTGACGCCGATACCGCATTCCATGCCGGCACGTACTTCGGAAGCGTCATCCTTGAAGCGGCGCAGGGATTCCAGCTCACCTTCGAAGATAACGATGTCTTCACGCAGTACACGGATTGGACGGTTACGGTGCACAGTACCTTCGATAACCATGCAACCGGCGATCGCGCCGAATTTCGGCGAGCGGAACACGTCACGCACCTCGGCGATACCCAGGATATTCTCCCGGACGTCGCTGCCAAGCATGCCGGTAAGGGCTTTCTTGACGTCTTCGATGATGTCGTAGATGACGTTGTAGTAACGCATGTCCAGGCCTTCCTGCTCGACAATCTTGCGAGCGCCGGCATCGGCACGCACGTTGAAGCCGAACAGTACAGCGTTGGAAGCCAGTGCCAGGTTGGCATCGGATTCGGTGATACCACCGACACCGCCGCCGACAACGCGCACTTGCACTTCGTCGTTACCCAGGCCGTTCAAGGCGCCGTTCAACGCTTCGAGGGAACCACGTACATCAGATTTGAGGACGATGTTGAGCGTCTTCTTCTCTGCCTGGCCCATGTTCTCGAAGATGTTTTCCAGCTTGCCGGCGTGAGCACGAGCCAGTTTGACTTCGCGGAACTTGCCTTGACGGAACAGAGCCACTTCACGGGCTTTCTTCTCGTCGGCAACCACGCTCATCTCGTCGCCAGCGTCCGGGGTACCGTCCAGGCCGAGGATCTCGACAGGGATGGAAGGACCGGCTTCCTTGATTGGCTTGCCGTTCTCGTCGAGCATGGCACGCACGCGGCCATAGTTCGAGCCGACCAGCACCATGTCGCCTTGACGCAGGGTACCGTCTTGAACCAGTACGGTTGCAACCGGGCCGCGACCCTTGTCGAGACGCGATTCAACCACAACACCGCGGCCTGGGGCCGATGGGGTTGCTTTCAGTTCGAGTACTTCAGCTTGCAGCAGGACCGCTTCGAGCAGTTCGTCCACACCGGTACCGACTTTGGCCGAGACCGAAACGAACGGCGTATCACCGCCCCACTCTTCGGAAGTCACGCCGTGAACCGACAATTCGCTACGGATGCGATCGAGATCGGCGCCCGGCTTGTCGATCTTGTTCACTGCAACCACCAGTGGAACACCAGCGGCCTTGGCGTGCTGGACAGCTTCAATGGTCTGCGGCATTACGCCGTCGTCCGCTGCAACGACCAGGATCACGATGTCGGTCGCCTTGGCACCACGGGCACGCATTGCGGTAAACGCGGCGTGACCCGGGGTGTCGAGGAACGTGACCATGCCGCGCTCGGTTTCAACGTGGTACGCACCGATGTGCTGGGTGATGCCACCGGCTTCGCCAGCAGCTACCTTGGCACGACGGATGTAGTCGAGCAGCGACGTCTTACCGTGGTCAACGTGGCCCATTACGGTCACAACTGGCGCACGGGAGAACGTCTCACCTTCAAACTTCAGGGACTCGGCCAGGGAATCTTCCAGGGCGGTGTCGCTGACCAGGGTCACTTTGTGGCCCAGTTCTTCGGCTACCAGTTGAGCAGTTTCCTGATCAAGCACCTGGTTGATGGTCGCTGGGGTACCCAGTTTGAACATGAACTTGATGATTTCAGCAGCCTTGACCGACATCTGGTTGGCAAGATCGCCAACGGTGATGGTCTCGCCGATCTGCACATCACGCACGACAGGGCCGGTTGGGCTCTGGAAACCGTGGGCGTTGCGTTTTTTCAGCTTGGCCTTGCCGCGACCACCACGACGGAAGCTGTCGCTTTCTTCGTCGGTGGTACGTGGGGCAACGCGTGGCGCAGGCGCTTTCTCTTTGACCGAGGCGCGATGCGGAGCGTTTTTACGCTCGCCATCACCGCCACCACCGCGACGATTGTTATCGTCGGCACGTGGTTTGTCCGGACGACGAGGTTCGTCGCGCTTGCGGGCGTCTGCTGCTGGAGCAGGTGCGGCAGCCGCCGGAGCAGCCTCACGCACCGCTTCAACAGGAGCGGCGACCGCCTCAGTGCTGGCAGTTTGCGCAGCAGCAGGCTGGCGACGCGCTTCTTCTTCGGCGCGACGCTTGGCTTCTTCTTCAGCCTTCTGACGAGCAGCATTTTCTACTGCGCGACGTTCATCCAGCTCGCGTTTGCGCTCGGCTTCGATTTCTTCCGGGCTGCGCTGTACGAAGACTTTCTTCTTGCGTACTTCAACGCTGATGCTCTTGCTACCTGCAACACGCAGGGTGCTGGTAGTTTTGCGCTGCAATGTAATCTTGCGCGGTTCTTCCACTTTCGCCTTGTGGCTGCTTTTCAAGTGAGTCAGCAAAGACTGCTTCTCACTGTCGCTCACATGTTCCTCGGCGGCGGTGTGCGGCAGACCTGCCTCACGCATCTGCTGCAACAGGCGCTCTACCGGTGTTTTGACCTCATCGGCCAGTTGTTTCACCGTGACTTGCGTCATGCACTTCTCTCCTCAGGCCGCGCCTAATTACTCGAACCAATGGGCTCGGGCGGCCATGATCAACTTGCCGGCACGATCTTCGTCAATGCCGTCGATGTCGAGCAGATCGTCAATAGACTGCTCGGCCAGGTCTTCGCGGGTAATTACGCCGCGCACCGCCAGTTCCATCGCCAAATCCTTGTCCATACCCTCAAGCGAGAGCAGGTCTTCGGCCGGATGGGCGTCTGCCAGCTTTTCCTCAGTAGCGATGGCTTTAGTCAACAAACGATCCTTGGCCCGAGCGCGAAGCTCGTTGACGGTGTCTTCGTCAAAGCCGTCGATGTTGAGCATTTCTTCCAACGGTACGTAGGCAATCTCTTCCAGGCTGGTGAAGCCTTCATCTACCAGCACCTGCGCCAGGTCTTCATCGACTTCCAGCTCTTCGATAAAGTTGCGCAGGATGTCACCGGTTTCAGCTTGCTGCTTAGCCTGGATGTCCGATTCGGTCATCACGTTCAGGGTCCAACCGGTCAGTTGGCTGGCCAGACGCACGTTCTGACCACCACGACCAATGGCCTGAGCCAGATTGTCTGCGCCAACGGCGATATCCATTGCATGGGCATCTTCGTCAACGATAATTGCCGCCACTTCAGCCGGCGACATGGCGTTGATCACGAACTGCGCCGGGTTATCGTCCCACAGCACGATGTCCACACGCTCACCGCCCAATTCGCCCGACACTGCCTGGACGCGCGAACCGCGCATACCAATGCAAGCGCCCTGCGGGTCGATGCGTTTGTCCTTGGAACGGACCGCGATCTTGGCGCGCGAACCCGGGTCGCGGGACGCAGCCATGACTTCGATCAGGCCTTCGGCGATT
This sequence comes from Pseudomonas sp. CFBP13528, assembly GCF_005233615.1. NCBI lineage: Bacteria > Pseudomonadati > Pseudomonadota > Gammaproteobacteria > Pseudomonadales > Pseudomonadaceae > Pseudomonas > Pseudomonas sp. CFBP13528. The sequence continues at coordinate 53,083 of NZ_QGAJ01000006.1, forward strand.
TCCGGCACTTCGATACGGAACAGCTCGATCAGCATTTCCGGCGCGGTACGCGACAGGATCAACTGAGGGCCGCGGTTCTCGGTGCGGATTTCCTTGAGCAGCGCACGCAAGCGCACGCCGACACGGAAGGTTTCGCGAGAGATGATGTCTTCACGGGCCAGCAACGCTTCGGCGTTGTTGCCCAGGTCGACGATCACGTTGTCGCGGGTCACTTTTTTCACGGTACCGGAGATGATTTCACCCAGGCGTTCGCGATAGGCGTCAACGACTTGAGCACGCTCGGCTTCGCGAACCTTCTGCACAATGACCTGCTTGGCGGTCTGTGCAGCGATACGGCCGAACTCGATCGATTCGATCTTTTCTTCGACGACATCACCGACGTTGGCGCCAGGGTGCGTTTGCGCAACCTTGCTTGGCCAGGTCTCAATCGCCGGATCATCAAGATCGGCTTCTTCGACGACCGTCCAGCGACGGAAAGTCTCATAGGCACCGGTGTGGCGGTTGATTTCCACACGCAGATCAACTTCATCTTCAAAACGCTTTTTGGTAGCAGTGGCCAGGGCCAGCTCCAGCGCTTCAAAAATCACGTTTGCCGGTACGCCTTTTTCATTGGATACCGACTCAACAACCAGCAGTACTTCTTTGCTCATCGTACGCCTCGCCTTTCGCAAGCCATTGGATCCGCGGGATCCGCGTCTCAGTCAAAACTGGGAATAATGTTGGCCTTGTCGATCATATCGATCGGCAACAGGAACTCATGGTCTTCTACCTGCACCACGACATCCTGCTCTTCTACACCGCGCAGAAGGCCCTGAAAGTTGCGTCGCCCTTCGAATGGGGAGCGCAGCTTGATCTTCACTTGTTCACCGGCAAATTTTGCAAACTGATCAATAGTGAACAGTGGGCGTTCCATGCCTGGCGAGGAAACTTCAAGGGTGTATTCAACGGAAATCGGATCTTCAACATCCAGGACACCGCTGATCTGACGGCTGACAATTGCACAATCGTCCACCAGCACGCCGCCCTCTTTATCGATATAAACGCGCAACATTGAGTGGCGACCTTGAGCCGAAAACTCAATACCCCAGCATTCATAGCCTAGGGCCACGACCACCGGGGCCAGCAAGGCCTGCAACTCTTCTAGCTTGCTCGACACCTGAACCCCCTCGTGCATGTATGTGCATGCTGTGCAAAATAAAAAAATGGGCGAAACGCCCATCCTTGAAACGCCGTCGAACAGCGGCGTTGAAAGTGTCCAGCTAACAAAAAGCCCCTTAAAAGGGGCTCCGCTAAAACTGGTTGCGGGGGCCGGATTTGAACCGACGACCTTCGGGTTATGAGCCCGACGAGCTACCAGACTGCTCCACCCCGCGACAAAGCTGGGGCGGAAGTATACGACCGATCCCTTACAGGGTCAATGTAACCTTCCACCTACAAGAAAGCCCGCAACAGCGGGCTCTCTTGATAATTGGTACCGAGAAGGGGACTCGAACCCCTACACCCTATGGGCACAACCACCTCAAGGTTGCGTGTCTACCAATTCCACCACCTCGGCAATACAGCGTTTACAACCTTCTTACTTCTGCTCTTGAGCTGGAGGCACGTCAGTCGCTGGAGTAGCCGACTTTTGCTCTTGAAGCACCGGGACATCATCAGAAGCCGGTTTTGCTTTTGGTACTTCCAACACTGCTGGGTTTGGCAAACCTACTTGAGTCAGCACATGAGCCTTCTCTTTAGCAAAGTAACCTAACCCCAAGCTGGTTATGAAGAAACCGGCGGCAAGTATAGCAGTAAACTTACTAAGAAAGGTAGAGGAACCTTGGCTTCCGAACACAGTATTTGAAGCACCTGCACCGAAAGACGCACCAGCATCCGCACCTTTACCCTGTTGCAACAAAACCAGGGCAACTACGCCCAAGGCAGCCAACAGATGAAAAACGACTACGACTGTTTCCAGCATTTTTTCAGTTTCCCGCGGCGCGACAGATCGCACCGAACTCATCTGCATTCAGGGACGCTCCACCAATGAGCCCCCCATCGATATCCGGCATGCCGAACAGTTCGACCGCATTGGCCGCCTTCACGCTGCCGCCGTATAGAAGCCGCACACCTTGTGCGACTTCAGAATTCTCTGCCGCCAACTGGGCGCGGATGGCGGCGTGCACATCCTGCGCCTGTTGCGGTGTAGCAGTCAGCCCGGTACCAATGGCCCAGACCGGCTCGTAAGCGATTACTGCCTTTGCAAACGCACCAACACCCAGCTCCTCGATGATGCTGCCCAGCTGACGCGAGACAACTTCAAGCGTTTTGCCCGACTCGCGCTGCTCAAGGGTTTCCCCTATGCACAACACCGGAATCAAGCCACAAGCCTGTGCGGCGGCGAACTTGCGGTTGAGCGTCTGATCGCTCTCACCCATCAACTGGCGGCGCTCGGAGTGCCCAACAAGTACATAGGCACAACCCGCATCAACTAACTGACTCGGTGCAATCTCACCGGTCAACGCACCTTGGGCGGGCTCCACCGCAGAATTCTGCGCGCCGACCTGAATCGACTGACCTTCCAAGCCATCAACCACTTGGCCGATATGCAGGAAAGGCGGGAAAACCGCGACATCAACACCGCCAGGCAAGGCCAGGTGACGAAGGCCATTGATCAGCTCAGCGACACTGGCGCGGGTACCGTGCATCTTCCAGTTACCAGCTACCATCGTGCGACGCATGCTGTACCCCGTCGGTCAAAGTGGGCGCAGATGTTACCCAACCACATCATCACTGGCAAGCCGAATTCAGGCGCAAACTTCAGTTACCAGTTTTGCCAGGTCTTCGGCATGGCCGCGAACCTGTGTTTCGTCCTCGCCTTCGACCATGACACGCACCAGAGGCTCTGTGCCAGACTTGCGCAACAACACGCGCCCACGCCCAGCCATAGCCTGGGTTACACGCTCGCAAGCTTCCTTGACAGAGGGGTGCTCGATTGGATTTTCGCCACCGCCGAAACGCACATTGAGCAGCACCTGCGGGCACTTGCGCAGAGCCTGCCGCGCCTGCGCCAGGCTCTCTTCGCGACGACGCAAGGCCAGCAACACCTGCAGCGCGGCGATGATTGCGTCGCCTGTGGTGGTGTGCTGGAAGCAAACAACATGCCCCGAGTTTTCACCACCAATCACCCAGTTGCGTTCCAGCAACTCGGCAATCACGTAACGGTCACCGACATTGGCGCGAATGAAGGGGATCCCCAGTTCAGCCAACGCCAATTCAAGGCCCAGGTTACTCATCAGCGTACCGACGACACCCCCTTGCAGCTTGTTACGCTCATGCAAGTCACGGGCAATGATGAACAGCAGGTCATCACCATCCACGATCATGCCAGTGTGATCCACCATCAACACACGGTCGCCATCGCCGTCAAAGGCAATGCCCAAGTCTGCATGCTCGGCCAGAACCGCCGCCTGCAACTGCTCCATGTGCGTGGAACCGCAGTTGTCGTTGATGTTCAACCCGTTAGGCTGAGCCGACAGCACAGTGACTTGCGCACCGAGTTCCTTGAATACACTCGGCGCCACCTTGTACGTTGCTCCGTGGGCACAATCGACGACGATTTTCAGCCCGGCAAAATTGGTGCTGCTCGGCACGCTGCTCTTACAGAATTCGATGTAGCGACCGGAGGCATCATTGATACGCGACACCTTGCCCAGCTTGCTGGACTCGACCACCGTCATCGGCGCATCCAGCAACTCTTCGATCATCAGCTCGATCTCGTCCGGCAACTTGGTGCCCTGCCCCGAGAAAAACTTGATGCCATTGTCATCGTGCGGATTGTGCGAGGCACTGATCACGATACCGGCTTGAGCATGAAAGGTACGCGTCAGGTAGGCGATCGCCGGTGTGGGCATGGGGCCCAGCAGCATCACGTCGGCGCCCGCAGCGGACAACCCCGCTTCCAGCGCGGATTCAAACATGTAGCCCGAAATACGCGTGTCCTTGCCCACCAGGATGCGGCACGCACCCATGCTGCGGAACGCCATGCCTGCCGCCCAACCCAACTTGAGCATGAAATCAGGGGTAATCGGGTATTCGCCGACCCGACCACGGATACCGTCGGTGCCAAAATATTTTTTAGTCATGAGTGCTCCATCATTCTTATTCGGCTGATTCAACAGCGGCAATCATGCGCACCACGTCCACCGTCTCGGCGACATCATGCACACGCAAAATACGCGCGCCCTTGGTCATAGCAAGCGCAGCCAGCGCGAGGCCGCCAAACAAGCGCTCACCGACCGGGCGATTCAGGGCATGCCCTATCATGCTCTTGCGTGAAACACCGACCAGAAGAGGCCGGCCAAGGGCGTGCAGGGCTTCCATATGCTTGAACAGGCTTAGATTATGTTGCAGGGTCTTGGCGAAGCCAAACCCCGGATCGAGAATGATCTTTTCAGCGCCAATGCCCACTGACGCGCACTGGGCGATTCTGTCAGCAAGAAAGCTACTGACCTCGCCAACCAGGTCGTCGTAGTGCGGATTATCCTGCATATTGCCGGGTTCACCCAGCATATGCATCAGACACACGGGCAGGCCGGTCGCTGCAGCGGCGTCGAGGGCACCGTCACGCCGCAACGAACGCACATCATTAATCAGGCCCGCCCCCAAGCGTGCAGTTTCACGCATCACCGCTGGCGTTGACGTGTCCACCGAGATGATCACATCCAGCTCGCGCGCAATGCGCTCGACAATCGGCGCCACGCGCTCCAGTTCCTCCACAGGAGAAACAACGCGGGCACCCGGCCGAGTCGACTCGCCGCCGATATCGATCAACGTCGCGCCGGCAGCCACCATCGCCTGCGCATGACGCAACGCGGCATCCTGCTGACTGAAGCGGCCGCCATCGGAAAACGAATCGGGAGTGACATTAAGAATGCCCATGACATGCGTATGGGCCAAATCAAGAACCCGGTTGCCGCAAAGCAACCGGGTGGAGGACGACGCAGAAATCATTTCAAACCTTAATGGTCAGCTGCCGGGCCGCCGATTGGAGCTTCAGGACGTTCATTCTGCACCACTGGCGGAGTGCCCGAGGTACCTGAACCACCTTCCCAATCGCGAGGCTCACGAGGCGTGCGCCCCGCCATGATGTCGTCGATCTGATCGGCATCAATGGTCTCGTATTTCATCAGCGCATCAGCCATCGCGTCCAGCTTGTCGCGGTTGTCGGTGAGGATCTGCTTGGCCGTGCCGTAGCATTGATCAATGATGCTGCGCACCTCGGAGTCGATCAGCTTGGCTGTCTCGCCCGAAAAACTGGCACTTTGACCGCCACCGCCGCGTCCCAGGAACACCTCGCCTTCTTCCTCGGCATACATCAAGGGACCGAGTTTTTCCGACAGGCCCCACTTGGTCACCATATTCCGTGCGATCTGGCTGGCGCGCATGATGTCGTTGGAAGCGCCGGTGGTGACACCGTCGAAGCCCAGCGTCATCTCTTCCGCAATCCGACCGCCGTACAGCGAACAGATCTGGCTGATCAGTGCGCGCTTGGAGAGGCTGTAACGATCCTCTTCCGGCAGGAACATCGTCACACCCAAGGCACGACCGCGCGGAATGATCGACACCTTGTAGACGGGGTCGTGCTCAGGCACAACCCGACCCACGATGGCGTGACCCGCTTCGTGATACGCAGTGTTCTGCTTTTCCTTCTCGGACATGACCATGGATTTGCGCTCGGCGCCCATCATGATCTTGTCCTTGGCCAACTCGAACTCTTTCATCTCAACGATGCGCTTGCCGGTACGGGCCGCAAACAACGAAGCCTCGTTGACCAGGTTGGCCAGGTCAGCACCGGAGAAGCCTGGCGTACCACGGGCAATCACGGCCGGGGCCACGTCGTCGCCCATCGGCACTTTACGCATGTGTACTTTAAGGATCTGTTCGCGACCGCGGATGTCCGGCAAGCCCACCACCACCTGGCGGTCAAAACGGCCTGGACGCAGCAGCGCAGGGTCCAGTACGTCCGGACGGTTGGTTGCGGCGATGACGATGATGCCGTCATTCATCTCGAAACCGTCCATCTCCACCAGTAACTGGTTGAGGGTCTGCTCACGCTCGTCATGACCGCCACCCATGCCGGCGCCACGATGGCGACCCACGGCATCGATTTCGTCGATGAAGATGATGCATGGCGCGTGCTTCTTGGCCTGTTCGAACATATCGCGAACACGGCTGGCACCGACACCGACGAACATCTCGACAAAGTCAGAACCGGAAATGGTGAAGAACGGCACCTTGGCTTCGCCGGCAATCGCCTTGGCCAGCAAGGTTTTACCGGTACCCGGCGGGCCGACCATCAGTACGCCACGAGGAATGCGCCCGCCCAGGCGCTGGAACTTGCCCGGATCACGCAGGAACTCGACCAGCTCACCCACTTCTTCCTTGGCTTCGTCGCAACCGGCGACATCAGCCAGGGTGGTTTTCACCTGGTCCTCGGAGAGCAGGCGTGCCTTGCTCTTGCCAAAGCTCATCGGCCCGCCCTTGCCTCCCGCACCCCCTTGCATCTGGCGCATGAAGAACATGAACACGGCAATAATCACCAGGATCGGGAAGCTGGCCACCAGGAGCTGGGTCCAGATGCTCTGCTGCTCAGGCTGCTTGCCTTCCACAACAACTTTGTTGTCCACCAGGTCGCCGATCAGACCGTTGTCCTGAATGGCCGGACGAATGGTCTTGAAGCTGTCGCCATCAATACGCTTGCCGGTAATCACGTAGCCATCAACCGCTACGCGCTCGACCTTGCCATCCTTAACTTGCTGGATGAAGTCGGAATAGTTGAGGGTCTGCGGCTCGTTAGGGCTGGAGAAGTTGTTCATCACCGTCACCAGGACAGCCGCGATGATCAACCACAGGATCAGATTCTTTGCCATATCGTTCAATTAACTACCCTCTGAAGCAAGCTCCGCTACTGGCGCGCGCTTCGCATGATATTCACCGGCCTAACTTACTACATTACCTACAACACTGGCAGGCGCCGTCTGTAACCCTTTGTGAAACTTTGACTACACAATAATCGTAAAGCTTCATGACGAAAGCGATATAAAAAAACCTATCGCCCTCCTCGAATCTCTCAAAAACGCTCTTCGCTCGCCGCGCCTTCAACGCCGCGAAAGCCGCGGCAGAGCAGGTATTGCTCCCGAGACCTGTCCCGGGAAGAGTCAGGCTTGCGTGTTTGCACCTTATCGAACAGCTTGCGGATGTTCTTGTGGTACTCGTCAAACCCTTCGCCCTGGAAGACTTTCACCAGGAAATCACCACCAGGACGCAGTACCCGACCCGCCAGATCCAGCGCCAGTTCACACAGGAACATGGCACGCGGCATATCGACGGCCGGTAATCCACTCATATTGGGGGCCATGTCGGAAATCACAAGGTCTACCTGCGAATTTCCCACCGCCTCAAGAATCTCTGCGAGCACAGTGTCCTGGGTGAAATCACCATGAACAAAGGTCACATCCGGGATGCTGTCCATCTCCAGGATGTCTGAAGCGATCAAGCGGCCCTGCCCACCAATCAGACGACTGGTCACCTGGGACCAGCCACCCGGGGCCGCACCCAGGTCAATAACGCTCATGCCGGGACGGATCAATTTGTCCTTGTCCTGGATCTCCAGCAACTTGTAGCTGGCCCGGGAACGGTAGCCGTCCTTCTGCGCCTTTTTGACGTAAGGATCGTTGAAATGCTCTTGTAGCCATTTAAGGCTGGTTTTGGAACGGGCCACGGGCCACCTCGAAAAATAAAACGGGTCGTGATTAACTGGGCGGTCCCGGACTCGCTCGGGTAAACTGGCCGCCGCTTTTTACAAGATCAGACGCAGGGGTCAGATTATGCCGCTCACTCAAGAGCAGAAGAAACAGTACAAATCCATTGGCCACCATCTGAAACCAGTTCTGATTGTGGCAGACAACGGTTTGACTGAAGGTGTGTTAGCCGAATTCGAACGCGCACTCAATGATCATGAACTGATCAAGATCAAGGTCAATATCCTTGATCGCGAAGCGCGCCTGGCCGCCGTTGCAGAACTGTGCAAGGTGGGCAAGGCGGACCTGGTCCAGGTTATCGGCAAGATGGCGCTGCTGTACCGCAAGAACTTCAGCGTCAACAAGCAACTGTCGAACGTTCATCGCTTCAAGTGATGAAAAGGGTCAAGGGCGTGCTTCGCGCGCCCCGCCACTCCATCCCGGTGCGGGCTGTACAACCAGCACCAGGCCGGAGAACCCTAGCACAAGATAGCTGAATAGCTGCCAGCGCAACGCTTGCGGCAGCCAGACATGCACAACGCAATACATTGCACACGCATACAGCGCCATCAGTAGCAGCTGGCCGCGAATATCCCGCCACAAACTCCCCAAGCCTTCAGCCTTGACCAGCACCCATGCCTGGAGCGTCACGCACGCCGCCGCAAAAGCCACCAGCAACGTACTGAGCAATCCGTCGATCTCATCGATCAGCAGCGGTGCCAGGCCAATCAGGCCCAGCACCGGCAACACGCCAATGTGCAACAACCACAGGCCACCCACCCAAAGCATCTGGGAGAGCTGCCAAAGCATGGCGCCCGCACGAAGCGGGCGCCGTCTTTCAGATGTGACGAACTTCGACAATCTCGTACTCGATCACGCCGCTCGGCGTTTTCACGGCAACCACGTCGCCCTCTTCCTTGGCAATCAAGGCACGGGCAATGGGTGAGCCGACAGAGATCTTGCCTTTCTTGAAGTCAGCCTCGTCCTCGCCCACGATCTGGTAGGTCACGCTTTCATCGGTCTCGACGTTGGCGATTTCCACGGTCGTGCCAAAAATCACCTTGCCGGTATGCGGGATGGTCGTGACGTCGATGATCACCGCATTCTGCATGCGGCCTTCAATATCACGGATCCGCGCCTCGACCATACCCTGCTGCTCGCGAGCCGCGTGGTATTCGGCGTTTTCCTTCAAGTCACCCAACTCGCGGGCCGTACCGATGTCCTGGCTCAGCTTTGGACGTACGACTTTGGTCAGATGGGCGTGCTCCTCTTCCAGGGCGCGAGCGCCCTGAACGGTCATCGGGTATTTGGTTATGCTCATGCCTTCAATCCTGCGTGTAGATCCTGCAAGCGACGCACGGTCTTTTCCGGACCGAACTTGAGCGCTTCGCAGATGGCTTCGCCAGCAGCAATGGTGGTGGTGCAATAGATCTTGTGCTGCAAGGCATTACGACGAATGGAGTAGGAGTCCGCGATCGACTGGCGACCTTCGGTGGTGTTGATGATCAGGGTGACTTCGTCATTCTTGATCATGTCGACCACGTGCGGACGGCCCTCCGTCACTTTGTTCACGCGGCGTACTTTCAGGCCGGCCGCTTCGATCAGCTTGGCGGTCCCGGCGGTAGCCACGACTTCAAAGCCCAAGTTGATCAGATCACGGGCCACACCCGCAACCAGTGGCTTGTCGTCATCGCGCACGCTGATAAACGCAGTACCGCCGGTCGGCAGCACTTCGCTGGCGCCCATCTGGGCCTTGGCGAAGGCTTCGCCGAAGGTGTCGCCCACGCCCATCACTTCACCGGTGGACTTCATTTCCGGGCCCAGGATCGGGTCCACGCCAGGGAATTTGGCGAAGGGGAACACCGCCTCTTTCACGCTGTAGAAGTTCGGAATGATTTCCTTGGTGAAGCCGATTTCCTTCAGGGTCTTACCGGCCATTACGCGCGCAGCGATCATGGCCAGGGACACACCGATGCACTTGGACACGAAAGGCACGGTACGCGAAGCGCGCGGGTTGACTTCGATGACGTAGATGTCTTCGCCTTGCAGCGCCAACTGCACGTTCATCAGGCCGACCACGCCCAGCTCCAGGGCCATTTTCTTGACCTGTTCGCGCATCTCGTCCTGGATGTGCGCCGGCAGCGAGTACGGCGGCAGCGAGCACGCGGAGTCACCGGAGTGAACGCCCGCCTGCTCGATGTGCTGCATGATCGCGCCGATCACCACGTCGGTACCGTCGCACACCGCGTCCACGTCCATTTCGATGGCGCAGTTGAGGAAATGGTCGAGCAGCACCGGGCTGTCGTTGGAAACTTTCACCGCGTCGCGCAGGTAGCGCTTGAGCTCATCTTCTTCGTAGACGATTTCCATCGCGCGGCCGCCCAGTACGTAGGACGGACGCACCACCAGCGGGTAGCCGATCTTGCTGGCTGCGCGGATGGCTTCGTCTTCGCTGCGCACGGTGGCGTTTGGCGGCTGACGCAGGTTCAGGCGCTCGACCATCTGCTGGAAGCGCTCACGGTCTTCTGCACGGTCGATGGCATCCGGGCTGGTGCCGATGATCGGCACGCCGGCGGCTTCCAGGGCACGCGCCAGTTTCAACGGGGTTTGGCCGCCGTACTGGACGATCACGCCCTTTGGCTTCTCGACGCGGCAGATTTCCAGTACGTCTTCCAGGGTTACCGGCTCGAAGTACAGGCGGTCGGACGTGTCGTAGTCAGTGGAAACCGTTTCCGGGTTGCAGTTGACCATGATGGTCTCGTAGCCGTCTTCGCGCAGGGCGAGAGCGGCGTGAACGCAGCAATAGTCAAACTCGATGCCCTGGCCGATACGGTTCGGACCGCCACCCAGAATGATGATCTTATCGCGGCCTGACGGCGCGGCTTCACACTCTTCTTCATAGGTGGAGTACATGTACGCAGTGTCGGTGGCGAACTCGGCGGCGCAGGTGTCAACGCGCTTGTAGACCGGGAAGATGTCCAGCTTGTGGCGATGAGTACGCAGGTTCTTTTCGGTCACACCCAGCAACTTGGCCAGACGCTGGTCGGAGAAGCCTTTGCGCTTGAGACGGAACATCAGGTCGCGGTCGATGGACGACAGGCCAAGGGTCTTGACCTTCTCTTCTTCCTTGATCAGGTCTTCGATCTGCACCAGGAACCACGGGTCGATCATGTTCATGCCGAAAATATCTTCGACGCTCAGGCCGGCACGGAAGGCGTCAGCCACGTACCAGATACGCTCGGCGCCTGGCACGGTCAGCTCGCGCTTGAGGATGCTCATGCTTTCCGGGTTGCTCAGGTCGAGCTTCTCGTCCAGGCCGCAAACGCCGACTTCCAGGCCGCGCAGGGCTTTCTGCAGGGACTCCTGGAACGTGCGGCCGATGGCCATGACTTCACCGACCGACTTCATCTGAGTGGTCAGGCGCGCATCGGCCTTGGCGAATTTTTCGAAGGCAAAGCGCGGCAGCTTGGTCACAACGTAGTCGATAGACGGCTCGAAAGACGCCGGCATGGCGCCGCCCGTGATTTCGTTTTGCAACTCGTCCAGGGTGTAACCGATCGCCAGCTTGGCAGCGATACGCGCAATCGGGAAGCCGGTCGCTTTCGAGGCCAGCGCCGAAGAACGCGATACACGCGGGTTCATCTCGATCACGACCATGCGGCCTGTGTCCGGGCAGATACCGAACTGAACGTTGGAACCACCGGTTTCAACGCCGATTTCACGCAATACCGCCAACGAGGCGTTCCGCATGATCTGGTATTCCTTGTCCGTCAGGGTCTGCGCCGGCGCAACGGTGATCGAGTCACCAGTGTGCACGCCCATCGGGTCGAAGTTTTCGATGGAGCAGACGATGATGCAGTTGTCCTTTTTATCGCGGACAACCTCCATCTCGTACTCTTTCCAGCCGATCAGGGATTCGTCGATCAGCAGCTCTTTGGTCGGAGACAGGTCCAGGCCACGGGCGCAGATCTCTTCGAATTCTTCGCGGTTGTAAGCAATGCCACCACCGGTGCCGCCCATGGTGAAGGACGGACGGATAATGCAGGGGAAGCCCAGCTTTTCGAGAACCGCGTTGGCCTCTTCCATGCTGTGGGCGATACCGGAGCGCGGGCAGTCAAGGCCGATGGACTTCATCGCCTTGTCGAAACGCGAACGGTCTTCCGCCTTGTCGATGGTGTCCGCGTTCGCACCGATCATCTCGACGCCGAACTTTTCCAGGACACCTTCACGCTCCAGGTCCAGGGCGCAGTTCAGCGCGGTCTGGCCGCCCATGGTTGGCAACAGCGCGTCCGGACGCTCTTTTTCGATGATCTTGGCCACGGTCTGCCATTTGATCGGTTCGATGTAGGTGGCGTCGGCCATGGCCGGGTCGGTCATGATGGTGGCCGGGTTGGAGTTCACCAGGATGACGCGGTAGCCCTCCTCGCGCAGGGCTTTACAGGCCTGGGCGCCGGAGTAGTCGAATTCGCAGGCCTGGCCGATCACGATCGGGCCAGCGCCGAGAATCAGGATGCTTTTTATGTCTGTACGTTTTGGCATGGGTTTGTCACTCAAATCCGCAGGTCAGTCGGCAAGCCGTCTTGAACATTCTTTGAAGAACCTGCGGGGGCCACCGAAGTTCGGGGCCACCCGCAGGCCGCTCAGTCAGCGTCGCTTGGCCATCTCATTGATGAAACGGTCGAACAGCGGCGCTACGTCGTTCGGGCCCGGGCTGGCTTCAGGGTGACCCTGGAAGCTGAACGCGCTCTTGTCGGTGCGCTCGATGCCTTGCAGGGAGCCGTCGAACAGCGACTTGTGAATAGCGCGCACGTTCGAAGGCAGGCTCGCTTCATCCACCGCAAAACCGTGGTTCTGGCTGGTAATCATGACAACGCCGGTGTCCAGGTCCTGCACGGGGTGGTTGGCACCGTGGTGACCGTGGCCCATTTTCAGGGTCTTGGCGCCCGAGGCCAGGGCCAGCAACTGGTGGCCGAGGCAGATACCGAATACCGGAATCTCGGTTTCCAGCACGTCCTTGATCGCCTGGATGGCGTAGTCGCATGGCTCGGGGTCACCAGGGCCGTTGGACAGGAACACGCCGTCCGGTTGCAGGGCGAGTACATCGCTGGCCGGGGTTTGCGCCGGCACCACGGTCACGCGGCAGCCGCGCTCAACCAGCATGCGCAGGATGTTGTACTTGACGCCGTAGTCGTAGGCCACAACGTGATAAGGCAGCTCAGCGGCATCGATAGTCGCGTGGCTGTCGGTCTTCAGGTCCCAGACAGTGGAGCGCCATTCGTACTTCTCTTTGACGCTGACGACTTTCGCCAGGTCCATGCCCTTCAGGCCAGGGAACCCTTGCGCTGCGGCAATCGCCGCCTCTTCGGAGATATTCTCACCGACCATGATGCAGCCGTTCTGCGAGCCTTTTTCACGCAGGATGCGCGTGAGGCGGCGCGTATCGATACCAGCGATCGCCACAACGTTGTTGGCTTTCAGGTAATCGGACAGCGACATCGTGTTACGCCAGTTGCTCGCAACCAGTGGCAGGTCACGAATCACCAGACCTGCCGACCAGACACGATCAGACTCGGCGTCTTCCGGTGTAGTACCGGTGTTGCCGATGTGCGGATAGGTCAGGGTAACGATCTGCTGGGCGTAGGAAGGATCGGTAAGGATTTCCTGATAGCCTGTCATGGCGGTGTTGAACACCACCTCACCAACAGTTTGACCGTCGGCTCCAATGGCTTCGCCGCGAAAAATGCTGCCATCAGCAAGGGCGAGTATGGCTGGCTTAGTCAAGAAGACCTCCCGTAAATAAAGCCTGAAAGGGCGATCGCAGGTTGCAAAAAAGCGGAGTGACGTATGGACACGTCACCCCGCTTCTTCACTGAATTATTCTGCGCGCTTTTAGTGGACACACTAAAGCTGTAGCTTACAGAAAAAGGCTTTTTTGGTCCACCGCTAATGAGCCTGAAAGGCAGGGGAATGCGACAGGGCGTCGCTTAGCGGGTAAAACGGGGCCCAAGCATAAGCTTGAGGCCCTGTTTAAGCTACCGATTAGTGCAGGTCGAGTACATCACGCATGTCGTACAGACCAGGCTCGCGCCCCTCCAACCAGAGCGCAGCACGCACCGCGCCCTTGGCGAACGTCATTCGGCTGGACGCCTTGTGCGTGATTTCCAGGCGCTCGCCTTCAGTGGCAAACAGCACAGTGTGATCACCGACCACATCACCACCGCGCACAGTGGCAAATCCAATGGTGTCGCGCGCACGCGCACCGGTATGCCCTTCACGGCCATACACCGCCACTTTCGACAGGTCACGCCCCAACGCATCAGCGATGGCCTCGCCCATCCGCAAGGCAGTCCCGGACGGCGCATCGATCTTGTGACGATGATGGGTTTCGATAATTTCGATATCCGCTTCATCGCCCAATACACGAGCCGCCATGTCCAGCAACTTGAGGGAAAGATTCACGCCCACGCTGAAGTTCGCTGCAAAGACGATCGGAATATCCTTGCCCGCCTGAGCCAGCAACTGCTTCTGCTCAACCGTCAAACCGGTGGTACCGATCACCATCGCCTTGCCTGCCTTACGGCAGAATGCCAGGTTTTCCAGCATCACCTCCGGCAGCGTGAAATCGATCAACACGTCGAACTCGTCGGCCACCTGCCCCAGGTGACCGGACAACGAAACGCCAATACGGCCCAGCGAAGCCAACTCACCCGCATCTGCACCGATCAACGTGCTGCCCGGACGAACGATCGCCGCAGTCAGCCCGGACGCCGGCGAGCGCTGCTGCACGGCTTCGACCAGCGTTTTGCCCATGCGCCCGGCAGCGCCCATTACGGCTATACGTCGCATACTCAATTCCTTACAGGTCGCCGAAGAAGCGCTTCACGCCATCGAAAAAACCCGTGGTTTTTGGCGAATGGGAGTCATCACCTTCCAACGAACTGCGGAACTCTTCAAGCAGCTCACGCTGACGGCGATTCAGGTTGACGGGCGTTTCTACCGCCACACGACACATCAGGTCGCCTGCCCCACCACCGCGCACCGGCGCAACGCCTTTGCCACGGATACGGAACTGCTTGCCGGTCTGCGTGCCCTCTGGAATCTTGAGCTTGACCCGACCGTCCAGCGTCGGAATTTCCAGTTCACCACCCAGGGCCGCATCGACAAAGCTGATCGGCACTTCACAGAACAGATGCTTGCCATCGCGCTGGAAGATCGAGTGCTCGCGCACATTGATCACCACATACAGGTCGCCCGTAGGCCCACCTTGAGTACCCGCTTCCCCTTCACCCGACAGACGAATGCGGTCACCGGTATCCACGCCCGCCGGCACTTTCACCGACAGCGTCTTGTACTCTTCGACACGACCTTCGCCATGGCAGGAATCGCACGGGTCGGAAATGATCTTGCCCTGGCCATGGCAACGCGGGCAGGTTTGCTGCACCGAGAAGAAGCCCTGCTGCATCCGAACCTGGCCGATACCGCCGCAGGTCGGGCAGGTGATTGGCGAAGAGCCCTTTTTGGCACCCGAGCCGTCGCACGGTTTGCAGTTGACCAGCGTCGGTACACGGATGTTGACGCTGGTGCCGCGCACGGCTTCTTCCAGGTTCAGCTCCAGGGTATAGCGCAGGTCGCTGCCACGCTGGGCCCCGCCACGCTGACCACCACGGCCACCGCCAAAGAAATCACTGAACACATCACCGAAAATATCGGAGAAGTTCTGGCCACCAAAACCGGCACCGCCGCCGCCCATGCTCGGGTCGACACCGGCATGGCCATACTGGTCGTAGGCTGCACGCTTGTTGGGATCAGACAGACATTCGTAGGCCTCATTGGCCTCTTTGAACATTTCTTCGGATTCTTTGCTATCCGGATTACGGTCCGGGTGGTGCTTCATCGCCAGGCGACGGTAAGCCTTTTTCAGGTCCGCCTCGCTAGCCCCGCGCTCCACACCCAATACTTCGTAATAGTCACGCTTTGCCATAAGTCTTTGCACTCTTAAGGACGTTCAGCCAGACCCTCCTGAGCCTCGCCAAACTCGTTGAGCCCCAATGCAGGCCCGGACCCAACTCACGTCAATTCAACGATCCTGGTCATTACTACTTTTTAGCCGGCCACCCGACTAAAAACGCGGCATTTACTGCTCGGAAAGCAGGAGCATTCCCGACCACACCGCCAGCACCCGAACGCTGTCGCATACTGTAAAAATTCGCATACCCCAGACACGCCAACGCGGGAGCAAGCTCCCGCGCGGCGACATCCTACCAGTCACCGCTTGTGAGCGGTCAACCGGGCGACCAAGTTACTTCTGGTCTTTGACTTCTTCGAACTCGGCATCGACAACATCATCGTGCTTGGCTTCAGGTTCTGCTTGCTGCGCAGCACCTTCAGCCGGCTGGCCTTGTTCGGCGTACATTTTCTGAGCCACTGGCGCGGAAACCTTCGACAGCTCCTCAACCTTGGCTTCGATAGCGGCCTTGTCATCGCCTTTGATAGCGGCTTCCAGGGCAACCACAGCGGCTTCGATTGCAGCTTTCTCTTCGGCACTCACCTTGTCGCCAGCATCAGCGACCATTTTGCGCGTCGAGTGAACCAGCGCATCACCCTGGTTACGGGCGCCAGCCAACTCGGCAAACTTGGCATCCGCATCAGCATTGGCTTCAGCATCACGAATCATCTGTTGAATTTCTTCATCAGACAGGCCGGAGTTGGCCTTGATCGTGATCTTCTGCTCTTTGCCGGTAGCCTTGTCTTTCGCGCCAACGTGCAGGATGCCGTTGGCGTCGATGTCGAAGGTCACTTCGATTTGCGGCACGCCACGTGGTGCTGGTGGAATCTCGGCCAAGTCGAACTTGCCCAGGGATTTGTTCTGCGCAGCTTGCTTACGCTCGCCTTGCAGCACGTGAATGGTCACGGCGCCCTGGTTATCGTCGGCAGTCGAAAACACCTGGGATTTCTTGGTAGGAATCGTGGTGTTTTTCTCGATCAGCGCAGTCATCACGCCGCCCATGGTTTCGATACCCAGGGTCAGAGGGCTCACGTCCAGCAGCAACACGTCTTTCACGTCACCAGCCAATACCGCGCCCTGGATGGCAGCACCCATGGCGACCGCTTCGTCCGGGTTCACGTCTTTACGTGCTTCTTTACCGAAGAACTCGGTGACTTTCTGCTGTACCAGCGGCATACGGGTCTGGCCACCGACCAGGATCACGTCGTTGATCGCGCCAACGTCGATACCGGCGTCTTTCAATGCGATACGGCATGGCTCGATGGTGCGCTGAACCAGGTCTTCAACCAGTGCTTCCAACTTGGCGCGAGATATCTTCACGTTCAAGTGCTTAGGACCGGTAGCATCTGCAGTGATATACGGCAGGTTCACGTCGGTGGACATGCTCGACGACAGTTCGATCTTGGCTTTCTCGGCGGCTTCTTTCAGGCGCTGCATCGCCAGCGGGTCACCCTTGAGGTTCATGCCGCTTTCTTTCTTGAATTCGTCAACGAGGTAGTCGATCAGACGGATGTCGAAGTCTTCACCACCCAGGAATGTGTCGCCGTTGGTGGCCAACACTTCGAACTGGTGCTCGCCGTCAACTTCAGCGATCTCGATGACGGAGACGTCGAAAGTACCACCACCCAAGTCATAAACGATCACAGTGTGGTCGCCTTTGGCCTTGTCCATACCGTAGGCCAGGGCCGCCGCAGTGGGTTCGTTGATGATACGTTTTACGTCCAGGCCGGCGATGCGGCCGGCATCTTTGGTCGCCTGGCGCTGGCTGTCGTTGAAGTAGGCCGGAACGGTGATCACCGCTTCGGTCACGGTTTCACCGAGGTAATCTTCGGCAGTCTTCTTCATCTTTTTCAAGACTTCAGCCGAGATCTGCGGCGCAGACATCTTGTTGCCGTTTACTTCAACCCAGGCGTCACCGTTGTCGGCCTTGGCGATTTTGTAAGGCACCATCTTGATGTCTTTCTGTACGACTTCTTCGTCGAACTTACGACCGATCAGACGCTTTACCGCGTACAGGGTGTTGTGCGGGTTGGTAACGGCCTGACGCTTGGCCGACTGACCGACCAGAATCTCGCCGTCGTTGGCGTAAGCGATGATCGACGGCGTGGTACGCGCGCCTTCAGCGTTTTCGATGACTTTGGCCTTGCCGTTTTCCATGACCGAGACGCACGAGTTGGTGGTCCCCAGGTCGATACCGATAATTTTGCCCATGATTCACTCTCCCGAAACTTGAATTTGGATGCCGCAGCAGTTGTGGCTAACTGCGGTAGCACTTAAACGCTTGACTTATAGATGGGGGCCTTGCGGCGGATTTCAAGCCTGCTCATCAATAGAAGGCGAAACGGGTGCGGGCGCCTTGCTCACCACCACCATCGCCGGACGCAACAAGCGACCGTTAAGCAGGTAGCCCTTCTGGAATACCTTCAATACGCTGTTGGGCTCCAGGTCGTGGCTTTCCTGCATCGCCATCGCCTGGTGGTGCTCTGCGTTGAACGGCTCACCGCCTAGTGGATTGATGGCTTCCAACTGATAACGCTTCAGGGTGTCCTGGAACATTTTCAGGGTCAGTTCGATCCCTTCGCGCATCGGGCGGATGTTTTCGTCATCCGGATTGGACAGTTCAAGGCCACGCTCCAGGCTGTCGATAATCGGCAGCAGGTCGTTGGCGAATTTTTCCAATGCGAATTTGTGAGCCTTTTCTACATCCTGCTCGGCACGGCGGCGGACGTTCTGCAGATCGGCGGCAACACGCAACGACTGATCCTGCGCTGCGGCCAGCTGCTCTTCGAGCACTTGCACACGAGTCCCCAGCTCATCACCGGCAGCCGAATTGGCGTCTGGCGTTTGCGTATCCTGCGTCTGTTCGTCAGCCATAGATTTCTCCTTTCAAAATCATGCGCGAACTCAACTCGCGCTTCTGTTCCGGTATATGGGGCCACAATTTTCAGGTTCAAGGGTGCAGGGGTTACCAAAAGTCTTTCGTATGTCTCGGATCATTTCCTGCCTGTACATGCCTTATTGAGCTAAAAAAAACCATTGATCAAGCAAATCGAGCTAAGCGCCAGGATTGTCAGCCTCAGATAAAACACTGTATAAATAACCAGACCTAAAGCCTGGGAGCGACTTTCATGCTCGTGCACCTGTCCGTACATAACTACGCCATCGTTGAACATCTGGATCTCGAACTGGATCGCGGCATGAGCGTAATCACAGGCGAGACCGGCGCCGGCAAGTCGATCATGCTCGACGCCCTGGGCCTGACGCTCGGGGACCGCGCCGACAGCGGAGTGGTACGCCCCGGCGCCGACAAGGCCGACATCCTGGCCACCTTCGACCTGGCGGATATTCCCGAGGCCGAGGCCTGGCTGGCCGAGCGCGACCTCAATAATGAAGGGCCGTGCATTCTGCGCCGGGTCATCACCGCCGAAGGACGCTCACGCGGCTACATCAACGGCACGCCCTGCCCCCTTGGCGACTTGAAAGCCCTGGGTGAACTGCTGATTGATATCCACAGCCAGCATGAGCACCAGTCCCTACTGAAAACCGACACCCATCGCCGCCTGCTCGACGAGTACGCCGGCGCCACCGACCTTGCTCGCCAGGTTCACCTGGCCGCCCACCGCTGGCGCCAGACACGCCAGGAACTGGAACGTCTTTCCAACTCCGGCGACGAGCAACGCGCTCGCCACCAATTGCTCAGCTATCAACTCGAAGAGCTTGAAAGCCTGGGCCTGGGCGAGACCGAACTGGAACAGCTTGAACAGGAACACAAAAACCTTACCAACGCCGAGACGCTGCTGGGTATCTGTCGCCAAGTGATCGAGCAATGCAGCGAAAGTGATTCCGGCAATGTGCTCAACGCACTGACGGCAAGCCTTAATCGCCTGTCCAGCGTGACTAACGCCTCCGGCTCACTGAGTGAGGCCACTACCCTGCTGACCAGCGCGCAGATCCAGGTAGAAGAGGCGGTAGGTGAGCTGAACCGCTTCCTGGATCATTTCGATGCCGACCCGGCGCGCCTGCAGGAAATAGAAGAGCGCCTGGACACTATCTACACCCTGGCGCGCAAACATCGCATCCAGCCAACCGAAGTGGCGGCGATGCAGCAAAAGCTGCTGGATGAAATCGAAACCTTGAACGCGAACGACGAGTCCATTGAGCGCCTCGGCGAAGAACTCGCCTCCTTCGCCCGCCATTATCAGGAAAAAGCTCGCGAGCTGAGCGACCTTCGCCAGCAAGCCGCCACCCGCCTGGCCGATGCCGTTGAGCAGGAAATCCAGCGGCTGGGCATGCCCGGTGGCCGCTTCACCATCCAGTTGCACGCCAATACCAGCCATGAACTGCAACCCCAAGGACTGGAACAGGTGGAGTTGCTGGTCAGCGCCAACCCGGGGCAACCGCTCAAGGCCCTGGCAAAAGTCGCCTCCGGCGGCGAGCTTTCACGGATCAGCCTGGCGATCCAGGTCATCACTGCGCAAACCTCGCGTGTACCGACCCTGGTATTCGATGAGGTGGACGTAGGCATTGGCGGGCCGACTGCCGAGATTGTTGGCCAGTTGTTGCGACGCCTGGGCGATCGTGGCCAGGTGCTTACGGTGACCCACTTGCCGCAAGTGGCGGCCCAAGGGCATCAGCACTTGTTCGTGCACAAGGTGCGAGGCAGCGAAGCGACGCGCACGGCCGTGTCCAAGCTGAACAAGTCGGAGCGCGTGGAGGAAGTGGCGCGGATGCTCGGCGGTATTGATTTGACCAAGGAGTCCCTGGCGCATGCGAAGAAGATGGTCGTAGCGGCGAAGGCTTGAAGCGAGCTTTTTCCTTCTTATATAAAGCACGAAGGCGACCCTAGGGTCGCCTTCAATCGTTTCGCAGAGCAAATCTGCGTCGATTTTTACTTTTTCTTACGGATGTACAGCACCAGATTATGGTCGACCAAATCGAAGCCATGCTCCTCAGCGATCTTATGCTGCAGCGCTTCGATCTCAGGGCTGGTGAACTCGATAACCTCATTGGTATCCAGGTCAACCATATGGTCGTGGTGCCCACCGTCGGCCAATTCAAACACTGCATGACCGCCGTCGAAATTATGACGAACCACCAGCTCTGCGGCTTCAAACTGGGTCAGGACACGGTAAACCGTGGCCAGGCCGACGTCTTCATTAGCCTCCATCAGCGCCTTGTAAACGTCCTCGGCACTCATGTGGCGCTGCTCAGCAGAATCGAGCATTTGTAGAATCTTGACTCGGGGCAGAGTCACTTTGAGACCGGCTTTGCGTAGTTCGCTATTTTCAACCATGGTTAGCTTTCTCGCGGATGCTGCTTCGCAGCTTCTCATAATACGGGTATGATCGGCGTTTACGTTGTCCCAGCCAAGATAGTGGAAGTCGCCCACCGATGCAAAACACCAAGCTCTTGCTAACCAGTTTCACCTTTGTGGGACTGCTCGCACTCGCCGGTTGTTCATTCCCCGGGGTTTACAAAATCGACATCCAGCAGGGCAATGTCGTCACGCAGGACATGATAGACCAGTTACGCCCGGGAATGACCCGACGGCAAGTAAGGTTTATCATGGGCAATCCCCTGCTGACCGACACTTTCCATGCCGATCGCTGGGATTACCTCTACAGCCTCCAGCCTGGCGGCGGTGAGCGCCAGCAGGAGCGCGTCAGTGTCATTTTCAATGGCAATGACCAGCTTGTCAGCCTTTCCGGCGACTTCATGCCTGGCGTAAGCCGCGATGAAGCGCTGTTGGGCAAGGACAGCGGTACCAGCGTGACCGCCCCTGCACAGGAAGCCGAGAAGCCGAAATCCGAGGTGCCGGCCAAGCCAGGCTCCTTGCTGGACCAGATCCAGAAGGACGTCGATGGCGTGGAAACCGTGCCAGTCCCGACGCCACAGCCTCTGGACACCAGCCCGCAGTAACAAAGCGACACTCAACAAAAAGCCCGGCATGCCGGGCTTTTTGTTGTCTGACGGTTTTATGAGCCTTGCGGCCTGTTCTTCGCCGCCCTGGCCGCACGCTGCCTGCGTACTTCCTTGGGATCTGCCAGCAACGGCCGGTAGATTTCAATTCGATCACCTGGCTGCACGACACGCACATCCGCGTCAGCAACCACCTTTCCGAAAATCCCCAACGGGCATTCAGCCAGCGCCAACTGCGCAAATTGCTCGGCGATCCCCGACATCCGCACCGCTGCCCTCAGGCTCGTGCCCGCCGGAACCTTCACCTGCAATAAAACCTGGCGATCAACAGCGGCATGCACCACTTCAATGTCAACCATGCAGTTGCTTGGCCCGCTGACAGAACGCGTCCACCAGCGTATTCGCCGCCTGATTGAACAAAGGCCCCAATGTCGCGCGAATAATCGGCCCTGCGTAATCGAACGACAGGTCCAGGCTGATCTTGCAGGCCTTGTCCGTCAGCGCCTTGAATACCCATACCCCATGCAACTGGGTGAACGGCCCTTCCTGCAGATTCATTTCGATGGATTGCCCAGGCACCAGCACATTGCGGGTAACAAAATGCTGGCTAAGCCCACCCTTGGCTACGCCGACGCTGGCAACCATGTATGCGTCACCGCTCTCCAAAACCTCGGCAGTGGAGCACCACGGCAGGAATTCCGGGTAACGCGCCACGTCGTTGACCAGGTCATAGAGCGCCTGTGCGGGATATGGCAGCAGGGCCGAACGTTGAATATGCGTCGTCATGTGAGTGTTATTTCCACAGCTGAGCGGGCAAACATCGCGAAACAACAGCCAGATCCGCGAGAGAAAAAAACCAAAGAACTGACCGCATTGTCCGGGATTCGTCCAACACGCTCAAGCACGCAGGTTGACCGTAGCCGACACGCTCGCAACTCCCTATAATGCCGCCCCTATGGCTAAACAAAAGAAACACCCCACAGGGACCATCGCGCAAAATAAAAAGGCGCGACACGATTACTTCATCGAACATCGGTTCGAGGCTGGTCTGGTCCTGGCCGGCTGGGAAGTAAAAAGTCTGCGTGCCAGCAAGCTGCAGCTGGTCGACAGCTATGTGCTGCTCAAGGATGGCGAGGCGTGGCTGCTTGGCAGTCATATCACCCCGCTGACCACCGCGAGCACGCACGTGATTGCCGACCCGGTGCGCACGCGCAAGCTGCTGCTCAATGCCCGCGAGCTGGAAAAACTCGCTGCGGCAGTGCAACAGAAAGGCTACGCCTGCATCTGCTTGTCCTGGTACTGGAGCAAGCACCTGGTCAAGTGCGAAATCGCGCTGGGCAAGGGCAAGAAGGAATACGACAAACGCGATACCGAACGCGAGCGCGACTCCAATCGCGAATTGCATCGCGCGGTGCGCAACAAGGGCAAGGAAGACTAAGCTTGTGACGATGCAGCTTCGGGCGACTCGCCCGAGGCTACATGCCCTTACGTCGCTGCGCCCGAGCTACGCGCTGAACCTCCTGACGAACCTCCTCCAGCACTTCCTGCACATACAGCAGGTGACGCGTTGAAATCTCCCGCGCCTGCTCGGCCCGCCCTTCAATAATTGCCAAGTACAGATCGCGATGCTGGCTGATCAGCATGTCGCGGGTCTCGGTGCGCTGTTGATACATGCCGCCAATGTTGGTCACCACGTTACGCTTGAGCAGATCGAATAGCCCGCGAATGGTGTGCAGCAGCACGGCGTTATGGCTGGCTTCGGCAATGGCCAGGTGAAACCGCGCATCGGCCGCCCCCTCCTCCACTCGACTCACCTCATCGGCCCGCGCATAGCAATCCTGCAAGGCCTCGAACGCCGCTGTCAGCCGCTCACGGTCCACTTCCGTTGCACGTAATGCCGCGTAATAAGCACAGGAAGCCTCAAGCGTCTGGCGAAACTCCAGAAGGTCCCGCTGCGCTTCAGGATTGTTTTCCAGCAGATGCAACAAAGGGTCGCTGAAGGTTGACCCCAGGGATTCCACCACATAGTTGCCGCCGCCCTGACGACTGACCAACAACCCTTTGGCCGCCAGCTTCTGAATCGCTTCTCGCAGCGACGGACGCGACACACCAAATCGTTCAGCCAATGCGCGCTCGGCCGGCAAGCGCTCGCCCGACTTCAGCGTGCCCTCAAGGATCATGCCCTCGAGCTGCTCGACAATATCGTCAGACAAACGGCGCTGACGCACCTGATCAAACCCCATAACCCGCTCTCCACCATCCCGACCACGCGCCGGGCTCTCTATTCTGGCCTATCGCCGCGCTCCCGGCACCTATCAGAACGCCTCGGATTATCCCGATCAGAACGCTGCACACCCACCCGTACGACCAAAGTTTCGTGGGCGGCAAATTGACACACCCCTGCCAAGCCTCTTAATCTAGCCCACAGTGACGGTAAATTGGTATTACCAATTATCCAAGACGTACAAACAACAACAATCAGGGGCCACCCCACATGCAAACCTGGCAACAGCTCTACAGCCCTCTCGGCAGTCTCGGTGTATCCGCACTGGCCGCCGTTATCCCCATTGTATTTTTCTTCCTGGCCCTGGCTGTATTCCGCCTCAAGGGGCACGTGGCCGGCAGCATCACCCTCGCGCTGTCGATCCTGGTGGCCATTTTCGCCTTCCAGATGCCGGTCGACATGGCCCTGGCCGCCGCCGGCTACGGCTTCGCCTATGGCTTGTGGCCGATTGCGTGGATCATCGTGGCGGCTGTATTTCTCTACAAGTTGACGGTCAAGAGTGGTCAGTTTGAGGTTATCCGCAGCTCGGTCCTGTCGATTACCGACGACCAGCGCTTGCAGGTATTGCTGATCGGCTTCTGCTTCGGCGCCTTCCTCGAAGGGGCGGCCGGTTTTGGTGCCCCCGTGGCAATCACCGCCGCGCTGCTGGTCGGCCTGGGTTTCAACCCGCTCTACGCCGCCGGCCTGTGCCTGATTGCCAACACCGCCCCGGTCGCCTTTGGTGCGCTGGGCATCCCGATCATCGTGGCGGGCCAGGTCACCGGCATCGACGCCTTCAAGATCGGCGCCATGACCGGGCGCCAACTGCCCCTGCTGTCACTGTTCGTGCCGTTCTGGCTGGTGTTCATGATGGACGGCCTGCGCGGTGTTCGCGAAACCTGGCCCGCAGCCCTGGTGGCCGGCCTGAGCTTTGCCGTCACTCAGTACTTCACCTCCAATTTCATCGGCCCGGAGCTGCCCGACATCACCTCGGCACTGGCCAGCCTGATCGCCCTGACCTTATTCCTCAAAGTCTGGCAACCCAAGCGCAGCGCCGGCGCGCAGATCGCCGGCGCCACCTCGAGCACGGCGGTTACCGCCAGCGCCGGCGGCTTCGGCTTGCCCCGCAACACCCTTGTTTCTCCGTACAGCCTGGGGCAGATTTTCAAGGCATGGTCGCCCTTCCTGATACTCACCGTGCTGGTCACCATCTGGACCCTCAAACCCTTCAAGGCGATGTTTGCCGCCGGCGGCTCGATGTACAGCTGGGTGTTCAACTTTGCGATTCCGCATCTGGACCAACTGGTGATCAAAGTCGCCCCAATCGTCATCAACCCCACCGCCATACCGGCGGTATTCAAGCTGGACCCGATTTCAGCAACCGGCACCGCGATTTTCTTCTCTGCGCTGATCTCGATGGCCGTACTGAAAATAGACATTAAAACTGGTCTTACCACTTTAAAAGAAACCTTTTATGAGCTGCGCTGGCCGATCCTGTCCATTGGCATGGTGTTGGCCTTCGCCTTTGTTACCAACTATTCGGGCATGTCCTCGACCATGGCCCTGGTCCTGGCGGGCACCGGCGCGGCCTTCCCGTTTTTCTCACCGTTCCTCGGCTGGCTTGGTGTGTTCCTGACAGGCTCGGACACGTCGTCCAATGCACTGTTCAGCTCGTTGCAAGCCACCACCGCCCACCAGATCGGCGTCAACGACACCTTGCTGGTGGCGGCGAATACCAGTGGCGGCGTGACCGGCAAAATGATTTCGCCGCAATCCATCGCCGTGGCCTGTGCGGCGACCGGCCTGGTGGGCAAGGAATCCGACCTGTTCCGCTTCACCCTTAAACACAGCCTGTTCTTTGCCACGATCGTCGGGCTGATCACCTTGGCACAGGCGTATTGGTTCACCGGTATGCTGGTGCACTGAGACCTGCACGCAATAGGGTAAGAATCGACGCCGGACAACGGTTCCGGCGTCAGCTATTTCTGGAGGACCGATGAGCCTGCCTGCCGCATTCCTGAGCGACGTCGCACAACTGATCCCGAAGGATCGTCGTTTTGACGATCCACTTTCCACCCTCGCCTTCGGCACCGACGCCAGCTTTTACCGATTGATCCCACAGCTGGTGATACGCGTCGAGTCGGAAGACGAAGTCGTCACGCTGCTGCAACTGGCCCAGCGCGACCGCGTCGCCGTGACCTTCCGCGCAGCGGGCACCAGCTTGTCCGGCCAGGCCATCAGCGATTCGGTGCTGATCGTGCTGGGCGATCAGTGGAATGGTCGCGAAATTCGCGCGCAAGGCCTGCAGATCCGCCTGCAGCCCGGCGTCATCGGCGCTCAGGCCAACGCCTGGCTGGCGCCATTCGGGCGCAAGATCGGGCCGGACCCGGCATCGATCAACGCCTGCAAGATCGGCGGCATCGTCGCCAACAACGCCAGTGGCATGTGCTGCGGTACGGCGCA
Source organism: Pseudomonas sp. CFBP13528 (assembly GCF_005233615.1). Taxonomy (NCBI): domain Bacteria; kingdom Pseudomonadati; phylum Pseudomonadota; class Gammaproteobacteria; order Pseudomonadales; family Pseudomonadaceae; genus Pseudomonas; species Pseudomonas sp. CFBP13528. Next base: position 79,514 of record NZ_QGAJ01000006.1, read on the forward strand.
AAATACCTACCACACCTTGGCAGGCATTCGTCTGGTCCTGGCCGATGGCAGCCGCCTGGACACCGAAGATCCCGCCAGCGTCCAGGCCTTCCGCCACACCCATGGCGCACTGCTTGAACGCCTGGCCACACTGGGCCGCGAGACGCGGGCAAACGCCGAACTGGCGGCAAAAATCCGCCACAAATACCGTCTGAAAAATACCACCGGCCTGTCGCTGAATGCTCTGGTGGATTTTGATGACCCGCTGGATATCCTCAGCCATTTACTGGTGGGGTCCGAGGGCACCCTGGGGTTTATCAGCGCCGTGACCTACGACACGGTGATCGATCACCCGCACAAGGCCTCGGCACTCATCGTATTCCCGGATGTGGAGACCTGCTGCAACGCGGTCACCGTGCTGAAGACTCAGCCAGTCTCGGCAGTTGAGCTGCTGGACCGGCGCAGCCTGCGCTCGGTACAGAACAAACCGGGTATGCCAGCGTTCGTACAGCAACTATCGGACAATGCCTGCGCGCTGCTGATCGAATCCCGCGCCGCCACTTCCTCGTTACTGCATGAACAATTGGCGCTGATCATGGCCTCACTCGTCTCTTTTCCGGTGGAGAAGCAGGTCGACTTCACCGAAGACCCACTGGAAAACGCCCGGCTCTGGGCGATTCGCAAGGACACCTTCCCCGCCGTGGGCGCCGTACGCAAAACCGGCACTACCGTGATCATCGAAGACGTTACCTTTCCGGTCGAACAACTGGCGCTTGGCGTCAACCGCTTGATCGAACTGTTCGACAAACACCACTACGACGAAGCCATCCTTTTCGGACATGCCCTGGAAGGCAATCTGCACTTTGTCTTCACTCAAGGCTTCAACAGCGCGGAAGAAATCGCACGCTATCAGGCGTTCATGGACGACGTTGCACACCTGGTCGCGGTTGAATTCGGTGGATCGTTGAAAGCCGAACACGGCACCGGTCGCAATATGGCGCCGTTTGTCGAACTGGAATGGGGCAGCGATGCCTATCAACTGATGTGGCAGCTCAAGCGCCTGCTCGACCCTAACGGCATCCTCAACCCGGACGTGGTGCTCAGCGAAGATCCGCAGATTCACCTCAAACACCTCAAACCCCTGCCCGCCGCCGACGAGCTTGTGGATAAGTGCATCGAATGCGGGTTCTGCGAGCCGGTGTGCCCGTCGAAAGGCCTGACCTTAAGCCCACGTCAGCGCATTGTGATCTGGCGCGACATCCAGGCCAAGCAGCGCGCCGGCGTCGACACCACCGAATTGGAAGCGGCCTACCACTACCAAGGCATCGATACCTGCGCCGCGACCGGGCTCTGCGCCCAACGCTGCCCTGTAGGCATCAATACCGGCGACCTGGTGAAAAAGCTGCGCAGCCGTGACGCCGACCGTACGAAAACCGCCGAATGGCTCGCCAACCATTTCGCCACCGCGCTGCAAGGTGCGCGTTTTACCCTGCATGTCGCCAACGGCGCGCGCATGCTGCTGGGTGCCCCGCGCCTGGCAAAGTTATCAGCCACCGTGACCCGGCTGTCCAAGGGGCAAGTCCCGCAGTGGACCAACGCCATGCCACAACCGGAAAAAGCCATTCGCTTCAGCCCGGCCGCCACCGACGAGCGGCCACGGGTGGTCTACCTGGCGGCGTGCGTCTCACGCGCCATGGGCCCGGCGGCGGGTGATAAAGAGCAAATGTCGCTGTACGACAAAACCCGTGGCCTGCTGGAAAAAGCCGGTTACCAGGTTGTCTTCCCCGACCACCAGGACAACCTGTGCTGCGGCCAACCCTTCGCCTCCAAAGGCTATGCCGAACAGGCCGAACACAAGCGCCAGGAACTGATCGGCGCCCTGCTCCACGCCAGCCGTGGCGGCCTCGACCCGATCTATTGCGACACCAGCCCGTGCACCCTGCGCCTGACGCAAGACCTGGGCGAGACACGCCTGGACCTCTACGACCCAGTACGTTTCATCCGCACGCACCTCATGGACCGCCTCGACTTCACGCCGCAGGAAGCGCCCATTGCCGTCCACGTCACCTGCAGCACCCAGCACCTCGGCGAAAGCCAGGCGCTGATCGACCTCGCCCGACGCTGCGCCAAGACCGTCGTCATCCCCGAAGGCATTCACTGCTGCGGCTTTGCCGGCGACAAAGGCTTCACCACCCCGGAACTCAACGCCCACTCACTGCGCACCCTCAAGGACGCGGTGCAACACTGCAGCGAAGGCATCTCCACCAGCCGCACCTGCGAGATCGGCCTGAGCAAGCACGGCGGCATCGATTATCACGGGCTGGTGTACCTCGTGGACCGCGTCACCCAGGCCCGCGCCCATTAAGCCCGCAAAATAAAACAGAACCCCTGCGCGCCGGTGTAGTCATCTGCATAGGCCTCGACAAACGAGGCTCACAGTGATGTCGCTGGCAGCCCCTCAACGCCAGCAGCGTCGAGCCCTTTTGCGCAAGGAGATACCCTATGAAGCGTTCCGCTCTTGCTGGCTTGTTCATTACCGCTGCGATGCTGGCGTCCCCCGCTTTCGCGGCCGGTGATAAAGACCTGTGCCAGATCAACCTGGACAAAATCAACAACGGTAAAGCCCTGCTGTCCACCGACACCAGTGGCAAAAGCGGCGAAATCGACACCGCCGTCGCCCAAGCCAAGGCCGCTCATGCGGCAGGTGATGACAAGAAGTGCATCGAAATCACCTCCAAGGCCCTGCAAGACCTGCAGAACAGCGAAAAAGGCGGTCAGTAAGCGATAGGGCCGACCTTCGGGTTGGCCTTTCGTGAAGGTTTGGCGTACACTGCACAAGCTTGTCACTCACTAGAAACAACGAGTTACAAGCACGGGGCCGTTTAGGATTCGACGCCGGTCGCGAAACTTTAGGTGCATGCCGAGTTGGTAACAGAACTCGTAAATCCACTGTTGCAACTTCTTATAGTTGCCAATGACGAAAACTACGGCCAGGAATTCGCTCTCGCTGCGTAAGCAGCCTTAGCCCTGAGCTTCTGGTACCTTCGGGTCCAGCAATCACCAGGGGATGTCTGTAAACCCAAAGTGATTGTCATATAGAACAGAATCGCCGTGCAGTACGTTGTGGACGAAGCGGCTAAAACTTACACAACTCGCCCAAAGCACCCTGCCCTTCGGGTCGCTGAGGGTTAACTTAATAGAAACGGCTACGCATGTAGTACCGACAGCGGAGTACTGGCGGACGGGGGTTCAAATCCCCCCGGCTCCACCATTTAGTCTTCCCAGGAAGACCCAAAAAAGCCGTAAAGCCTAGAGAAATCAAAGCTATACGGCTTTTTTCTTGCCCGCGTTTTCCCACCTAATCCCAGGGCATCCCACAGTTGACGGGGGCATATATGGGGGCATAAAACGCTCATCAGCTCGCTCGGAGAGGATGTGCCCCCAATGCCCCTGAAAGACACCAACTGCCGCAACGCCAAGCCCCAGGACAAGCCATACCGCCTTTACGACGAACAAGGTTTGTACCTGGAAGTACAGCTCAATGGAGGCCGTTACTGGCGCTTGAAGTACCGCTTTCTGGGAAAGGAAAAACGCCTGGCTCTTGGTGTTTACCCAGAGGTCGGCTTGCAGGAGGCCCGTCGCAAACGTGATGACGCTCGTGTTCAGCTTGCCGGCGGACAAGACCCTTCGTTGCAAAGACGCATGGCCAAGGTGGTCAGCCAGCTCGATCACCAACACACCTTTGAATCGGTCGCTAAGCAATGGCTCACCATTCGCGAATCATCCTGGGATCCGGAGTACACCCGCACGGTGCGGCAGCGCCTTGAGCTCAATGCCTTCCCCTGGCTGGGAAAACTCCCGATCAGCAGCATTAGCACGCCCATGCTGGTCGAAAACCTGCAGCGCATCATCAAGCGCGGTGCTCGCGAGACGGCACGTCGTGTAGCTCAAATCTACAAACAGATTTTTGAGTTCGCCGAAGCTGCCGGTATCACCCCACCCAACCAGATTGGGAATCTCTCTCGTACGCTCCCAGCCAAGCGGGTGAAACACTTTGCTGCCGTGACCGATCCTGAAAAACTCGGCGCACTGCTTAAAGCACTGAATAGCTATAGCGGAACGATGCCTGTTTGTTGTGCACTCAAACTGGCCCCGTTGCTGTTCTGCAGGCCCGGTGACCTGCGCCACATGGAGTGGTCGGAGGTCAATCTGGATGCGGGCGAGTGGTTGATTCCCGGCCACAAGATGAAAGGGCTCACTGCCACCAAACAGGATCGGCCGGATCATTTGGTTCCTCTCAGCCAACAAGCAGTAGCGGTTCTGCACGAGCTGAAACCACTCACCGGCAGACATCGGTACGCCTTCCCCTCGGCACGAGGAGGCGACCGGCCGATGTCCAACAATGCCGTACTCAGTGCGTTACGCCGCATGGACATCAGCGGCGACGAAATGACTGGGCACGGCTTTCGTGCGACAGCGAGAACCATAGGTGCAGAGGTGCTGGGATTTCGCCCCGATCTTCTGGAGCATCAGCTTGCTCACACGGTAAAAAATCCACTGGGCCGTGCATATGACCGAACATCATTTCTGCCAGAGCGCCGCGACATGATGCAGCGCTGGTCAGATTACCTAGATGCAATCAAGTCCTGAGCTCATTGCTTGGGCTTGCAATACCGGTCCCCGCTTGGTAAAAATCAGGCGTACCTCGGACGTTCATAGGACTCCTTGGGATCGTCGCGCTGCCCCGGTTACGGCGTTAAGAATTTGAAGTCCATCTGCTGTTAGCAAATGGATTTTCTGGCTAACTCATCGGGGTATCGCCAGCATCTCGCAGGGCCTTCTGCACCTGCTCGCCTGCAGCAATAATGCTGCTAAGAAACCTACGGAGTCCTATTCCGTACCAGCAGGGTCTTTCCTCTCCCCCAACGCCAAAGACACAGCTTCAGCTGTCATCCGCACAGCTGTCGCCGGCAATAACTCTCGGAGACCCGTAACACGGGTCACAACAAACGCCCCTGCTTTGCAGTAGGAAAACCCGAGCGCCACTCCCAACACATATGCGTATCGCAGCACTTGAGGACTGCTGCAACGCCACCGTCTGAGCACCAATCAAATGTCAGCACGAACTATTGAACCCAGCCCGGAGGAACCGCGCTTCCTTCGCCTGCCCGAGGTTGAGCTAGCGGTCGGTAAAAAGCGATCCACGATCTATCGCGATATAGCAGCGGGAAAATTCCCTGCTCCATATGATCTAGGCAGCAGCAGATCGGTTGGCTGGCTCAGCACGGAGATATCTGCCTGGATCCTGAGCCGGCCGCGTGTACAGCTGGGTGGAGGGCATAACAATGGCTAATCCCCCCGCCCTGCGCGCGCAGACCCAGTGGTTTCATGTCTTTAGGGCTATGATCGATCAGGGTGATGTCGCCCGAATAGGGCCGCACGCATTCACGGTTTATGCCGTCATCAAGGCACACGCCAATTTCGACGATGGCTTATCGAAGCCAGGCATCCAGCGGATTTCCGAACAGTCGGGAGTCAGTCAGGCACAGGTCAAACGGGCACTAGGGATTCTCGAAGGGGCTGGCCTTATCGCAAAGAAAAAGTGCGGTCGAGCCAATCAATACAACCTACGTGAAAAGGTTCAGCTCCTCGAAAACGGCCAACCTCATACCGTCGCAACCTGGGATTACGTGCCAAGCCGCGCCCAGCACACCGTTTCTGAGCTCAAAAAAGCCATGACCGCTGGCGATCTTGTAAGTACACAGATACTGAATATCGAGCGCCTGAATATACAAATCAACCTGGCTGGTGGTAACGCCCAAGTCGATAGCTCATCACTACAAATTGACCTCGATCGTTTGCCTCCTGGTATCCGTGAAACCCTGCGCAGGCACCTCAAAAACTCGCAATGAAGTTATGCACAGCTCAGAGTGATACATATCCGCCTGAGCTGTGATTGATCACGAATTAGCTCACCTAGAGCTACATAGTGCTGGAATCCAGCTCAGGCTGAGCCGCTAAAAAGAAAGAGAAAATAAAAAAGAGAAGCTCTGGAGGCGACACAGCCTCCTGAGCGAACGCGCCGAAGCCTTATTGGATTACGAACAGCTACCGTAAACTCGATTCGACGAATCCCGCCAGTTCTGCCATCTGAGGCTTTTTAGCATTACAGAAGCGCCTTCCTTTATCATCCCAGCATCGTGCAGTGATTGATTCACCGCTCACAGGCTCAGGACGCCCGGCTGTCGCATCCAGTGGCATCCGGCATAGACCGATGCGGCTGAGCAGGGCTGAGTCGACGCCAAGCCAAGCCGACAGAGCGGCATGTGCCGACCTGAATGTAGCCATCACCCCAAATTTTAGCGCTAAACTCGCCGCCTTCGCGCATCAGCGATCTAGACAGTGGTAAACCATGAATGCAGTAGAAATTGAGTCCGCCATATCGGATCTGGCCCTAGAGCCCTTTGACGCAGCGGAGTTTCCGCTCACCTTCTTGGCTGCATTTGGCAGAAAGGATGCGGAAATCAAGCGCCTGCGCGCCGGCAACAACAACGCATCGGACGTACCCGGCGGCGTACTACTGCGCAATAACATTCATATCGCCGCATGCGAGCCCGGCACCGTGGGCGAAACGCTCAAGGCTTTGCGTACCAGCCCGGCTACCACTAAAGCTAAAGCCAAGTTCGTCTTCGCTACCGACGGGCAAACCGTAGAGGCTGAGGAGCTGATCACAGGTGAAACCATCACCTGCGATTATTCAGACCTTCCCAATCACTTTGGTTTCTTGCTGCCGTTAGCCGGCATCTCCACCATCAAGGAGATCAAGGACAACCCCATCGACGTGCGCGCCACCAGCCGCCTGAACAAGCTGTACGTCGAACTGCTGAACGAGAACCCGGACTGGGCCAAGGCCGAGCGTCGCGCCGACATGAACCACTTTATGGCGCGTCTGGTGTTCTGCTTCTTTGCCGAAGACACCGACATCTTCAATGGCGATGGCCTGTTTACCAAGACGGTTGAGCAGTACAGCGAACGCGATGGTTCCAACACCGATCAGGTGCTGTCGGAAATCTTCCGAGCCATGAACATCAAGCTAGCTGAGCGCACGACCGTTCAACCGCGCTTACCAAATTGGGCCAACACCTTCCCCTATGTAAATGGCGGCTTGTTCTCTGGCAGCACCGAAGTGCCGCGCTTTACGCGGATTGCACGTACCTACCTGCTGCACGCGGGCAGGCTGAACTGGAAAAAAATCAACCCAGACATTTTTGGCAGCATGATCCAGGCCGTGGCCGACGAGGAGGAGCGCGGCGCGCTGGGCATGCACTACACCAGCGTACCCAATATCCTCAAGGTGTTGAACCCACTGTTTTTGGATGATCTACGGGCACAACTGGACGCTGCAGGTGATAACAAAACCAAGTTGCTCAATTTGCGCAAGCGTATGGCACGCATCCGCGTATTTGACCCCGCCTGCGGCTCCGGCAACTTCCTGGTTATCGCCTACAAGCAGATGCGCGAGATCGAGGCGGAGATCAATCGTCGCCGAGGCGAGGCCAACAACAAATCGGAAGTCCCTCTGACAAATTTCCGCGGCATCGAGTTGCGAGACTTTCCGGCAGAAATTGCCCGTCTCGCGTTGATCATTGCAGAGTTTCAGTGCGACGTGCTGTATCGCGGTCAGCAGGACGCATTGGCCGAATTTCTACCGCTGAACGCGCAGAACTGGATTGTTTGCGGCAATGCGCTACGCCTAGATTGGTTGAGCCTGATGGATGCTCACCGCACTGGTGTGAAGCTAGTGGCGGACGACTTATTTGATACACCACTGGATCAAACTGAAATAGATTTCGAAAATGAAGGTGGTGAGATTTATCTTTGTGCAAATCCCCCATACCAAGGGAGCGTAAATCAGACAGCAGAGCAAAAAGAGGATATGGCCCGTATATTTTCGCCCGTCCTCAAGAGCTACAAGGATTTAGACTATGTTGCCGCCTTCGTTCTTAAAGCAGCGCAGTTCAACAGGCTTACAAATTCTTCAAGTGCGTTTGTTACAACCAACTCTGTTACGCAAGGCGAGCAGGTCGGCATGTTGTGGCCACTAGTTTTCAAAGAGGGGAACTTTATATTTTTCGCACACACTTCCTTTCTTTGGAGCAATCTCGCAAGCAATAAAGCTGCGGTTACCTGTGTAATTCTTGGGCTTTCCTCGCGACCAATGGGCGAGAAAAAACTCTTTGATGAGGAAACCGTACGGAGCGTGCCAAATATCAGCCCTTATCTTGTTCCCACTGATACGGTGATCGTGGCGAAGAGGTCACGCGCACTCTCAGAGATCGGACACATGCAGTCCGGGAATAAGCCGACTGATGGCGGAGCCTTGGTCCTCTCCACAGAGGAAAAGGACCAAATACTGGCAAGGAATCCAGAGGCAGCCCACTTCATCAAGCACTACGTCGGCTCGCGAGAGCTAATCAATGGGGGCAGTCGTTGGTGTATTTGGGTGGAAGACGCTGAACTACCAGAAGCCAGCAAAATTCAGGAATTTCGAACTCGCTTTGAAAGGGTGCGGCAACAGCGACTCAGTAGTGATGGCGTGCAAGCTAACGACAACGCCAATACACCGCATCGTTTCGTATTTGCGCCCCACAGTAGCCACCGAGCAGTTGCAGTCCCGAACGCCTCTTCAGAGCGTAGGCCATATTTGCCTTGCGAGATCACGGACTACTCCACAGTGGTCTCAAACCTAGCATCTGTGATCTATAGCGCCCCCATTTGGAGCATCGCGCTAATTGCATCGCGACTTCACCTAGTCTGGGTGGGGACAGTCTGCGGCAAGCTTAAAACAGACTTTCGATACTCGAACACCCTTGGCTGGAACACCTTTCCCGTCCCCCTGCTCACCGAACAGAACAAGACTGACCTGACTCGCTGTGCCGAGGATATTCTGCTTGCCCGCGAAGCCCACTTCCCCGCCACTATCGCCGACCTGTACGACCCGGACACCATGCCGGAAAACCTGCGTCGCGCCCATGAGCGCAACGATGAAGTGCTGGAGCGTATCTATATCGGTCGCCGCTTTAGAAACGACACCGAACGACTGGAAAAGCTGTTTGACCTATACACCAAGATGACAGTGGAAACAGCAAAGGTCGCGCCGAAGAAATCACGGGGAAAAAAGGCATGAGCAACACCCCTGCTAGCCTGACTACACCACTCGAAGGCTATCGCGAGTGGTTTGCTGACCTCAAAGGCCGCATCAACAATATCCGGGCGACGGCACCCTCATGGAGGAAGAATCACAGTGACTAACACTACCAACCCGACCAACAGCTACACGGTGCCGTCGGTATCCATCGCTACAGCGCATACTGGAGCATCCAGCAAGGCCAACGAGCTGGGCATGCGCACCATGCAGGAACGTGCCTATACCAAGCGCGGCGAACAGTACCTGCTGATCAAATCGCCACCCGCATCGGGCAAGTCCCGCGCCCTGATGTTTATCGCGCTGGACAAGCTGAATAACCAGGGCCTGCAACAGGCCATCGTCGTAGTGCCCGAGCGCTCCATTGGCGGTAGCTTCGCCGATGAGCCACTGAGCCAGCATGGCTTCTACTGGGACTGGCAGGTGGCCCCGCAGTGGAACCTGTGTAATGCCCCTGGCATCGATGAGCCGCGTGTAGCCAAGTCCAAGGTAGATGCGGTGCGCGCCTTTCTAAACAGCGGCGATAAGGTGCTGGTCTGCACCCATGCCACCTTCCGCTTTGCTGTGGAAGAGCTGGGTATCGACGCCTTCGATAACCGCCTGATTGCCATCGACGAGTTCCACCACGTTTCCGCCAACCCAGACAACAAACTGGGCAGCCAACTGAGCGCGTTTATCAACCGCGACAAGGTGCACCTGGTTGCCATGACCGGTTCCTACTTCCGTGGAGACAGCGAGGCCGTGCTGGCTCCGTCGGAAGAGAACAAATTTGAGACGGTGACGTACACCTATTATGAGCAGCTCAACGGCTATCGCTGGCTCAAGTCGCTGGATATTGGCTACTTCTTCTACACCGGCCGGTACGTGGATGCGGTCGCAAAGGTGCTGGACCCGGCGCTGAAAACCATCGTCCACATTCCAAACGTAAATGCCCGTGAGAGCCTCAAGGACAAGGAGCGCGAGGTTAACGAGATCATGAGCGCGCTGGGTGATTGGCAGGGTGTAGACCCGGCCACCGGCTTTCACCTGATCAAAGCCAAAGACGGTCGCACGCTGAGAGTGGCCGACCTGGTGGATGATAGCGACCCAGGCAAACGCTCCAAAGTGCTCGGCGCACTGAAAGACCCGGCGCAGAAGAACAACCGCGACAATGTGGATGTGATCATCGCGCTGGGCATGGCGAAGGAAGGGTTTGACTGGATCTGGTGCGAACATGCGCTGACCATCGGCTACCGTTCGAGCCTGACTGAAATCGTGCAGATTATTGGCCGCGCCACCCGCGACGCCGAGGGTAAGGAGCGCTCGCGCTTCACCAACCTGATCGCCGAACCTATGGCTGATCAAGCTGCTGTAGCCGAAGCGGTAAACGATATGCTCAAAGCCATTTCCGCCAGCCTGCTGATGGAACAGGTGCTGGCCCCGCGCTATGAGTTCACCCCGAAAGATACCGGGCCGAAAGAAGGCTTCAATTACGGGCCAGAGGGGTACCAAGCAGGCGGCACTAATCTAGGCGTGAATGAAACCACGGGCCAATTCCATGTCGAGATTAACGGCCTGACCACACCGCAGAGCACAGAAGCCACGCGCATCTGCAAAGAAGATTTGAACGAAGTAGTAACCAGCTTCCTGCAGGATAAAACCGTGCTGGAGCGCGGCCTGTTCGACAAGGAAAACACCCTGCCAGAAGAGCTGACCCAACTGCGCATGGGCAAGATCGTGCGCGAGCGTTACCCGGACTTGAGCGACGTCGACCAGGAAGCCATCCGCCAACACGCTATCGCCGCCATGAACATTACCCAGCAGGCCAAGTTGATGTTGGCTCAGGCCGACGCCAACGGGAGTGACGTTGTACAAGGCAGCACTGCTCTGCTGGATGGCGTGCGCAAGTTCGTTAACGTACGCGAGCTGGACATTGACCTGATCGACCGCATCAACCCCTTCGAGGCAGCTTATGCGGTACTGGCGAAGGCGATGGATGAGAAGTCCCTACGCCAGGTGCAGGCCAGCATTGCGGCCAAGAAAGTGAGCATTCCTCGTGATGAGGCGGTTGAACTTACAGATCGCGCTAGAACTTTCAAGCGCGAGCGAGGCCGCCTTCCAGACATCAACTCTGCAGATGCCTGGGAAAAGCGTATGGCCGAAGGCCTTGTTGCTTTCATGCGCTACAAAGCTCAGGAGTTGGCAGCGAAACAAAGTGGGGTGATCGATGAGTCAAATTGATGAGGACGAACTGCTCGCTGAGCTTGGCCTTGAAATCGCTCCCCTAAAGGCTGCCACTCGAACCCCTCGCGAAGAACGCATCATCGCTGGCTTCGAGGACATTCAGCGCTTCTATCAGACCCACGGCCGCGCCCCACTGCATGGCGAAGATCGCGACATCTTTGAACGCTTGTACGCAGTGCGTCTGGATCAGCTACGCAGGCTGCCGGAGGCACAAACCCTACTGGCCGGCCTGGATAGTCACGGCCTACTGCCAGGTAATGCGGTAGCCACGGTAAATGTGGGTGACCTGGATGAGGACGCCTTGCTCGCCGAGCTAGGCATCGGCAGTGAGCCCGTCGACCTGGACGACATCACCGTGCTGCGGCATGTGCGTTCAAGTGCGGCAATAAAGGCGGCAGAAGAAATTGCAGCCCGGAACCCATGTAAAGACTTCGAGAGCTTCAAACCACTTTTTGATGAGGTTGAAGCCGGCCTAAAACAAAACCTGTGGATAACCAAGCCCTTTGGCAAGAACGCCAGCATCGAGGCAGGGGACTTCTTCATTCTGAGCGGACTCATTGCCTATGTCGCCGAGGTGGGCGACACCTACAAGACGCCGAACGCGGAGACGAATGGGCGTTTGCGCGTCATTTACTCCAATGAGACGGAAAGCGATCTTCTACTACGATCCCTGCAGCGGGCGCTCTACAAGGACAGTGAGGGACGTGCCGGATCTCGGCTCATCAGGGTAGATTCAGGCCCACTGTTTAGCGACATAGCCGAGCCGGACGACATAGAAAGCGGCACTATCTATGTGCTGCGCAGCCAGTCCAGCCACCCCTTCGTAGCCGAGCACCGCGAGCTGATCCACAAGATTGGCGTGACCGGTGGCAAGGTGGAAGCCCGCATCGCCGCCGCGGCGAAGGATGCCACCTACCTGCTGGCAGATGTGGAAGTGGTCGCAACCTACAAGCTTCACAACCTGAACCGCACCCGGCTAGAAAACATCTTCCACCGCCTGTTCGGCGCAGCGCAGTTGGACTTGACCATCGATGACCGCTTCGGCAATCCGGTCAAGCCGAGGGAATGGTTCCTGGTACCGCTGCATGTGATCGACGAAGCGGTTGAGCGCATTCGGGATGGGTCGATTACCGGTGTCGCGTACGATCCGCAGACGGCTCGCTTGATCAGCTAAGGCGCAGCTAAAGCGTGACGATCAAATCCGGGCGGAAGCCAGTCTCTTCGCCCGGATACCCTCTAGGGTTGCAAACTACACGAGCGCCTGCCGCGTCATAATTGACGGCTGTATGCGCATCCATGTGAGTGCCGGCACGCGGGCTGCCTCAGGCAGTTTCATCGTGACTTAACCTACGTTAGCCTCGACCAGTCGCAAAGGAGATGACGGTACATCCAGCATGTACTGCCTGGTCACCATCTCTGCCGTAAGCCCGGCAGCTGTCAACACCCGCTTCCAGGTACCGTAATCCAAGAGATTGATCGCCCTCTGTACCAGCATAGGCGACTCCATAGGGATCAACTCGTCAAACTCTTCGTGCTTCGTGAAACCCTTTCGATTGAGATACGTGAAGCCCGATTTAGCTTGTTCGGCGGTGAGCAGATTGAGGGTGTGAGCCCTGAAAATGAGCGCCTTGAAGCTTACCTTCCAACGAAGCTTCATATCCTTGAGTGCCGGCCAGTTCAGGTACTTTCCTCGCATAGGGGGAAACTCTGATGCGAAACTTGCCCGGGGCATCAACAAAGCACTGGCAAACTGGTTAGCCTGATCCTCAGTAAGGCGGCAACCGGTCTCAATACCTTGGTGCATCACCAAATGGCCCATTTCATGGGCAAGGTCGAAACGTTGCCGGCATGGATTCACCTTTGCGGTGTTCCTCACGATCAACGGTCGTTTGTTGGACAACGAGAACGCATCGACCTTGTCATCGGCTTCGGCCAGGTTCACCACCAGCACTCCAACTTTTTCTGCCAGCTTGGTCACACTAGACAGGGGGCCGATCCCCAGGCCCTGTTCACGGCGAAATTTTTCAGCAACCTGCTCGATCTTGTTGATACCGGATACCGGCTCCTCAAGCATGCTGAAACTCACTGCAGGAAAGGCAACCTCCTTATCCAACTCGTCAATCAGCAGCTCAAACATCTCGACCTGAGCCGCAATGGTCTTCTTGAGAGTCTGCGAGGAGGATCGGACGCTTCGAAAATGGCATTGCTCCAACTCCACCGAACCGCGTCGTGGCGTGAAGAAAAAACTCTCGCGCACGCCCAAGGCTTCAGATAGCTGGGCAAGTTGGGTGCCAGAAGGAATCGCATTGACTTCCAGCTTGTGCGCGTATTGCCGGGTAACGCCCAAGAGCTCTCCGATATCGGCGAGCGAACGCCCCGCCGCGCATCTAGCGAGACGGAGCTTGTCGGGCGAAAACTCGTCGCCAAGAGGCAGAAAGCCTGTTCTGTCATTCATTTACTGATCAGCATCTCGTGTTGCGTTCTGGTCTGCATCTTTGTCCCGGCGAGCGACTAATGGTTCATCGATTGCCACCTCTTGTGGAAGCTCGGTGGTACGAGGAGCAAACAGAGGAACGTAGTCATGCACCCACTTACATACGACGTTCCGGTTGGTATCGAAGCCCAGAATCGAAGCAGTCAGCGTCGGCCCGTCAAAGTTGCCGTCAGTATCGACATACAAACGCCAAGTAATGTTCTTGTCGATCGCAGGCCCCAGCAAGCTAGCCTGGTAAAGCTCAACTCGGTTGGATTGCAGTCGATACCCTTTCTTTCTGACCTCGGGATCGTCCATTACCACCTGCATCAGCACGCCATTCACACTCAGCGTGAAGTCCATGGTGCGGTTAGTGAGCAGCAGCCACGGAAGGGCCGGATCGCGGTGGAGGCGTTTGAACCGGCCGTGGACGCGGCCATACGGAAGTGTTCCCATAGTCCAGTTGGTATCGTCATCCGTAGAGGTGACTTCCAACGCACGGTAAGCCGCATCCAGAGCGTTATTGCAGATCAGCTCGACGTATTCCGGCTTCAGCTTCGGTTCCAGCTCACTTGGGTGTTGGATCGGGGGCATGGGCCTCTCCATAAAGCGTGCAAAACACAGGTACTGTCAACCAGGATTTTTGTGCAAATTATCGCTTCTGTCAACCTTCGTGTCCTGATGCTCATAATCCCCTGGTCGCAGTTTCATGTGCTGCCAGGTGCAAGTTATCTCGGCCCAGTCTTACCGACGTACCGATACAACGTTGTTCTCGATACCCCGTATCGCTTGGCTACATTGCTAACCTGAATCTGTGGATCTTTGAGCAAAGCCTTTATTTCGCGGACTTGAGCATCTTCCAACGCAGGTTTACGACCACCTTTACGTCCTCGAGCGCGAGCCGCCGCCAGCCCTGCGCGGGTACGCTCTCGAATCAGGTTGCGTTCAAACTCGGCCAGGGCTGCGAACACATGAAAGATCAGCTTGCCGGCGGCGCTGGTGGTTTCGATTCGCTCGTTGATCGACTCGAACCCCACCCCTTCCTGGTCCAGCCGACTGACGATCCCAACCAAGTCAGGCAAGGAGCGGCCAAGGCGGTCCAGTCGCCATACGACCAAAGTGTCGCCACTGCGCAGAGCTTTGAGACAATGCCTCAGCTCCGGCCTGTCCGCCGACTTGCCGCTCATGGTCTCCTCGTAGGCTATTGAGCACCCAGCCAGAGCAAGTGCATCTCGCTGCAGGTCGAGGTTCTGATCATCAGTCGACACTCGGGCATATCCAATCCGCTTTCCCATACGTTTTTCTCACACTGATTTCGGTACAGGAAAAGTGACAGGAAAGCGGTAAATCCCAAGTCCAAAAGATCATCTGGAATAGGTGTGCCATAAACGACCGTTTTATGTACAACCACCTCGTTGACAGCCCCATTTACCATGAATAGAATCAGACCATATTTCAATTCACAGGAGGCTCAAAATGGGCACAGAAGTCACAGGAAGCGGAGCTGGCGGTCTATTCGACGAGATCAAGCAGGAGATGGCTTCATTCATCGACAAGGGCTTTGCCGTTCTTGAAACTGAGCAGTCCAAGGTCAACAAGGCATTTTTTGATGCCCTGACCATGCAGCAGCGCGACGCCTTCTGCCAGTCACTGGCGGATCAAGGCATCAAAGCGGGCCGAATGGAGCGAATCACTGGCAAAAGTCAGCCAACCGTTAACCGTCACCTGAATGGCAAAAACAGCTAATCGAATTCGCTAGGTGTTGACAGATGGAAGCGGCTTCGGCCGCTTTCTTCTTTTCTGACCGTTTAAGGGACGGACGGGCTCGTCAATTTCAGGCGCTGAAAGCGACCGAAAACGAAGCCCAGGATATTTTTTCTCGCTCAACATTTCTTTTCGCAGCTCAGCACCTGAGCTGAATGGAGAAATGATTATGAAGCAGAGTTTCCACTCACATTTTGATCGGAACTTGACCAGAGCCGGCTCGGCAATTCTCAGGCAGGCAGTCCGGCGCGGGCTTCTCAGTCAGCACGAGGCCATGATCCACGACCAGCAATGGGCGCAGTTTAGTGTTTATGCCTACGAGTCTCATGAGGTAGACATCCTGGAATTCGTCAATAAAAAATTGGTGAGGGAGTACGGGGAAGAGCTCTACACCCAGGCATACCAAGGAAATCTCCCGCTGCAAAACGTGTCTGGCCTGCTTGAGACTGTATATTCAGTAATGGGCTTCGCAACTAATGGGCGCTGGAAAGGCGCAGCGGCTAACGTCGGTAGCCGTCTTGGCTTTCCAAGCCATGCACGGATCACCGTACCGCGCAGTCTTGACCGAACTAAGTTTGAAGCCGCGATGGTGGATATTCAGGCTCTCTACTCAGAGCAGCTAGCAACATTAATCAGGTCAGTTCGATACCTTGGCATGTCATTGCTTGAGGCTTTTTTCTTCGACGCAGAAGACGCTCACAAGGACGCCGAAGAAGAAAACATCTTTTATGTGTTCAGCAAAGATAAACATGAGCATCGGATCATTAATATCTCTGCCCCTGAGCAAATTGTAATTTTGGAGAAGGCCGCGGCATTTCAAAAAATTCAGGGCAGCAGTCACGCGACACCAGCAGCTTGGCGCACATGGAAATTAAAGAACCTACCTGCAGCGCAAGAGCTTTTACTTTCTCACGGACTAAATATTGATGATTGTCGCGCGGCATATGCCTGCGAGCTCTACCGGCGATTGTCTGGTCACCACGCCCCAATTCTTGAGGGAAAAGCTCCCCACGATGAGGATCTGGAGGCTCGGAATCACGTCGCCTACGAGCTCGGGAATATGCGTATTTGGGAAACTGATGCGTACGTCGGTGCCCGAGCCGACCTGCGGACGGAAGCCGCTGCTATCAGTCGCTAAGCCATCGCACAGCAGATTTGGGATTAGATCAGACGCCCTTAACCTTGGCAGACCTCGAATCAAAGGAGTCAGGGTATGGATCGCTTTGAGTTGCTTGTATATGCCGTGCTTGCCGTCATAAGTGTGCTGACTATTGCAGGTGCAATTGGCTATATGGTCGCAGCGTATCTGGACAAGAAGCACGGCGACGATTGAGCCTTCAGCGGAGCGACCAGATACCTGCAACAAACTGTCCGCTGCCCATTGGCAGCGGGCGCGTCCCAAATCCATCGGCAAGGCACCCTACCGCTGCGATACGCAGTACTTCCCCAAGCCTATGAGGTCATGGGATGACTTCAGAAGGGCTGTCAATTTCCGCAGCCTAGCGAAAGTTACCGGAGCGCCGAAGCGTATAGATCAGCAACATGCACGCCCTCCATGTGGCGAGCTAGCTTGCGCAGTACGCTAAAACCCGTGCACCGACTCGCAGGCAACATCTGATCTTGGGTTTTCCGAAAGCTACCGGAGAGTGTCTAGCGACTCATCTATCCGGAACACAAGCATGGAATTTCGTCACCTCGGTAACGGGCTGTACTTCCCACCTATTGCACCAAACGGTCGTGTTTACGCTGTACCTCTTGGTAAGCGGATGGCGAACACACCTACCGAACTCCAGTATTTAGGGCGATGGTGTCCGCGTATTTTAAGCGGACGCGATCACCCTTATCGCCAGGATTTCCATGCGCCAACGCAGCTCTTACCCCAAACCATTTAAAGCCCAGGTCGTCCAGGAATGCTTGCAACCTGGAGCGACGATTTCCAGCGTAGCCATCCATCACGGCATCAACGCCAACGTGATCCGCAAGTGGCTACCGATTTACCGGGATCAATCACCCGCAACTCTGCCGGCCTTCATCCCCGTACAAGCTGCACCCAAGCGCGCAACAGAAGAGACGGTGATCATCTCACTGGTTCTGGGCGATAAATCCGTCACCGTAAAATGGCCAGCCTCAGATCCGGACGGCTGCGCGTGTTTTATCCGTGGCCTGGCCCAATGATTCGTATCGACTCCATCTGGCTCGCCACCCAGCCCATGGACATGCGGGCCGGCACTGACACTGCACTGGCCCGGGTGGTTGCCGTGTTCGGTGCGGCGAAGCCGCACTGCGCCTACCTCTTTGCCAACCGCCGGGCCAACCGCATAAAGGTGCTGGTGCATGACGGCGTTGGTATTTGGCTAGCGGCGCGACGTTTGAATCAGGGCAAGTTTCATTGGCCGGGCATCCATCTTGGCGCGGAGGTCGAACTCGACCCCGAACAACTCCAGGCGCTGGTACTTGGATTGCCTTGGCAGCGAGTAGGTGCAGGCGGCGCAATTACATTGCTCTAATACCTGGCTTATAGCTGTGACCGGAGGACTGCTTTGGTAAAATCCACGGCATGACTTCTTTGCCCGATCTCGATCAAATGCCCCCTGAACAACTGCGCGCGCTGGCTGCGCAGCTGATGTCCAAGGTCGACACCATGGGCAGAAAGATCCATCGTGATGAGACGATCATCGAGCAGCTCACCCACGAAATCGCCATTCTCAAGCGACACAAGTTTGCTAAGCGCAGCGAGCAGATCAGCCCGGCGCAAGGCAGCTTGCTCGATGACCTGCTTAATACCGACCTCGAAGCCATCGAGGCCGACTTAAAAGCACTTCATCCCGCACCCGCGCAGATAGAACCACGCCAGCAACCCAAGCGTGCGCCGTTGCCGCCGCAGTTCCCGCGCACTGTGATCCATCACGAGCCGGACAACACTCAGTGCGCTTGCGGCTGTCAGCTTCAGCGCATCGGTGAAGACGTCAGCGAGAAGCTGGACTACACGCCGGGCGTGTTCACCGTCGAACAGCACGTTCGTGGGAAATGGGCCTGCCGGCAGTGCGAAACACTGACCCAGGCCCCGATGCCGCCGCAGGTGATCGACAAGGGCATCCCCACTGCCGGCCTGCTGGCGCAAGTGATGGTGGCCAAATTCGCCGACCACCTGCCGCTCTATCGACAGGAAAAGATCTTCGGCCGTGCCGGCCTTGCCATCCCGCGCTCGACACTAGCGCAGTGGATGGGTCAAACCGGCGTGCAGCTTCAGCCGCTGGTCGATGCGCTGCGCGAAGCAGTGCTGGCCCAGCGCGTAGTCCACGCCGATGAAACACCGGTACAAATGCTGGCTCCAGGAGAGAAGAAAACCCACCGCGCTTACGTCTGGGCCTATAGCAGCACGCCATTCTCGGCACTCAAGGCCGTGGT
The DNA here is from genome assembly GCF_005233615.1 of Pseudomonas sp. CFBP13528. Classification (NCBI taxonomy): domain Bacteria; kingdom Pseudomonadati; phylum Pseudomonadota; class Gammaproteobacteria; order Pseudomonadales; family Pseudomonadaceae; genus Pseudomonas; species Pseudomonas sp. CFBP13528. The sequence goes on from NZ_QGAJ01000006.1 coordinate 98,566, forward strand.
CTACGACTTCAGCCCCAGCCGTGCCGGCGAACATGCGCGTAACTTCCTGGGCACGTGGAGCGGCAAGCTGGTCTGTGACGACTTTGCCGGCTACAAGGCAAGCTTCGAGCTGGGCATCACCGAAATCGGCTGCATGGCCCACGCGCGCCGCAAGTTCTTCGACCTGCACGTCGCGAATAAAAGCCAGTTGGCTGAGCAGGCGCTTCACTCGATTGGCGGGCTGTACGAAGTCGAGCGACACGCTAAGGAAATGAGCGACGAAGACCGTTGGCGATTACGCCAGGAAACGGCGGTGCCCATCGCTGAAAAACTGCATGAGTGGATGCTGGCCCAACGCGAACTTGTGCCCGAGGGCTCTGCTACGGCCAAGGCCCTGGATTACAGCCTTAAACGCTGGGTAGCGCTGACGCGCTACCTGGACGATGGTGCTGTGCCCATCGACAACAACCAGATCGAGAACTTGATCCGGCCGTGGGCGCTTGGGCGGTCGAACTGGTTGTTTGCTGGGTCGCTGCGCAGCGGCAAACGGGCGGCGGCGATCATGAGCCTGATCCAGTCGGCACGTATGAACGGGCATGACCCGTATGCTTATCTCAAGGATGTGCTGACGCAGCTGCCGACGCAGCGGGCCAGCGAGATCGAGCGACTGCTACCACATAGCTGGGCGCCTGCTTAGCTACAGGTAAAGCTTTGCTGGTTTCAGCCGAAACATTCCGAACGGAGAAAAAACTGGCTACGGCAGGCTACTACTGAACCATCCTGGGCTCTATCAGACGTCGACTTCATAGAACGTTCGCCTTGGATAGCTTTAAACAACATCTTCAAGCCCTGAGGCCTGCCATGCTTAGAAATGCTCCTTTGAGTACAAAGCTACTGCTTATTTTGATGTTTCCCCTGTTGGGCTTTCTGGTCTTCGCCGGGATTTTTGTAGCTGACAAACGAGAGACACTGAGCGAGATGAACCGAGCGGTCACCGCTACCGGCACCGCGCAGAAACTCAGTGACGTAGTAACCACTATCCAGCGTGAGCGCGGCGCAAGCGGCGTGTTTCTGGGCAGCGGTGGTAAGACGATGCAGGACAAGTTGAAAGTCTTACGCCAAGAAACCGACCGTGCGGTGAGCGCGATGCATGCGCAATCGACCGAGGGTCTTATCGCGCCTGACAAGATGCTGCGCGCAATTGATGGTTTGGCCGGACTGCGTCAGCAGGTGGACACGCTCGCAATCAATAACGGCGAGTCCGGCACCCGATTCACCGATCTTATCAAAAATTTGATCGGCTTCTCTTACTCACTGGAAACCAGCATTGAGGATCCGGAAATCCTGCGTGGGCTGAGTTCACTCAATCAGTTCGTAGACATGAAAGAGCGCTCTGGTCGAGAGCGTGTACTGCTTGGCCTGGCATTCAACCAAAACCGTTTTGATGCGCCGCTGTTGTCACGTTTCAGCCGCAACATGGGCGAGTTCTCCGGCTATTTCGAGGCCTTTCAACGCTGGGCTCCTGCCGTGTTCAAAAATAAGCTGGATGCGGTTCTACAACAGCCCGCATCCGTCGATGTAGCTCGCCTGCAAAAACTCGGATTTGATACGCCTCTAGGCGATCCGCTTAATATCAAACCCGAAGACTGGTTCAACCTTTCCACCAGCCGTATCGACATGATGGCTCAGGTCGAGGCTGAACTGGGCCAGACGGTCGTGAGCCTAGCCAATGTCGCGCGTACCGATGCCCAGCGCAGTCTGTATGTCGCAATAGCCACCGTCATTCTGATGTTGATTGCGGTGCTGTGGCTCGCTTCGGTGATTATTCGCAATATCAAAATCGCTGTGGTCGACGTGAACCGCACCCTTATTTCGCTATCCACGCGTGACCTAACTGCCAGAACCCGTTACACCGGCAGAGACGAGTTTGGCGAGATCTCGCGTAACCTGGATAACATGGCCATACAGATCGGTGAAGTGATCCGTGAGATCGGGAGTGCCACGGCGCAGGTCGCGACCGCCGCCGAGCAGTCTTCGGCTGTGGCCCTGCAAACTAGCAATAACGTCGTCCAGCAGCGTCAAGGCACCGATCAGGTGGTCACTGCCATCAGCGAGATGAGCGCCACGGTCAAAGACGTGGCGCGCAGCACTACCGACGCCGCAGAGATGTCGCAGCGCGTTAATGCCAGCACTATGCAGGGCAAGGCTGAAATCGAGAACACCATCAGCTTGATCAAAGGGCTTGAGGTTCAGGCCGAACAAACATCCCGAATCATTGAGGAGCTCAAGGGTGAAAGCTATTCCATCTCCTCGGTTTTGGATGTGATTCGTGGTGTAGCAGAGCAAACCAATCTGCTAGCTTTGAACGCTGCCATTGAGGCTGCCCGTGCCGGTGAGCAGGGTCGTGGATTTGCCGTGGTCGCCGATGAGGTGCGGAATCTGGCCAAAAAGACTCAGGATTCCACCGTCAGTATCCAGAAGATGATCGCCAATCTGCAATCCGGCTCCGACCGTGCCGCCACTTCCATGCAGGAAACTCTAGGGAAGGCTCAAGAAGGCGCGAGCAACGTAGTGCGCGCAGGGGAGTTGCTAGAAGAAATAGCCGAGGGCATCGCGACCATCAGCGACAGCAACATACAGGTCGCCTCGGCGGCAGAACAACAGAGTCAGGTTGCCGAGGAGATCCACCGCAACGTAAACGACATCAACACTCTGGTTATCCAGGTCAGCGCCGGTGCTGAACAAACCGCCGTCACCAGCCGCGAGTTAGCCCGCTTGGCCGAGCAACAGCAGGGGCTGGTGGGACGGTTCAAGGTGAACTGAGTTACAAGTTTTTTTACCGGATGCTCAAATGCCCGAGAGAATGACTTTCGGGTATTTGAGGATTGGTAGGTGAGAGGGTGACGCGCCTATAAGGGCTACTTTGCTCAACGCGATAAACGAGGCTTTTCATGACGCCGGATGAGGTCAGGCCATGGATTATCAGCCGTCCTACGGCTTTCTGAAGGACTGCTTATACCGTTCTGAGTCATACAAGGTGACTTTGGCAGACGCTTACACCTCTTGGGCAGGAAACCCAGGTAGAAATTTTCTGCCTGACCCCAGTGGGCATCATGGGCGCGGGCATCCTATCGCACTGGTCAGAAATCATTGGTTTTTACTACCACGACGAATCATGGGAGATCATCCCGCGCAATTACTCGGGACGAGGAATGCGCTTCCGCAGAGGCCTATCCTGCATCATGGTGATCGCAGGCAACGAGGCTCTTACGACCCACATCCAGGGCTACCCAATTCCCATCTGCGTAATGAACCGCATTGCATTCGAACAGCAGCGAGGCAGTAAGGGGTAGCGCGTTACCGTCACCACCCGCTGCGCGACACAGGTACCAGCTGGACCGGTACCTACCAATGTTTATTTTATGAAAGTGAAGCCTTTCACTACTAATACAGATCAAAGCTGGCCGGCTGACTTGGTCGTAAGCGTCACTGCTAATAGCAAATACGGCCTCCGCCCCCGCCTACATGGGCTGATGGCCGACAACGAGTAGATTTAGCGCTCTACACTGCTTATAGCCCGAACCCGTCGCCTTCCCTGATCAAGCGCAGCAATATATCTCGCCGTAGTTCACTGCTGATACGAGAAAGCCCCGCCAGACCAAGCTGCACGGGGCTTTCGGGATTTACAATCAGGTCAAATCTGTTCGGCACTGCTTATAGGTACTCAGTCGCTACCCTCCCGAATAGAGGTCGCTATGATTAAGCGCTTGGTATCTAGACAGCTTCTTCTCATAAGCGACCAACGTCCGACGTAGCTGACGATTGTCGCTCGCAACTCTGCGAATCTCAGCAAGCCGCCCCTCAACTTGCAGAACGAGGTGACGGTATGGGTATTCAACAAACTCAAATGAGGAAGCCGGGTATTTATGTTTGCCATTCCCCTTGGCAATAGTCAGGGGCGCGAATTTGTTTTTTTGTCCTTGCAGCGGCACCAGTTTGCACCAGTAGATCGAATACGCATTCGGGCTCACCTGCTTGATTGATACGCCGGCCACAACAGGTTTGACCCCGGTCTTTTTGTACAGCTTCATGGACGTATCCACATAGCTTGCTACCAAGCATCTCGCGTCCGTAAGCAGCTGCTCGTACTGCTGATCCAGCAGGGTGACTATCGTTTGTGCTTCTTTGCTCATGACGAAGGCTCTATTCTTTGTAAGAGCCAAATGGTGACCGATCGCTGAGCATCCGGGATTCGATTTCAGACCGTTCTACCGTCGGAAATCTACGGAAAGTGTGCGGACTGGCTCAGGCTGTGACACAGCTTCGCATCAGATGACCGACGGATGACGACATGTCAGTCGCAGAAAAACATAACGTGCAAAGGATGCACGATAGATGACGACGGCAGCCTTGACCCTGTGCGAAACAAGGTCGACATGTTAGAAGCAGATGACAGCGAGCGGGCGTGTATCCCTGCCAAGCTGCAACTGGCCAATTTCTGCCAGTTACGAAAGGCAGAAATCGGCCAATTGCAGTCATACAGGAAAGGCAGAAAACGACCCGGGGTAGGACCTCGGCCGTTCGGACGCTGCCCTCATTACGACTTTCATCTTGAGCCGCTCCCAACTCGTTCCAACCGCAGCTGTATAAATTCCAGCAACGCCCGAACCCGCGCGGTCACGGAATGGCGGTGGCTGTACGCGCCAAGCAATTGCAGCGGCGCAGCGCGAAGGTCCAGCGACACTTCCCGCAATCGGCCCGCGGCAAGATCTTCCTGGCATGGATAGGCTGCCACTATCGCGAAACCGATGCCTTGCCGCGCGCCCGCCAACGCAAGCTCTCCGCTGTTGACACGATAGCGACTACGCACAGACACCTTCACGATTTCGCCTGTGCCGTCGAGAAACAGCCAGGGCTGGCCCTTCAATGCGCTCAGTGTAGTAATGCACGGCAAGGACTCTAGTTCGCGCACTTGTCGCGGAGTTCCCGTTTTGGCTAACAGAGCGGGAGCCGCGACCACAATGCTGGGTAGCGTAGCGAGTTCGCGGGTGATGATGGTGCTGTCATCCTGGCGCCCACGATGGAAGACGATGGAGAGGTCCACGTCTTCCCGGAGCGCTTCTAAACCGGTCAGGCGTGTGTCGCACTCCAATTCGACGCCGGGATGGAGGCTACAGAATTCGGCCAGGATAGGGGCCAGTAGCCTTGGCGCTTCGCCTGGCATGCACATCCTCAAGGGCCCCCGCAGTTCACGCTGCACCGCGCCAAGTTCTTCCTCAGTTGAGAGCAAGGAGTCGAGCAAAGGTTTTGCACGTTCGTAGAGAAGTCTGCCGGCTTCAGTCATGCGCAGGTGGCGAGTACTTCGCTCCAGCAAGCGAACGCCCAATCTGCGTTCCAGCGAGGCGACGTGGCGGCTGACGTTAGAAGATGGCAGGGACAGCAGGCGCGCCGCGCCGGCAAAGCTTTGTGCATCGACGACCGCCACGTATACACGGACGGTGTTCAGGTCGAGGGCATTGCGCATGATTATCCCGATTAAGGTATTAAAGTCGCCCATTTTTACATAATAGTTCTCCCCATTGACGGAATCTAAGATGCTGTCTCGTCCGATGGGTTGTCGCCGATGGCGCGTTGGGGCGGATTGAATAGGAGATCCAGCGTGGAAATCGGAATACTTGGCGGCGGAATTGCGGGGTTGAGCATGGCGCTTGCCTTGCGCAAGCGGGGACACAGTCCCCGGGTATATGAGCGCCGGGCGGGGCCAGCGACCATGGGGGCTGGCGTGACGCTTTGGCCCAACGCTGGCTTTGTGCTGGAGGAACTGGACCTCCTCCAAGACATCGCGGCAGCGGGTGGCCGGCCAGTGGTAGTGCGCCGCCAGGACGCTGCGGGCAATTCGTTGGGGGGCATAGATATCGCGCTGCTGGACGAGACAATGGGATATCCGACTCATACCATTTTGCGGAGGGACTTGCAGGCCGTGCTGCTGAAGCATGCGGCACAGAGCGGAATCCCGGTGGAGTTCGGGCATCGGGCGGTGGGGATAGATCTGGAGGCTAATGGCAAAGCGGTGGCGCGCTTCCAGAACGGGGTGAGTATCCGTCCAGATCTGCTTATCGGCGCCGATGGCCGTATGGGGTCGGTGGCACGCGAGTTCGTTGCGGGGGATAACACGCCGGTTTATCAGGGATTTGTGAACTGGATAGGTGTGGCGCAGGGGGAAAGTGCGTTGGTGAGCGATATAGCGATTCAGGACTATTGGGGTTCGGGCAATCGCTTCGGTTGCGTGCCGGTCCGGCCGGAGTTGGTCTACTGGGCAGCGGCGCAGGCGCGGCCATTGTCAGGGCCGACGCCCGCAGCCGATATGCGCAAGGAGATCGAGGATCTGTTCGCGGGATGGCCGGAGCCTATCGCCCGTATCATCCAGGCAACGCCGACGCACGCCATCCTAATGATTGCCGTGCACGACTTGGAGCCGCTGCATGCGTGGAGCCGGGCTAATGTGCTGCTTGTGGGAGATGCGGCGCACGCGCCGTTGCCGACATCGGGCCAGGGCGCTTGTCAGGCGTTGGAAGACGCTTGGCACCTTGCTAGATGCCTGGAAGGAACGAACGGCCTTGATGAAGCCTTGCAGCGCTTCGCGGAGATCCGCGGGCCGAAGACCGCCAAGCTGGCCGAGCAGGGTCGAGTCTTCGCTCGAGGTCTGTTTGCCACTGATCCTGAAACCTGCCGCATTCGCAATGAACGCGCCAAGGCGTCCGATCCCTTGCGTGACGTGCAGGCCTTGGCGACAGGATGGTCACAGGGTTTGCCGATGACGGGCTGCATGGACAGCACGCCGATGGATGGCGCTGACTTCGGCAGTCTGTACCGCCTCTGAAAGACTGTGGCAATCTGGACACCGCATGGCGTCTCCGGCCCCGAGACGCCTCACTGTAAACCGTGGCCCATGACATTGCCCGCCGCGCTGGAGCGCCAAGTCTGGCAGCTCACACTGATGCTCTTCATATGTCGGCTTCTGGCCGGTTCGCGACGGTCTGACTTCGACCGTCGCTATACATGGTCAAACCTCAGTCTGTTCCGCCATTTCCAGGGCGTCATCGACCTCAATCCCCAGGTATCGCACAGTGCTCTCCAGTTTTGTATGTCCGAGCAGCAACTGAACCGCCCGCAGGTTCTTCGTCCTGCGATAGATCAGTGATGCTTTCGTACGTCTCATTGTGTGTGTGCCATACATCGCAGGATCAAGGCCTACGGCTTTAACCCAGCCTTTGACGATACGAGCGTATTGACGAGTAGATAGATGGTCTGAAGTATGCAGCCGGCTAGGAAAAAGGCAGTCCTCGCTGTGTAGCTGGGCCCGGTGTATCCAGGCCGCGAGAGCAGACCGTGTTTGCTCAGTGATCTCAAACTGCACAGGCCGCTGCGTTTTCTGCTGCATCACCATGGCTCGTGATGATACGTGCTCGCCATGAGCGACATCGCGCACTCGGAGCTTGGTTAAGTCGCAGGCTCGAAGCTTGCTGTCGATGGCCAGATCGAAGAGAGCCAGATCTCGGGTTCTTTCCGCAATTTGAAGCCTTACTCGGATGGCCCAGATATCGCTCAGTCGGAGTGGGGTTTTCTGCCCGACCAGTTTTCCTTTGTTCCAGGGCTGACGGCTGCAGGTAGCGATGATGTTCACGACAAGTCCTCCACGTGGTGAAGGACAAGGATGACTAATCAGAGCAACGGTCGCTAACCGGCCAGAAGCAGTCATCCCGTGATCACTCTACAACCTCTACGCGCAGTATCAGCCAAAAGAGCATCAACGCAGTGAGGAACAATACGGTGTGAGCGGTTTATAAAATGCTCTATTGCACAAGCGCGCGGATGGGGATGGATAAGCTGGCATATTTGAGGGTGTGCTGCTGAAAGCCGACGCGATTTTTGCAGAGAAACTCCCTGAAGAGCGGTTTAGATGCCTATTGAGCTGACCGTCGGGTCGTTGTTCGCCGCAATCCGACTTCTGGGCACTTTGCGTGAGACCAGCGTGATGGTTCAGCCTCCAGATGATTCTGCATCGCACAAAAGCTCCAGCAATTCATTCGCTAGGGCCGCCGCTTCTTGTCGATAGTCGGTATTCCAGCGGCTCGACCAGTTAATAGGCTTTCCCTCATCCTCCCACTGCGCCAATGCAAGCCAGTTGAGTATTTCCAGCTCGAACCAAATACGCTGCCAGGCGACGGCGTCCTGGACTGACGCTGTGTCTTTCTACTGGAATTCTGTTTGCGCGACAAATGCCGCCCATGCGAACACATCTTCTGAGGCTCGCTCGCCGAGCGTTCGGAAGTATTTCGCGCTAGCCAATTAACGATTCCTTGTAGTCGTGCACCTGTCTAGTAAATGTCCATCCCCGGATACAGAGCTTCAGGTGGATGATAATCGGGGTCCTCAAACCTACTGTTCTGGTAATAGGTTTGGGCCGTCGGTCCATCACCGTTGTAGGTCACCTGCGGATTCGGCGTGAGATGCCAACCGTTTCCTTCTGTGTCGCGCTCAATCAGCGATGCGTACACCCTACAGCTGCCTGATGAGCCGGATGTTAGCCTGAACTGGTAATAGAGTCCGGCTTGGGGAGTAAACTTCGTCGAGATGTGGCAGGAGCGAGTGCGTGACCCCTCCCAGAAAAGATCCACCTGCGTTTCGATACCGGGTCGGATCCGCGTTTCGTAATAGTCCCATGTGAGGTCTTGCCCTGCCTTGGGCATGCCCACGTCTTGTGTATGGGTGAACGGCAGGAGGCCGGTGCGAACAGCGCCGCCCGAACGTTTACCGTTTTCGTATTGGTAAACTTCGGCATGTTGCGTGTAGTCGACGATACGTACCCAGGCAGGATTGTGCTCGTTTTCGGGCGCGGTGAAGTAGTTGGTGTGGGGCAAATACTGGCAACCTGCGAACAACGGCAGCGTCAGGAAACAGAGGGTACGGCGAATAGACATAAAACAGTCCTTTACGGGATTGTTGTACAGACCACAGAACTGCAGGTGAATTTCAAGGCTGGCTCCACTCTGAAGCAAAGTCAGCCGCCATCTGTGTGTTTCGGTGGGGGCGATGGCAAGGTGTCGGCCTCAAAAGAGGTGATTAACAGCATCAGGGCCACCAGTGCACAGGCGAGCCCGGAAACCATCATTGCCACATGAAACCCGTGCTCCATCGCGGGAACAAAAAGTGTAGAAACAATCAGCGAGTCACTTGATGCCACACCATGAGCAATCACATACCGCGCAATCTCAGGCGCTTTGGCTACCCCTTGATCACGCAGCGCGGCAGCTAGCACTCGTGACGCCTCGCTGCTCATGAGCGTGCCCAAAAAAGCGACGCCGATTGTCATGCCCATCTGACGCAACGCGTTCATCGTGGTAGAGGCCACCCCCATACGATCAATCGGTGCGGCGGTCATAACCGCCATGCTGGTGGCAGGTACTGCGAGACCGGCTCCGAGCCCCAGAAGCCCGAACAGGGTGCCCACAATCCAATAAGGGGTATGTGCTGTGAAGGTCACCATGGTAGACATCGCCAGCGCCGTCACGCCATAACCGGCCACCAGAAGTCTTCGCGATGTCATCACTGCGCTCAAGCGCCCGTACAAAATCGACACGCAGCCGGTGACCAGAAACTGCGGCATCATTCGCCAACCCGTTTCAACCACTGACAAGCCTTGAATCGTCTGTAAATAGATAGAGAAGAAGAACAGGCAGCTGTAGTACGAAAAACCCAGGGTAAAAGAGGCCAGGTTGACCACGGCAAACGAACGCCTGCGAAACAGCGAAAGTGGCAATAACGGTCGATCTACACACCGCTCTACAAACATAAACAAAATAAACACCACCAGGGCAACTGCCAGCGCCGCTATGGGTATCAAAGAGTTCAAGCCCGGCTGGCCGATACTGATGAGCCCATAAGTCAGGCTGGCAAGACACACGACGCTTAGCACTTGCCCTGCCGGATCCAGCGCTGTGCGCGCTTGCTGTTTGTGCTCCCTGATCCCCCAGATGCCCAGGCCTATGGCAATCATCCCAAGAGGCAGGTTGATAACAAAAATACTCTGCCAACCTATGCCATGGAGCAACAAGCCACCCAGCAATGGCCCCAGGATAAGCGCCAATGCGCTGAACGCCGACCAGCCACCAATGACGTGAGCACGCTCTTCAGCGTCTGGAAATGCATGGCTGAGAATTGGCAGGGCACCCGGGATCAGAAGCGCACCGGCGACTCCCTGCACCGCCCTCCCGAACAGCAGTAAATCCAGGTTGGATGCCATAGCGCAAACTGCTGAGCCGACAGTAAACACCCCTACACCTGCCAGCCAGGCCCGCTTATGCCCATAACGATCGGCGATTGGCCCCGAAGACAGCATGAAGGCTGACAAACAGATCGTGTATGCATTGACGACCCATTGAAGACCGGAAATATCCGTTTGCAACGCGTCTTGCAGTGTCGGTAGTGCCACGTTCACGACGCTGATATCCAGCGTAGCGAGAAACGTGCCGAGGTAGGCTGCACATAGCGCCGCTATGCGGGGAAAGCGGCGGGTGACCGGGTTATCTGAGGCGGAGCGATCAATGTTCATGCCTCATGATATTTTCCGACTGACCGTCGGTCAATTGATCATTCCAACTTTTTCCCACCTCGATTGGTTCCCTCCTTTACACTGATTTCCTTTGACGAATTGTTTGAAACGAGACGATGAAAACCAAAGCCCCCGTAAAAGCTCCGGCGACAGAACGTGCTCCCAAGCCCCGGACCAAACCCGCCGAAGTACGTCTGGATGAACTGATGGCGGCAGCCGAGAAGCTTTTTCTAGCTCAGGGGGTCGAGGCCACCACGATCAACGAGATCGTTGAGTCAGCTCAAGTGGCCAAGGGCACGTTTTATCACTACTTTTCTTCCAAGAACGAAATGCTTGACGCTCTGGCCGTGCGCTATACCGAGCGCTTCATGCTCAGCCTGGACAATGCAATGGCGCGCTGCGCTGCCGATGACTGGGAAGAGCGTCTTCGCGCCTGGATTCACGCCAACATCGAAACCTACGTCAAGACATATCGTATCCACGATATCGTCTACGTGAACCACCACCATCATGATCGTGCCAACGGCTCGAAGAACGCTATTCTCGAGCAATTGCTTGCGATTATTGAAGGGGGCAAGCTGGCCGGCAATTGGGCGCCAGAACATCCGAACGTTGTGGCATTGCTCATTTATGCGGGCGTCCATGGCGCGACTGATAACATCATCGCCGCTAATACCGAGGACTTCGCCCCGTTTGCCCATGCCGTTGCTGATGCTTGCCTGCTGATGTTACCCAACGGCGTCAAACAAGCCTGATCGGAGGCGGTGCTTCGGCCAGAAGCAGACGCTCGCCAGTATATTTTGGTGCCTTATCGTTCTACTTGGCGTTGCCTCAGGATATCGGTGGCTGAAGGGAGCTACCATGTGCCTCGTAACCGACCGGGGCACATGAAATGCTCAGGTTTGCCTGGCTGGAAAGGCGCTGACCTGGCGCTATGCATACGTCCCCCCGACATCTCACGCCTGTAGGCGCGAGCTTGCTCGCGAAAACCCCATCAGCCCTCCAACTCGCCAGCCCGATAAATCGCAGTGTGATTGTGAGCCACCCACGCCCTCGACGGTTTGGTTTGTTAGGATCTTTACAGGTAGGTCGACTGACTTAAGTGGACGGTTACGCTGACATTTTCGCATGATCGGAAAAGCGTACGACAACGGTATACCAAGGAAGCTGCTTATGCGCAGACGTCACCTAGGAGCCATCCGCCACATCCAAATCAGTGATCCATTGCCATTGCCGCCTGTGCCGCAAAAAACACGACTGCATCGCTTCTTGCGGCAGGGCGAGTTTGCCGAAATCAGGCCTTGTGTCACTCATGCGAAATTGGCCCTCACTTGACCACTCGTTTGCATCGCATTTGACCAGCCATTTTCAACGGAGTGACCAGCACGAGTCGTGGTCATTGACGGCCACGAATTGCCATCAGCCCTAGATTACAACCGCATTGCCGATGGCCGCGATTGGACGCATACCACGACACGCGTTGCAGGGAATCATCCAGATCGCTCAATTTATCAGCTGTGACATCCTCGCCGGCCGAAAGCAGAAAGTGTAGTATCTGCGACCGATCAATCCGCTGATCTCTGATACCCAATATGCATGCAGCCAACAGAACATCGAACCGCTATGACGGTAAACACGTTGTAATTGTGCATGGTTATACTGCCTCGCCCAATGTGAACTGGTTTCCTTGGTTGGCGGAGGTGCTACGGGAGCAAGGCGCGCAAGTTAGCATTCCAGCTATGCCTGATTCGTTCAATCCTGATCCAATAAAATGGGCATTGGCGTTGCAGCAATCACTGCCAGCAGCTGACACAAACACGATCCTCATAGGGCATAGTCTTGGATGCATCGCTGCTCTACGGCACTTGTTGTCCTTACCCGCACACACCCTAACTGGCGGAGTCTTGCTGGTCTCCGGCTTCGATAGAACGGTGTCTACGTTGCCAGAGCTACACGCCTTCACAGATGCACCGCTGGACCACGCGGAAGTTTGCCGTCGTACACAGAAAATCATCTCGCTGTTTTCCGACAACGATTCAATTGTTGAGCCGGCAGCATCTATCGAACTGTCCCGCAACCTCAAAGCCGAGCAAGAAGTCGTTAGTGGTGGGGGACATTTTCTCGACCGCGAGGGATTTGTACAGTTTCCAGAAATATGTACGGTTATTGCGAGGCTTCTTGGGCACGAGACACAGATTTAGCCGCTGGCGTATCCACGGGACACGCACTCGTTACTACTATGTCTCGGCGAAGTTCACGCTCCAAGCCGGACGCTATTACCAATTCATGCTGACATCCGGTTCGGGCGGGACATGTACGTTGTATCCGTCGCTGATCGAACGCGACAAAGATGGGACCGGATGGCATCTGACTCCCAATTCTGAGGTGACGTACGAAGGCGAGGGGCCTACTGCCAAAATGCATTACAACAATAGTCGTTTTGAAGATCCCGATTACCACCCACCTGCGGATCTTTATCCTGGCATCGATGTTAACTGAAGGGCGTGTGATTCACGCCTAGCCGATGGCTGCCACTTACGGATCAATGTCAGGGAATATTTTATGGGTGCCAGGACGTACTGGCTCAGCGAGAGCGAACAAGCGTCGGAGAATCTCTTTGCATGGTCGGCTTTTGTCGCGCAAACCATCGCGCAAATTCTGCACTGAACCATCCACGAAAGGTTCGAACGAATCCAAGCCCAAGCCGTTCTGGTCTCGGCGTGTAAAAGACGCAATGGCAGTTTCGGATCGGACGCTGCCTAGGGCATTAGGCAACCTTGACAGCTTTAAGTGCAACGTCGAGCTGCGATCTGGCATTCGACTCATAGCGGCAGGCGAGCAGTCAAATTACCGAACTCTACAATGTCCGAAACGGATTCCTTCTGAGGCCTTGAGGGCTGCAACGTCTTGCGAGCGATCATCGGAAGGGGCTCCTCTTGATCAGTTGCGGTTCTCACTCGTCTTTTAACGCCGAGTCAGGAACAGGCCCGGTAGCTGCTCTAGCTACCATGTAATCCGATCAATTTCCTCTTGGTTCATCGCACGCCAATCAGTCTGGTGGATACCGTAATCAGCTTGAGCGTACTCAAGTGCCTCCTCCAGCGAAAGCATCAGATGGTCCCCTTCAATCTGCTGACTGGTGTAATCAATGAAGCGAATCTCCATATAAACCGGTGGTTCGTCCTCACCCTCAACCTCGAGACCAAACAGCACGATAGCCGTAACACTGGGGCGATACTCACAAATGCACCGCACCTTGGCAAAGAGGTACAAGGGGGGCTTTTTCATATAGGGACTCCTTCACTGCTCAAGTGGTGCATGGGGTACAAGCGACAGCACGGGGTCGGTTGCAGCCTATCTCTACCGGCAGCTGACGACCCACAGGCGTCAGCAACCAGAGTCAGAGCGGAGGCCGGGGCTCGCGTCGTATAGCCATCGCGTTCCTGGCTACCACACCAAGATGGGAAATATATCGTGCCGCGTACTCACGACATAAGACTCCAATCCATTTTTCTCAGGATGGATTTGCAAGATCATTTGCGTACTGAAGGTGATGGTGAAAACCCCAAAACTATCAATTGAAAAAGCTTCTACATCGTGGTTTAGAAAGTCGAAAAGTAAAGGGCTTGTGGCAGCATCTTCACCATGCCCCCACTTGCATACCCTATTGATATCACAAGCGAATGGGCACTGAATTAACACGCTAGCCATATCGCCAAAAAGCAGGATCTGCGAACCGATCCCGACAGTTACACCTGTTAGCGCGGAAGGAATCATTTCGGCCAAATCTGAATCATTTATCATCGTGCCGTGCTCTTTTCATACAGGTGGTTGTTGAAGAAGCATAGGCCTGAATCGGCTCTCATTTAGTAGGCAGATGATATAACCATTTGTTAGCGCGGCCACCCAGGCTGACCGTCCGACGTTAGCGGAAGCGGCTTGGGTGACGTCAGCTTTTGGCCGATTTCTGCCGTTAGTGACGAGCAGCAATCGGCCAAATACACTCAGTTAAATGAAACTGCTCTACCTTTGTAACAGTGAAGCTCCCCTGCGGGGAAACGTGATCTTTTGAGAGAAGCCCATGTTTTCCACAGATCACGCAATAGCCGCCGACGATCTTGGTGTGCTTACCGCGTTCAGAAAACATCGTCGAATATTTGCCCATGCAAGTGCTCCCGCTCCCGCTCCTGGTGATGCGGTTTATAGCATACAGCCCCCGCAACATCTCCGCCCTCTGCCACTCAGATCAACATAATGGCAATCTGCCAAGAAAGCGGGTAACGTCTCCAGCTACGTACATAGGAAATGGAGGGTCCACATGAAATCGAGAAATCTTTACACCATTCACGACCTGATAGTCAGAGACTATACTGTCACGGCACTTCCAAGCGGAAAATTCCTTCATCAGTTCAAGCCTTCGACTACTGAGACGCTGTACCATTTTGAGACAAATAGTAGCGCTATCGAGCTAGTAAATGGTGATCGCTATAATATTGGGTACATCGAAGATGCAAGTGGCAGAAAAATCATAGAACCGTCCTCCTTGGGCAAAGCCGATACGGTCAATAAATACCTCAGCTACTCAGCGGCCAAACAGTTCTCTCTCGATAAGCTTGCTGAAAATCAGGGCAAGAATGACGAACGTGTAAAACATAAGGCCGCAGATGGTTACTACTGGGGGCGGAAATATGCTTGGCGCCGGTTTGGGCTGGTAATTGCCAAAGATGCTTTCTTTAACTATTTAGAAGAAATCGCTCATCCATTCGTGCCATGTAAAACCATCAGTGATGACATCGGCATCTATTCCAATCAGGATTCAATTGCTTATAAAGAGGAAGGCCTTGAGGAGGCGATGGATCAACTCATCGAAACAGCAGTCAGGGTTGGACGCTTTTTCGAATCGCACCGCTATACGAAAAAGTTCCAGATTCGGCCTATTAATGCCATAACCGAC
The DNA here is from genome assembly GCF_005233615.1 of Pseudomonas sp. CFBP13528. NCBI lineage: Bacteria > Pseudomonadati > Pseudomonadota > Gammaproteobacteria > Pseudomonadales > Pseudomonadaceae > Pseudomonas > Pseudomonas sp. CFBP13528. The sequence goes on from NZ_QGAJ01000006.1 coordinate 114,111, forward strand.
AAAAAATGATTGAATACCGCACTGTTTTTAAATTTATACAGGTGCAGGGTAGGTCTGGAGTCATCCTGAAAAATAATTCGGTGCCACGCCTTCACCTCTGGACTGCCCCCACATAATACGCTGCAGAGAGTGATCATGTGTCACTACGTGCCTATTTATTAAATTTCTAATCAACATTTCCGAAATCGAGTAATTATGTCCAAATTGAAAGTCAGCATTAAGAACCTCAAAAACATTAAAAATTTTTCGCTTGAAATCCCAATCGAGCAAGGATTGCACGTAATTGCAGGCTCTAATGGCATAGGTAAGAGCACTATCATGGGATTGTTAGCCGAACCCTTCATGCCCAGCGTGTTGTGGACAATATTCAGCAATGCAAATAGTGATAGTGCTGTCGAGTACAGCTACGAAGGAAACACTGATGTATGGGCTAGAGAGGAAGGAAGATGGGAACTTCAAGGGAAGAAAAACAAATCGATTAGGATCGATGGGTTTATCGAAGGTAGTGTTATACACGGAACAAGATTTACAGATTCAAATGTTCTTAAACTTTCGGAAAATGTACTCGAGGAGCACTTGGTTGATGCCGATGAGTTTATAAATAATAATTTCAACTACGTTTTACATGGAAAGAGCTTTTATCCAACAATTAAAAAAATTAAAAACCGACGTGTAGCTGAGGAACTTGGTTTTGATTCAGTACCATATTTCATGGAGTATGAAGATAGGCGACTTAGCCAGTTTTGGCTAAGCAGTGGCGAAAATTTGCTTTTAAGTCTGCTCCACTTTCTCAATAACAAAATATTTCAACAAAAAAGAAAAGGAAGTAAGTATATTTCACTGATATTGATTGATGAGGTAGAGCTCGCACTTCACCCAGTCGCTATTAGCAGACTCGTTACATTGCTCAATAAGCTATCTACAGAATTCAACCTGTCAGTCTATTTTTCTTCTCACTCAACCGAGCTTTTAAGATCAATTGAGCCCAAGAATATATACTATCTGCAAGGTTTGCCGAATAAAAATATCGAGGTAATCAATCCCTGCTACCCAGCTTATGCAACTCGCTTCTTATACAATCAAGATGGCTATGACATTTTAATATTGCCGGAAGATGATCTGGCTAAATTCGTCATAGATAAAATTATTATAAGTCAGCGTCTTTATGAAGGAAAGTTGATTCATATTCTTCCATGTGGCGACTGGAGAAATACTGTTCGTCTTCACAAAGAAATTCTGGAATCCAATCTTACCAGCCATTCAACAAAGGTGATTTCTGTGTTGGACGGCGACGTGGCTGATGACTTCGACAAAGATAAAAATAAAGATACGGCCTTGCAGCGACTTAATGTGGCATTTTTACCTATCCCTAGCCTTGAGAAGTACTTACATGAGCATCTTATTGATAATGTTGATGCTTCCTTTTTCAGGGAGTTAAATGACCGATTTTACAGGAAAACGTCTTTAGACCAAGTTATCGCTGAGTACCAAGAGGCTGGAGTTGAGCGCAAAGGAAAGAAACTTTGGCAACGAATGGTTTCTGCAATTGCTGATGAAGGCATGATGGAAAATGAATTCTTGCGAGAAATTTGCAGCAGTATTTATAATAGGTTAGACGTGGAGGCTCTTAGTCGTAGAATCCGTGCTTTGTTCTAGACAAGTTTTGAAAAATAGATGAAGCGGTTTATTTCATATGCAGTGGGGGCGTTCCGTCGCCCCTTTAGCTGCGATCATTAGTCAGCAATGAAGTATCCCCATCTGTTAATTTTATGGTCGTATTGCCGTTGCAGTTTTTGCAGGCCGTGGCTGGATTGGCATTACTTAACACAAACCCACAGCCAAGGAATTTCATTTTCCACGACTCCTTATGTTCGCGCTTTTTTCCGCAGAATGGAAAACTCCATTTATGGTTGATTGCTTTTACTCGAAAGCCTTCATTCGTAAGTGGCCGCTTTTGGCCGATTGCTGCCTTCCACAGCATGATCACCGGTCAGCAATCAACAAACCAGTTGTAAAAATGGTATCCCGCGGTAACCGACACAGCACATGTGCCAAGCGTCAATAGAGACCACTGTCCTTCGACACCAAGCCACCACTGCACCTTGAACAGAAGAGCCCCCACCAATACGCAGGCCAGAACACCAAGAGCTAGGCCTACCAATGCGAACAGCCGAGCCCCTAACGCTGGATTTCCGCCGTGCCAGTTCTCACTCAGGCAAAAGGGGCAATGATTGGACGAAGGCGAATACCCCCAGAAACCACGGCTATATGACGCTCTCGGAACCATCGCTTTGCCACAGTTGTGGCAGGTAACCATCGAGTGTCTCATACCGCACCTCAGCTCAAATCGTCTTAGATGAGCCCATGGTGCGCTGCCGCTGAAAAAACCCAACTGCGTGACCTGACATCTACCCAGCAACCGGTCTGAGCTGGGCATCAAACCCTTCTGGCCAGCTAACCGAGGTTGTGCTGTAAACCACCGACTCTATTAAATGCTCCCGGTGGTTGACTGGCCTCGCCCGGTCGAAAACGAGATTCAGGACGCCAGTTCAACTCCTTAAATAGCCGCTCATCGGAAATACGTACATGGGGGCACTTATGGGGGCACTTAATAATTAAACTTTAAATAAATCCTTTTAAAACAATATCTTATGTATAAATCTTTAATTCCCCCGGCTCCACCAAATGATCAAAAAAAGACGTCCACGGACGTCTTTTTTTGTGCCTGCGATCCAGTAAATACGCGGCCTCCAGCGCTTTTGCGGTCTTTTGAAAGTTTTTGAGTTCCAGCCATTCGGGTATTCCAGACGGTATTCCACCTCATCCGGTGCTAATCTTTGGAATACCGAATCAGTGCCTGAGGAGAATCTCATGCCTGCTCAAAACCTCCGTCTCTCCGATCGACAGCTCAAGGGAGTCAAACCCGCGTCTAAGGATTACGTCCTCACGGACGGTGACGGTTTGCAGCTCCGCGTACGCAGCAACGGCTCGTTACTGTGGAATTTCAACTACCGCGAACCGGTGACCAAAAAGCGCATCAACATCGGCTTCGGGACCTACCCCGAACTGTCACTGGCGAATGCACGAAAGAAGGCAGTCGAGGCCCGCGAACTGCTGGCCCAGGGCATCGATCCGAAGGTGCAACGCAATACGTTGAATGAAGCCAAGCGCGCGGAAACGGAACACACCTTCGAGAACGTAGCCACCGCCTGGTTCGAGCTCAAGAAAGACTCGGTCACCCCGGCCTACGCCGAGGACATCTGGCGGTCGCTCACGCTGCACGTGTTCCCAGATTTGAAGACGACTCCACTCGCGAAAATCACTGCGCCGATGGTGATCGGATTGCTTCGCCCAATCGAAGCGAAAGGCAGCCTGGAGACGGTCAAACGTCTTAGCCAGCGGCTAAACGAGATCATGACCTACGGCGTAAACTCCGGCCTGATCTTCGCCAACCCGCTCAGCGGCATCAGGGCAGTATTCAAGAAGCCCAAGAAAGAGAACATGGCTGCGCTTCCGCCCGAAGAGCTCCCCAAGCTCATGCTGGAAATCGCAAATGCCAGCATCAAGCGCACGACCCGTTGCCTCATCGAATGGCAGTTGCACACGATGACTCGGCCCGCCGAGGCGGCGACTACTCGCTGGGCAGACATCGACTTTGAAAGGCGTGTCTGGACTATCCCACCGGAACGGATGAAGAAGCGTAGCCCACACAGCATCCCATTGAGTGATCACGCTGTCGCACTGCTGGAGTCACTGAAGACTCACAGCGGCCATCGCAAATACGTCTTCCCGGCAGACAGAAATCCGCGCACCCACGCCAATAGCCAGACCGCCAACATGGCGTTGAAACGCATGGGGTTCCAGGATCGCTTGGTCAGTCACGGCATGCGCTCGATGGCCAGCACCATCTTGAATGAGCATGGTTGGGACCCGGAACTCATTGAGGTCGCACTGGCGCATGTCGACAAGGATGAGGTGCGTAGCGCTTACAATCGAGCCGACTACATCGAGCGTCGGCGTCCGATGATGGCTTGGTGGAGTGAGTACATCCAGAAAGCTGCCACCGGTAGCCTACTCGCCTCAGCATACGGCCAAGTCAGAGACAAGAACGTGGTGCCGATCCGCTAGCGCTATACAGTTGCACTTATGCCAGCGACAACAACTGTGCACTCAACATTCGGGGCAAGCAGCCTCGCTTATCCGCTTCTAAGCGCGGGTCCATCCAAACAGGGCTGCAAAGCCGCCCCGTTTGGATGGACCTTACTTTGAAGAGCTAAAATCGACCACGTTGTCCAGGATTTACCACGGAATTCCACCGGTGGATAACCGTTCTTCAAGTCCAAAGTGACGCTGAATTTCGAACCTTGACCGGGTTTATCCACAGGCGTACAACTGGCCGTGCAAGCGCTGTCGATGACAGCAACCCAGGTGGCCCGAACCTTGAAGGTCACGCCGCTTTCGCGGTGGTTCAGCCCAAAAGGCGATTCGCGTCCGGCAGCTCGCCCGGTCACCTCCCCGGTGATGGATGCCTACTTCAGATCATTGCCCTCGTGCGCCAGACGACACTTCCTACTTCGCTGCCCTGCAGCAACCTATCCGCTTGGCCATTTCATTGCGCCAACCTGCGCCCGTCTCTTTCTTCCGGAAAGAGACGGGCGCTCCTACTGCTGCTGCAGCCCACATCGTACAAGGCTTTGCGGCATTTCCCCTCGTGACAATCGGCGTGACAAACACCGAAGTCACCAGCAACAGCGATGCAGATGATGGTGCCGCAGCCCACGGAATGGACTGCATCTGACTGACAGTCAGGCATGCCCCGGTCATCGCAGTGCTGCTTTTACCCGGCTCAGGATCTCGCGGCGCTGGTGTCGTCAGCCAGTGCAGCCTCCACCCGCCCACCGGTATCGGTGCTCAGGAGGCCAGATCATGAGATGCCCTCGCTCCCGGCCGTAAGGAGCCGCCAGTCCTGCGTCAGTGGACACCCTCACAGGTCGCAGGGGCCTTGATCCCTGATAACACTCAACATTCTTGGCGGGATGACGTGGGGCGAGGATTGGAGAACGGAAGATGAGGTGACTGACATGGCATTGGTAGGTAGACGCGATGGCCGCAATTTCGGCTACGGCAGGCAATTGAGCTACGCAGGGCCGCAGGCATTGAAAGACATGTTCGGCGGTGGCCACTACGGCACGGTCAAGGCGCATTCTGATCGGTGGCAGGCATTTGTGAAGTGGTGCCGATCCGAACAGGGGCCCGGTATCAATGATGCGCGGCAGGTTGATCGGAAGGTATTGGCCAACTATGCGGCGTATCTCCATGACCTGGTTGGGCGCGGTGGCCTCGCCACCAGCACTGCGCAAAATCGGCTATCCAGCGTTAACAGGACCATGGCGGCGCTTCGCGGTGATCAGTGCGTGAAATTGCCAAGTCCGAGCAAGGCGTTGGGTATGCAGCGCACCGGGGTTCGACACTCGGTGCCGCAGGGCCAGGACCACGAACAGGTTAAGCAGATCGTCGATGCGCTTTGCAGCCATCATCAGTTACGGGCCGCCGCGATCGTTCTGTTGGCACGAGCCACTGGCATGCGTTTGCGTGAGGCTATCTTGGCTGACCTGCCACGGCTGAGCCGTGAGGCTAACGGCCAAGGCAGGATTAACATTCAGGATGGCACCAAAGGCGGCCGCGCCGGCGCCTCGGCACCCCGTTGGATTACGGTGAATGACCATATTCTTGGTACGCTTAGGTTTGCACGGCAGGTGTCGCCTGTGGGTAGCAGCAACCTGATTGCGCCACACGAAAGCTACCTGAATCTTGTACAAAAAATCATCCGCCCTGCGCGGGCCATCCTGCATGCGCACAACCTGAAAGGCTTCCATGAGCTACGAGCGGCGTACGCGTGTGAGCGCTATGAGCAAATTACTCAACACCGGGCGCCTATCAACGGCGGCCAATGTTGCCGGGTAGATAGGCAACTTGATCGTGAGGCCTGGAGGCAAATCAGCTATGAGCTGGGGCACGGGCGGATCGACGTGGTCGCCGCGTACATTGGAGGGTGGTCTTGAGTAAGCCATTCGATATGGAGCTGTTTTTGGCTGGCGTGCTGACCGGCTCGCACGCAACCCGGCAACGCCATGTGCGACAGGCGAAAATCATCCAGACTGAAATTGCAGAGCGCTGGCAGCGAAAAACGCCTTGGGCTTGGCAGAGAAAGCATGTGGTTTGGTTCCTTGAACATCGCCTAGATCGACGCAACGGCGCGACGCGGTATTACTATTTGCTGACCGTGCGGCTGATCGTTCGTCGTTTAGAAAAATCATGGACTTTGCCTCCCAGAGAGAGGATCTGATTTTGATAGTCACGACCGACTACAGACGATCCAAACCGGTCAGTCATTACAGGAAGTAATCCGCCATTAGCAGTCCTTCATGTCAGCCTATGATTGCTCGCAAGCAGCCAGCTCTGTTAAAGCGAATCCATCTATACAGTCTTAGTGGCATTGGGCTACCCTCATCGAGTTTATGGATTCCACGTTTTACCCCTTGCCGTAGGGAAACGGACATGATCGATGAGCTTCAAGCCAGCAAATCCTGCAACTTCTATCGCCGAAAAGCTCCGATCACAATGGGCGCAATCACGGCGTTGTTCCGGGCGATCAGATGTGCTCACACATCTCCCTCGAACAACCTATTCTCTTTCATACGGCAGGCCCACGGGGCATCAATCTGGTCTGCTCTATGCTTTCAATTCGACAAGACACCAGCTTTCCTACCTGACGCTGACGACGTGATCGACCGAGTAACCGGATATTTGCTGATCGTCGAGCACCGTGATTACGTCGCCATTTTCAAATCCCAGATCGACGTCCCCGCAGATTTCACCAAGCGGCACCTGCAGCGCATCAGCTCCCAAGATGTTGACCGTGGACTCACTAGCAAGGATTCAGTATTTGCCCGGGTTCGGCTGCGCCATATGACGTTGTCCCGCTTTGCATTGCGCAGCAAGACACTTGAGGGCGAGAACCTCCAGAATAACGTGGGCATGGCCTCCTCGGCTCGATTTGCCCCGCTGGGTTACAGCTTCACAGAGGCGGACGAGCACTTCTCAACAACACCGCGAACCGGCCGGATTTCACTTCGAGCGGATCGTGCTGGCTACCTGGAACTGGTGGACTATGCCTGCAGTATCATTGACCGCCTGCACCCTCGACCTGGAAGGCCATCGTCCTCCCCTTTTCTGGCAGCTTTCGCGCGACCGCTGGAGCTATCGGATCTGACGGCTAGCCCTACCCAATTTGCGGTTGATACCGCCATCCTCGGACAGGCCATCTTTGACGACAAAGTTATTCGTTTGGTCAAGCGGGACGGAGGTGGCTATCGAGAGCTGCCAAAAGTTGAAGTCGATCCGATACTCGCAGAGCTGACAGACGTCTTGGGAGTTGCCAAAAACGCCGCCGGCAAACTGCTCGTGTCCCAGCTTGCAACAGGCGCCGAAGTGGGCGAACTCGCGATCAACAAAACGCGAATCGCCTTGAAACGCCTCACGCTACCTCTGCTCGCCAATGTCTATGTCGAGGACACACAGTTCGCTCTAGGAGCGGACGAAGGTCGCGTTCTGCTTAAGCAGTTCATCGACAAAGAAGACACGTACATTGTCCTATTCGACCAGCCTCGCTTTGCCTATCTGGACGGCAACCTTTACCAGGACGACTCCTTGGTGAACGGTGGCAATCAGTTCCTGGGCTACCTCTTCGGCAATGCAGAGCTGGCTAATGTCACGGACGAGAAAGGTGCCTTTACCGCTGTCCATCATACGTTCGATCTTGACTCCACGTTCGGCGCAGTACTATCGACGGTCGCGCCCGAAGACGATGTTATGGTCTGCGATGATCTTGGTGACGAATGGGCTGATTTCATTGGCTTCCGAACGGATCCAGCCTCTCCAAGAATCACCTTCTACCATGCCAAGCACGGGGAGTTGACTCTCGGCGCGAGCGCGTTCCACGTTTCTGTCAGCCAGGCTATCAAAAACCTGGGCAATCTCAATTTGCCCGCACCGGCCATGACCAAGAAATTCGCGCGATGGAATCGGCTTTATACCAACAACAGGGTAAAAACAGGCATTCATCGCACATGCCGAGGCACAACCGCAGATTCTCGAACTGCAGTGGAGTTTTGCAGGAATGCCCCTCACACCTTCAAACGGGTGGCCATCGTGACCTCATCCCTGAGCAAGGGCGCGGTTGAGAAAGCGTTTCAGGACATCGCAGCGGGCCACACTGCAAGCCCCTACTTCGTCCAGCTCTATTGGTTATTGTCGTCTTTCTTTGCTGCCTGTGCGGAGGTTGGAGCTTTCGGCTGCGTAATATGTCAGGAATGACGCTGTGACTGTTACCGCTGACCGAAAACTGACCCAGTAAAGGCTGGTTGCCGACAAGGGCTATAACGCAGAGGCATTTCGTCAGCACTCTGACCGTTATCGAATGCAGCCAGTCATCCCGCTGCGCAAGATGATACGTAAGCCAAAGCCCGCGGCACCCCGCCGGCTCAACAAGCCCCAATACACGAGACGAGACATCATTGAGCGGATGTTCTGCTGGCTGAAAGACAACCACCTGATTGGTAACCGCTACGACAACCTCGCGGACAGCTTTTCTGCGATGCTCTCGCTGGACTGTTCGCTGCGGTGTTTACGACAGCTGGTTTCGTACAGAGTCCAGACCTCACCGAATGTTCGTATTCATGGGTCTCCTTTAATGGATTTGACAAGTAAAAAACACCACGGTGGCCGAGTCTGTAACGCTCATGGATAATGGTGGGTTTCCGGCCGTTCAGCTACACGTCGCGCCCCTTTGACACCAGGACAATAGCCCCTTCCCCATGAACCATTACGCACATACCAAACTTGTCTCATTCATTTGGTCTATCGCGGATGACTGCCTTCGCGACGTTTACGTCCGGGGCAAATACCGTGACGTCATCCTGCCGATGGTTGTTCTGCGTCGCCTCGATACTCTCCTCGAGCCCACCAAGGCCGAAGTCCTGGAGGAGGTCCGCTTTCAGAAAGGCGAAATGAAGGCGACTGAGCTGGACGATGCACCGCTAAAGGCGGCCTCTGGCTACGTATTCTTCAACACGAGCAAATGGACACTGAAGCTGCTGCATGCAACCGCCACTAACAACCAACAGATACTGCTGGCCAACGTGGAAGACTACTTGAACGGGTTCAGCGACAACGTCAAAGAGATCATCTCGCGCTTCAAGCTACTGGAGCAGATGCGGCACATGGCAAACAAGCAGGTCTTACTGGACGTGCTAGAAAAGTTTATCTCGCCCTACATCAACCTCACGCCACATCAGGTCGAAGACCCTGACGGTAACACCCTGCCAGCCCTCAGCAACCTCGGCATGGGCTATGTCTTCGAAGAGCTGATCCGCAAGTTCAATGAAGATAACAACGAGGAGGCGGGCGAGCACTTTACTCCGCGTGAAGTGATCCACCTTATGACCCACTTGGTCTTCGACCCGATCAAGGATCGGCTGCCCCCCGTTATGACCATCTATGACCCCGCCTGTGGTAGCGGCGGCATGCTAACGGAGTCGCAGAACTACGTCATTGACCCCGATGGTTTGATCAAAGCTACCGGCGACGTCTATCTGTACGGTAAGGAAATCAACGACGAGACCTATGCCATCTGCAAATCCGACATGATGATTAAGGGCAACAACCCCGAAAACATCAAGGTCGGCTCCACCCTGTCCACCGATGAGTTCGCCGCCCAGCGCTTTGATTTCATGTTATCCAACCCGCCCTACGGCAAAAGCTGGAACAGTGAACTCAAATACATCAAGGACGGCAACGACGTCATCGACCCGCGCTTCAAGGTCGAGCTGAATAATTACTGGGGCACCAGGGAAACCAAAGACGCAACCCCCCGCTCCAATGACGGCCAACTGCTATTCCTGATGGATATGGTGGGCAAGATGAAGTCCACCAAGGACAGTTCCATAGGCTCGCGTATCGCCTCGGTCCACAACGGCTCCAGCCTGTTTGCAGGCGATGCTGGCAGCGGCGAGTCCAACATCCGCCGCCACATCATCGAAAACGACCTGCTCGACACCATCATCCAGTTGCCGAACAACTTGTTCTACAACACCGGCATCACCACCTATATCTGGCTGCTGACCAACGCCAAGCCCGCAGCACGACAGGGCAAGGTGCAACTGATCGACGCCAACCCGCTATTTCGTAAGCTACGCAAAAACCTTGGTGACAAGAACTGCGAATTCGCTCCTGAACATGTCGAAGAAATCACAAGCGCCTATCTTGCTTTCCAATCGGTCGAACGGAAGCTGGATGCCAACGGCGACCCCACCGGCATTGCCGTGCAGATCTACGACAACACCGATTTCGGCTATCACAAGGTCACTATCGAGCGCCCCGACCGCCGCCGCGCCCAGTTCAGCGCTGAACGGCTTGCTCCCCTGCGCTTCGATAAATCCCTGCGCGAACCGATGGAGTATCTGTGGGAAGCACACGGTGAGGCGGTCTATGAGCCGGGCTTCCTGAATGCGCATGCTAAGCCGGTCATGGAGTGGTGCGAAGAGCAGGGCATCACCCTGAACGCCAAGGCCCGCGCCAAGTTAATTGATACCGCCAACTGGAAGCGTCTGCGCGAATTGCTCGATCACGGACACCAGTTGATGCAGGCCATCGGTACGGATGAAACTGCCGACTACAACGAGTTTTGTGATCGCATTAGCAAGGTGCTGAAGACCCGAAAGATCAAGCTGTCAGCGACCGAGAAGAACGCCATCTTGAATGCGGTGAGCTGGTATGCCGAGGACGCAGAAAAGGTGATAGACAAATCTCTTCGCTTTACCGACCTGGAGCTCGCATCGGTAGCTGCGCAGCTAGGCTGCGACGTATCAGCGCTAGGCGATTTTGGCTTTTATGCACAGGCCGATGGCACCTGGCTGACCTACGCCTCAAACACCGACCTCCGCGACAGCGAGTCTGTGCCGCTGAAGGACAGCATTCACGGCTACTTCCTGGCCGAGGTGAGGCCCTATGTCGAAGAGGCCTGGATCAACCTCGACTCGGTCAAAATCGGATACGAGATCAGCTTCAACAAATACTTCCACTATCACAAGCCGCTGCGGAGTTTGGGCGAAGTTACGGCGGATATTCTGACGCTGGAGCAGCAGGCTGACGGACTGATCTCGGATATTTTGGGTGTCCCGATGGCGGCGTTGTCGGAGGTGGGATGATGGATAGGTTTGGGTTCGAGCAGTACGAAAGCTACGCAGAAAGCAATGTTAGATGGATTGGTAAATTACCATCGCATTGGAAAGTTGAGCGAAGCAAATGGCTTTTTTCTGACCGCAAAGAGCGCGCAAGACGGGGCGAGCCACAACTTGCAGCTACTCAAAAATACGGCGTGATTCCTCAATCGCAATTCATGGAGATTGAGGGACGCCGAGTGACCCAAGTCTTTCTTGATTTTGACATTCTAAAACATGTTGAATCTGGCGACTTCGTGATGAGCATGCGTAGCTTCCAGGGCGGAATTGAGTACTCTGAACACACGGGGTGCGTTAGTTCAGCATATGTCGCTTTGCGACCTGGACCGCGCGTAGAGCCAGCCTTTTTTCGCTATCTACTTAAAAGCACCAGATATATTGAGGCCCTACAAAGCACATCCAATCTAGTGCGTGATGGGCAGGCGCTTCGCTTTGACAACTTCTCGGCGGTCGACCTATTCATCGTTCCCATTGAGGAGCAGCGTTCGATCGCGACATTCTTGGACGAGAAGTGCGCCAAGATCGATGTAGCTGTGAAGATCAAGGAAGACCAGATCACGCTGCTACGCGAGCGGCGTCAGATCATCATTCAGGAAGCCGTAACCCGCGGCCTGAATTCCGCCACTCCATTGAAAGACAGCGGCATCGACTGGATTGGCCAAATCCCAGCGCATTGGGAGGTGCGGCGCAGCAAGTTTGTCTTCACGCAACGCAAAGAGTTGGCGCGAAAGGATGACATTCAGCTTTCTGCCACCCAATCCTATGGGGTTATTCCTCAAGAGAAGTTTGAGGAGCTAGTTGGTCGCAGGGTCGTGAAAATCCAGACGAACCTCGAAAAACGCAAGCACGTAGAGTTGGACGACTTCGTGATCAGCATGCGCAGCTTCCAAGGCGGCCTGGAGCGAGCTTGGGCGGCGGGCTGCATCAGGTCCTCCTACATTATTTTGCGACCGCACGAGGAGATTTGCCCGACCTTCTTCGGCTACCTTTTCAAAAGCCCTCGATATATTAAAGCCCTGCAAACAACTGCAAGCTTCATTCGCGACGGGCAAGACTTGACCTTCGAAAATTTCGCGATGGTCGACCTTTTCCTTCCACCCATCAATGAACAGCGTGAGATTGCGGACGAAATCAAAAGAAAATGCGAGAAGGTTGAGAATGGTATTGCCATCAAAGAACGCCAGATCGCCGCGCTCAAGGAATACAAAGCCAGCCTAATCAACGCGGCCGTCACCGGCAAGATCAAGGTTATTTAAGGGATAGTATATGGTCAGCAATACTAGGGAAGTTGCACTCGAGCAGGCGATTCAGAAATATCTGACCGGCTGGACGACCGAAGAGCTGGCAGGCAAGCCCGTGCCGGTTGGCGGCGGCCCCTATAGCATCGGCCTGCCCGGTGACTTCAACGCCCAGTATGCGCTCGACACTGCCATGTTCTGGCAGTTTTTGGAGTCGACACAGGGCAAGGAGCTGGCCAAGCTGCAATCGCGCAACCCATCAGATTGGCAAGCTAAGATCCTTGAGCGCTTTGATCGGATGATCAAAAGGCACGGCCTGCTGCATCTGCTGAAAAAGGGTCTATCGGTCGATGACGCGTTCTTCTCACTGATGTACCCCGCTCCGCTGGCCAGCTCTGCCCCCCGCATCCACGAAAACTTCGCTGCCAATATTTGGAGCATCACTCGACAGGTCCGCTATTCGCAGAGTAACCCTCTGGAAGAAATCGACATGGTGCTGTTCCTGAACGGCATACCCTTGGTCACGGTCGAGTTAAAGAACGCCTGGACTGGGCAAACTGCCCGCTTTCATGGCCAGAAGCAGTACCACGAAAAACGCGACGCCACCCAGCCTCTGCTGCAATTTGGCCGCGCACTTGTGCATATGGCGGTGGACACCGACGAGGTGTTCATGACCACCAAGCTTACCGGGGCCTCGACTTTCTTTCTGCCGTTCAACAAGGGCCACAACAATGGCGAGGGCAACCCGCCGAACCCCAGCGGCCACAAGACCGCCTATCTGTGGGAAGAGGTGTTCCTGCCCGCCAGCCTTGCGGGCATCATCCAGCATTTCGTTCTGCTGGAGGGCAAAGCCACCGATCCGCTGGCGAAGAAATCGCTGATCTTCCCGCGCTATCAGCAGTTGGACGTGGTGCGCCGCTTGCTGGACCACGCGTCCACCAACGGTGTCGGCCACAGCTATCTGATCCAGCATTCGGCGGGATCAGGCAAATCGAACTCGATCACCTGGGCGGCCTATCAGCTGATCGACGCGTACCCCAATAGCGTCGGCCTCCCTGGCGCCAAGGGCCTAGACCAGCCCTTGTTTGACTCGGTTATTGTGGTGACGGACCGGCGCTTGCTCGATAAGCAGCTGCGCGACAACATCAAGGACTTCTCTGAGGTCAAGAACATCGTCGCCCCAGCGCTGCGTTCAGCCGACCTAAAATCCGCGCTGGAGAACGGCAAGAAGATCATCATCACGACAATTCAGAAGTTCCCCTTCATCATTGATGGCATTGCGGACCTAAGCGAAAAACGATTCGCCGTGATCATCGACGAGGCGCACAGCGGTCAAAGCGGCCAGGCCCATGACACCATGAACCGCGCGATGGGTGCCGGGGACACCGACCTGGACGAGGATGATCCGCAAGACCGAATCCTGGCGGCGATGCAGTCCCGCAAAATGCGCGGTAACGCGTCCTATCTGGCCTTTACCGCAACGCCTAAGGCGACCACGCTTGAGAAGTTTGGCGAACAGCAATCCGACAGGAGCTTCAAGCCATTCCATCTTTACAGCATGAAGCAGGCCATTGAAGAGGGTTTCATCCTCAATGTGCTGGCTAACTACACGACCTATAAAAGCTATTACGAAATCCAGAAGTCCGTGGAGGGAAACCCGCTTTTTGACACCCAGAAGGCTCAGAAGAAGCTGCGGGCCTATGTCGAACGCAGCCAGCACACGATCAACACCAAGGCCGAGATTATGCTGGACCATTTCATCCCACAGGTCGTGAATGCCAAGAAGCTTCGCGGCAAGGCCAAGGGGATGATCATTACCCAGAATATCGAATCCGCAATCCGTTATTACAAGGCTGTAAACAAGCTGCTCGACGCACAAGGAACCCCGTTTAAGGCGTTGATCGCTTTTTCGGGAGAGAAGACCGTCGATGGGTTGAAGCACACCGAAGCCGAAATGAACGGCTTTCCTGAAAGTGAGACGCGGGAAAAGTTCGACACTGACGACTATCGGCTGCTGATCGTGGCCAACAAGTATCTGACCGGGTTTGACCAGCCCAAGCTGGCTGCGATGTATGTGGACAAGAAGCTGCAGTTCGTCCTAGCCGTCCAAGCCCTGTCTCGCCTGAACCGTTCGGCCCCAAAGTTGGGCAAGCGAACGGAAGATCTGTTCATCCTCGACTTCTTCAACAGCGTCGATGACATCAAGACGGCCTTCGATCCCTTCTACACCGTGACAACGCTGTCCGAGGCGACCGACGTCAACGTGTTGCACGAGCTGAAGGACGCACTGGACCAAGTTGGAGTATACGAGTGGCAGGAGGTCGAAGACTTCGTCACACGTTATTTTGCCGGTGAAGATGCCCAGGCCCTCAGCCCGATCATCGATGTTGCAGCCAATCGCTTCAACACTGAGTTGGAGTTGCTGGACCCCGAGAAGATCGACTTCAAGATCAAGGCCAAGCAGTTCGTGAAGATCTACGGTCAGATGGCGTCGATCATCCCGTTTGAAGTGCTGGTGTGGGAAAAGCTGTTCTGGCTGCTGAAGTTTCTGATCCCCAAGCTCATGATCGAAGATCCCAATCAGGATATGCTCGACGAACTGCTTGAGGCCGTTGACCTGTCATCGTATGGCTTGGAGCGCACGAAGCTGAACCAGGAAATCGGCCTCGACGATTCCGACACGGAACTGACGCCGCAAAACCCGAACCCACGCGGCAACCGCGACGGCGATCCGGAAACTGATCCGCTGGATGAAATCATTCGCAGCTTCAACGAGCGGTGGTTTCATGGCTGGAGCGCGACGCCTGAGGAGCAACGTGTCAAGTTCGTCAACATCGTCAACAGCATCCGCGCACACCCGGACTACACAGCCAAGTACGAGGACAATGCTGACCCTTACAATCGCGGCCTCGCATTGGAAAAGATGCTCCAGGACGTGATGCTGAAAAGGCGAAAGGACGAGCTGGAGCTCTATAAGCTGTTTGCCTCTGATCCGGCGTTCAAAGCGGCATGGAGCCAGAACATCGAGCAGGTGCTCAAAAAGAACTTGGACAATCAGGCCAGCGCATAAAGCGAAAAAACTGGGGGAGTCTACCGGCTGCACAAGCACGCAGACGGCGACTATAGCCTCGACCCAGCCACCGCTGTAGTCAGAGGTAAGACCCATGATTCGGAGAAGACGCGGGTGTCGGAGATCATCAAGGCGCTGAGAGACAGCTTCGTTGCTGAGGTAAGGGGTTCTTTACCGACATCGCTAATCACATCAGCCGGCAAAAGGATTTGATGGCTCATGGTCACGAAGCGTGCTGGTCAGATCGAATGCAAACGTGTGGGCAAGTGGAGTGCAGTATTCCAATTGGTATTCCAATTAAAAATTTGGAACTATATTGATCTTATAAATCAATATTTTACGCGACGGATTCAAATTACCCCGGCCGACCAATTCGAAGCATCAACAAAACCCGCCTAGTGCGAGTTTTGTCGTTTCTAGGGTTCAAAAAACCCAGCAGGCGAGCCCTCAGAATTTTCCTTCAACATATCGCGCCTTCGATGAACTGGCACAACCCCCTCCACCACGCTAACTTTTCCACGTCGCTGCTCATCAGCGATCGGCTTTGACAGGCCGAAAAGTGTAACCTTTCACACCCCTTGGCAAGACGGCATGCGCTACGCGTTCCGCCTCGTTCATGGTGGCTGTGCGTGGGGCATCTTCGGGTGCGCCGGGTTCCTACACTTCCGGTCTGTCAACCCGCGTACAGCTGCCACCCAATCCTGTTTGACAGCAGGGGGGCGGCAGCTCCTTAAACAGTGTGGGAGCTTCATCATGAAAAAGATCACCCCCAATCCCCCAACAACCCTGTTCACCCTCGCCCCCGGCATCCCCGTCGAAACCCTGCTGGTCCAAGCCAGTGAAACCCTCGCCTCGCTGAACGTCATGACCACCGACCTGGCCTTTGAACTGGAG
Organism: Pseudomonas sp. CFBP13528; assembly: GCF_005233615.1. Classification (NCBI taxonomy): domain Bacteria; kingdom Pseudomonadati; phylum Pseudomonadota; class Gammaproteobacteria; order Pseudomonadales; family Pseudomonadaceae; genus Pseudomonas; species Pseudomonas sp. CFBP13528. Next base: position 130,613 of record NZ_QGAJ01000006.1, read on the forward strand.
GGCTCACACCGCCACAAGCTGCTGGCGGCTCAGCAACTGGTTGTGCTGGGTGAGTTGTTGCTGGAGCGGATGCTGGAAACTCAGGTATTCACTAAGCAGACACCTGGCGAGAATCCATAGAAACCGACAGCACGATCACTCCGTACCTGCGGCGAGCGAGGCGCCCTCGCCACAGGACGGAATCGAACCCTGACTGACCAAGCCCTTCATCACCCAATACCGCGCCCCCCCCTAAAAACTATCAGCCACAACCCATAGACCCCGTCGATCACCCAGTTGCTAATACTGATTAGACGTACGCTCAAAACAACTCTAGCCTCGCGTAGATATCGCGCCCATTAAAGCGCCAGGGTTATGCGCCCGACGCCGCCGCCGAGGTTTCTCATGACCGATCAAATCCTGATGGATAGCTTTTCGCGCCGGGTCGACTACCTCAGGATGTCCGTCACTGACCGTTGCGATTTCCGTTGTGTGTATTGCATGGCCGAGGACATGGAGTTCCTGCCGCGCCAGCAGATTCTGTCGCTGGAAGAGCTGTATCAACTGGCGCACAGTTTCGTCGCGTTGGGCACGCGCAAGATCCGGCTGACCGGTGGCGAGCCCTTGGTTCGTCAGGGCGTGGTGGAGCTGTGCCAACGCATCGCCGCGCTCCCCGGTCTGCGCGAGTTGTGCATGACCACCAACGGCTCGCAGCTGGGCAAGCTCGCCGCGCCGTTGTTCGATGCGGGGCTCAAGCGCTTGAATATCAGCCTCGACAGCCTGGACCCCACGCGCTTTCGTGAGCTGACGCGCACGGGTGACCTGGCGAAGGTGATCGCCGGTATCGATGCCGCGAATGCCGCAGGTTTTGAGCACACCAAGCTCAATTGTGTGGTGATGAAGGGTCGCAACGACCATGAGGTCAACGACCTGGTGGCCTTCGCCATCGACCGTGGTCTGGATATTTCCTTTATCGAAGAAATGCCACTGGGCGTGATCAGCGAGCACAGCCGTGCCGAGGCGTTTTACTCCAGTGCGCAGGTGCGTGAGCGTATCGCCGAACGCTACACGCTGATCGACTCTGCGGAGTCGACCCAGGGGCCTTCGCGCTACTGGCGTGTGGCTGAGGCGCCGCATATTCGCCTGGGCTTTATTTCGCCCCACAGTCACAACTTCTGCGGCACCTGCAACCGTGTGCGCCTGACCGTTGAAGGTCGGTTGCTGCTGTGCCTGGGCAATGAGCATTCGGTCGACCTCAAGGCGGTGCTGCGGCGCTATCCGGGCGAGCCGAAACGCCTGGAGAGGGCGATTGTGGAGTCGATGAAGCTCAAGCCGTATCGGCACAACTTCTCCCTTGACGATGAGGTGCAGGTGGTGCGCTTCATGAACATGACGGGCGGCTGATCGACCCGGTTTCAACCCCATGCCATCCTGCGCACGGCAGGGCTGCTGCCCGTCCTTCAAGCCATCGCTGTGTACTGAACTGAAAAATGCCTGTCTAATCGTCAAGGCTGATCGGGCTATCCAGCATAGTCTGGCGGCCGGTTATCGAGTGCGTTGTCCAGTTCTTCGGAACAGGTGATTCCACTCTGACAGACCTTTCACTTCTTCCCTGGCAGGCACCTGATGGACATAAAACAACTCAAATTCCTGATTGCGCTGGAGCAGACCCGTCACTTCGGCCAGGCGGCTGCGCGCTGCCATATCACCCAGCCGACGTTGTCGATGCGCCTGCGCAATCTGGAGGAGGAGTTGGGCCTGGAGCTGGTCACCCGTGGCCAGCGTTTCGAAGGCTTTACCGAGGCCGGTGAGCGTGTGCTGGCGTGGGCCAGGACCTTGCTCGCCGCCCATGACGGGTTGTTCGCCGAAGCGGCCGCGTGTCGCGGTCAGTTGGTGGGTAACTTGCGCCTGGGCCTGGTGCCGCTCAGCGGTTTCAACCCGATCAGCTTCATCCAGAGCCTGTCCCACACCTTTCCCGAGCTCAAGTTCAGCCTGACGTCGATGAGCTCGGACAACATCATCGAAGCACTGGGCACCAATCAACTGGATCTGGGGGTGTGTTACCTGGACCACGTTAACGCCAACTACCTGGATTTTTTCGAACTGGGCGAGACCCGCGTCGGCTTGCTGTACGACACCCGTCACTTTCATTTCGAGGGCAGCGAAATGAGCTGGGAAGACGCCGCGCAATTGCCCCTGGGGATGATCAGCACGGGTATGCACTATCGAAAGTCCATTGACCTGAGCTTCCGCAGTCGCGGCCTCGCCCCCCAGCCCATGCTCGAAAGCGACTCAACCTATCAACTGTTCCAGGCGATCCACGAAGGCTTCTGCTGCGCAATCATGCCCCTGGACAGCGGCCTGGAAAGCCCGATCGAAAACCTCGCGTTCATCAACCTACCGGACGCCAGCGTGCTCGCGCCACTGGGCATGGTGATGCGCAAGACCGAACCGCGCTCGGCCATTGCAGAGAAGTGCTTTGCGCAGGCCAGGAGATTATTTGCTGCCAAGGGCGCGGATTAGCGCGTAGGAACAGAACGCCGATCAAGCCGATTTGCCTTTGAGTAAGCACCGGAAAGCTCCTACAAGTTGGCGTGCATCAGGTGAACTGGCGTGGAATGAATTGTACGGATACGCTTCAGATCACAGCTCGTCTGCCCAAGGTTGAACGAGAACACCTGAGCCCCCAGACTTCACCACTCAACTCAACGACAAGGAGGCCGTCCATGCAAACGACTGTTTCGCCCAGCCCCCTTGTAGGAGTGGGCCTATACACGCCTGGCGAGGCGTCGCTATACACCGGCATCCCTACCGCAGATATACGTCGTTGGCTGTTCGGCTACAGCTCTAATGGCGTCCAGCATGCAGGGCTCTGGCAATCGGAACTGTCAAACGTGGACGATTGCATTCTTGGTTTCCATGACCTGCTCGAAATTCGCTTCGTACATGCATTTCGCCAGCACGGGCTGAGCTTGCAGGCCATCCGCAATGCGTCACGCCAGGCTAGCGAGCTGTTCGGTCAGCCCTATCCGTTCACCTGCAAACGGTTCCAAACAGACGGTCGTAGCATTTTCGCCACTGTGCTGGATGAAACGGGTGACGAGACACTGCTGGACCTGCTCAAAAAACAATACGCGTTCAAACAAATCATTAAACCTTCGCTGTACGAAGGGATCGATTACTCCGGCAAGGGTTCGGCGCAACGCTGGTACCCGGTCAAACATAGCAAAGCGGTAGTGCTGGACCCTGCCAGAAATTTTGGTAAGCCCGTACTGGCAGCGACCGGCGTCGATACGGCCGCCATCTTCAGTGCCTATGAGGCAGAAGGACGTGATACCAGGCGCGTCGCCATGCTCTATGAGATCCCAACGGTTGCGGTAAAAGCCGCTGTGGAGTTCGAGCAAAGGAATGCGGCTTGAACTTCCTTTTGGATCATAATCTCCCTCCCGCACTGGCACGCGCCTTGAACGAACTTTCGAAAGTTCATGAACACGGCGTGTTTCCGCTCAAGGATAAGTTCCCCCAAAATACCAGTGATATAGCCTGGATATCAGCTCTGCGCGAAGAGGGTGGCTGGGTAGTGATCTCCCAGGATCGATTTAAGAAAGGGAATGCGGAGAAGAAAGCATTTCGAGACTGCGCATTACCCGTTTTCTGTCTGGCGAAACACTGGAGTGGTGAAAGCTATTGGAGCAAAGCGCACAATCTCGTGCGTTGGTGGCCCGCCATCATGCAACAAGCGGAGCTGATACGTGGAGGGACGGCTTTCAGTGTTCCCTGGCGTTTCTCTGCTCCGGGGAAGTTCGAACAGATCAAACTGTAAAACCTCGCCGCCTGACCGCAGAAAAACCCCACACTCGTTCACGAACCGTTAAGAAACCCCTCCCTATACTAGCCGGCAGCCATGCCCGCTCCCCCGAGCGGTCCCCTGCCCGGTAGCCACTCGATGACGCGTCCCGCTCCCCTGCTGCTCCTGCTCGTTGGTCTGCTGTTTTTCTTCGCCCTAGGCAACCATGAACTGCAAGGTTCCACCGAGGCCCGCGTTTCCGGGATTGCCATGGCCATGCACCTGGACAATGACTGGGTGGTGCCGCGTCTGTTTCGTGAGCCTTTTCTGGAGAAACCGCCATTGAGCCTTTGGCTGGACGCCGGGGCGATTCGCCTGTTTGGCGCGAGCACCGGGGCCGTGCGCTTGGCGTCGGCCTTTGCCGGGTTGTTCAGCGTGATGTTGCTCTTCGGGATGTTGCGCCGGTTCGGACGGCCCACAACGCTGGCGTTCAGCGCTGCGCTGATCCTGGCGACCATGGCCAGCTATTGGGGCAATGTGCGAGGAGTGGGTGAGGATTCGCTGCTCAGCCTGGGCGTGACCGCAGCGTTGCTGGGGTTCTATCAGGCAGTGCGCCCCGAGGCCGAGCGCCAGGGTTCCACCGCCTGGGCGTGGGCATTGTTTACGGCGGGGATGGTCATCGCCACGTTGAGCAAAGGTGTGCTGGGCCTGGCGATGCCGGGGATTGTGATTTTTGTCTACCTGGCCTGCATCAGCCTGATGGATAAGCGCCTGCGTATCGGCGACTGGCTCAAGCCGGCGCTGTTCACGCTGCTGGCGCTGATACCGCTGCTGATCTGGCTGGGGTTTCTGTTTCAGCGCGGCGGCCTGCAGGCGGTCGGCGAAGTGCTGTGGACCAACAGTGTCGGGCGCTTCAGCGGCTCGTTTGTGGAAGCCGGGCATTACGAGCCGTTCTATTACTACCTGGTCAAGCTGCCTGAGGCCTTCCTGCCATGGAACATCCTGGTGTACCTGGGCCTGTGGCACTTTCGCAAGAGCCTGGTGCGCAACCGCTACCGTCTGTTTTTCAGCGTGTGGCTGGTGGCGCAATTTACCCTGCTGACCCTGGCCTCGAGCAAACGCACCGTCTATTTGATGGCACTGACCCCGGCCGCCGCCGTTCTGGCTGCGGAATATGCGCGGGTCCTGCTGGAATGGGCCAAAGCACGCAAACCGGCACTCTACCGCTACCACCGGCAGATCATCGGCGGTGTATTCACCCTGGCCATCGCCTGCTACCTCAGCGCCGCCTTCTGGTTCGCACCCAAAGCCGATGTGCGCCAGTCATTCGTGCCCGTGATCAGTCAGGTCCAGACACTGCAGGACGAAGGTAAAGAGGTGGCGCTGTTCCAACCCAATGAACGGATCGCCGGCGCCAGTGTGTTCTATCTGCGTGCGTATCTGCCGATTCTGCACACAGAGCCCCAATTGCACGCCTTTCTCAGCGCCAAACCCGGCAACGTTGCGCTGCTGGATCATACCGATCGGCTCAATCAGACAGTCACCGTGGTCAAGCAAATGACGATCAACCGCCAGCCCTACTATTTCGTCGAGCAGTAAGGCCGGCGCGCGTCATCAGTGTTTGGTCAGCTTGTCCAGGTAACCCATGGCAAACGCCGAGACCACGAAGGTCATGTGGATGATCACGTACCACATCAGGTGTTGCGGATCGACGTTCTTGGCGTCCATGAAGATGCGCAGCAGGTGGATGGAGGAAATCGCTACGATGGAGGCCGCCACTTTCATCTTCAGTGACGAAGAGTCCATGGTGCCCAGCCAGTTGAGCTTTTCCTTGTTCTCATCGATATCCAGCTGCGAGACGAAGTTCTCGTAGCCGGAAATCATCACCATCACCAGCAAGCCACCGACCAGGGCCATGTCGATCAGCGACAGCAGCAGCAGGATCACCTCCGACTCCAGCAAGCTGAAAATATTGGGAATCACATGAATGATTTCCTGGAAAAACTTGATCGCCAGGATCAGCAACCCCAGGGATAAACCCAGATAGATCGGCGCCAGCAGCCAGCGCGCGGCATACATCGTGTTTTCGATAAAGCGTTCCATTGAATCTCACACAGCTTGGCTAAAAATGGTGCCGAGTATACCAGTGGCTACCCGGCGCCTGTCACCGCGAGAAAACTGAGCCAAGTGGCATCTGTAAGAGGATTTTTCTGCTAGTGTCGAGACCATTCACTCGGCTCGATGATGTCGGACAGGAAAACTCAGATAATGGATGTGCGATTCCCTTTGGCCAGTCTAGGCCTGTGCGCGGCGTTGCTGATGGCCAGCGGCTGCTCCCCCAAAGAAGAGCAGAAGCAGGCCACCCTCGAAGAGAAAACCACCCAGTTCGAACAGTCCCTGGACAGCATCCAGGACCCCAAGCTGCGCGACGTCATCGCCGACCTTGGTGGTTCGCTGCTGTTGCTGGAACGTGCGCGCATCAAGCTCGACACCAAGCCCGTCGAAGCCGAATACGGGGAAGACAGCCTGGCCCTGCTCAAGCATTACCCGAGTCCCCAGGCTTTGGTGGACACCTATATCAACGGCCTGTTCGTCCTGCGCAGGGCCTCTCATTCCGACTACCTGACGGATTTGCAGCCTGTCTTCCCGTTCACGTTCAACGCTCCCGAGCAATTCCCCTTCCCCCATGGCCTGGAGTGGGAGTCGGTGACCTTGAGCAACAACAAAGTCATTCCCTTCCAGCCGGAGTGGTCGGAAACCGACCCCGGCATCCAGCTCAGCCCCAGCAGCTCCAACCTGACCAACCCCGACGACCTGACGGTGACCTACCCGTTCATCGAGGGCATCGAGACGGAAAACAAGAGCCAGCCGCAGCCTGTCAGCCTTAAAGGCACGATTGAAGTCGCCGCGCCGGGCAGGGTGCTGACCTTTGACCTGGCAAAAAACGACGTCGGTCATTCACGCACCGAGGGCAATATCAGCCTCAAGCTGTTGTCGCTGGACAAGAATTACGCCGAAATCGAACTGACCAACAGCCAGCCGTTGGCCACCGAGCTGGGCGACGACTCGCCCAACCCGCTGCTGGTACAGGCCCGGGACGGCACCGGGCAATTTCTCACCCGCTCGGGCTCAATCAACGAAAGCGCTGCACAAGTGGCGTTCTACGAGAAACAGCTGGCGCAGCTGCAACAGCAGAAGGCCTGGTCCGAAGCGTTGGATAAACAGCTCACCGACGCGCAAAAAACCTTCGAGCACACACAGAACAGCCATTACGCCAAGGTGTACTTCAACGGGTTGATCGATACCCTGCAGGTGAATGTCCTGGACTTTTCCAAGGCCACCGTAACCCGCAAGGCGCTGGACCTACCGGTAATGCGCTTCGACAAAAACAGCCTGCAACAGAGCGTGCAACCCTTGCCGATGCCGGTCACGGTGTATGACGACGCTGCCGCCAGCTGGCTCAAAGACGCGTCAATGACTGAAGATCAGCTGAAAAACAGCGTGACCATCAGCCAATCGACCGAAGACGCCAGTGCGGCGAAAATCGTGTTCGACCACCCTTTCACCTTCAATGACGATCTGGTCGGCGCCGAGCGCAATAACAGCGCCGCGCCGATCACCTTTTTCACCGCAGACGATAAGGGCGAGCGCGGCGAACCCATCGAGTTGCCGACCGAAGCCTACGAGCTGAACGCGGCCAGCGGCACGCTGACCTATGACCTCAACCTGTTCCCGGAGACCCCGGCGTTTGTGGTCGGCTCGGTCCCGCTGTTTCTTGCCACCATCGAGAAGGCCTCGATTGACGTCAACCAATTGCCCAAGGGCCTTTCGCTCAAGGACAACGCGCTGATCGTCGACCAGCAAGCGTTCCCCGCCGACAGCTGGCGCTTCTACGCCAGGGATGCGAGCGGCAACTACCTCAAGGAAATTCTCGGCGTGAGCCACCGCGCCGAGGAATACGGTACGGCGTTGTTTGATGTGCATTATTTTTATGGCCAGCCGACTACGCTGGAAAGCTACCAGCGCACCGACCTCAATACCGTGCAATATGGCTTTGAGGTCAAGCTGGACAAACCGGAAGGCAAATAGCCCTCGATCATAGGGCCAACCGCTCCTGGCCGCCGTTGAGTTGGCGCAGATGGGCTTGCAGGTGCAGGCACCAGATCTGCGGCTCGTCCAATTGCTCGTAACCGTGCAGGGTCAGGCTGTCGACTATGGAAGCCAACATGGTTTGCGCCACGAACGGCCCGTGAAACGGGCCTTGAGACTTGACCGTGGAGGGCTGCTCGCCCGACATGCCTGCGGCAAATAACAACGTCCACAGCCCGTTCTCCCCGGCAAGGGGGCGAATGGAGCATTCGATACGGGTTTCCAGACCCACGCACTGGCGGGTAAGGCAAAGGTTGCGCGACATGGCGGCGACCCTCGGTAGTTCGGCGTTCAGCCCCAGCGCAAAGGCGAGGCTGGTTCTATCCTGCGACTGCTGTGGATATCCCTACTGCTGAGAATAGAATAAAAACGCAACAAACCAGGGTTGTAGGGACCAACGGGCGTTGGTTCGTGGGAGTGGAGTCAATTTTGTGGCGTAAGCAGTTCCAAATGTGGGAGGGGGCTTGCCCCCGATGGCGGTGCATCAGTCAAAAATATTGAGACTGACACACTGCCATCGGGGGCAAGCCCCCTCCCACATTTTTGATCTCATCAAGCTTCATGGATCAGGTGGGTTTGGCCTCCGCTAAAGCCTGCTGCGCCAGCTCTTTCTCTGCCTCCTTCAAATCTTCCTCGCTGATCATCTCGGCAATTGCCCTTAAGCGCTCCACCACCCGCGCATTGACCGTGCCTTCCGGGAACTGCCCTTCCGCATCCGGCTCACCGGCATCCTCGCCCACCAGCAGGCTCAACGCTTCATCCGCCTGGCGCACCGCATAGATATGGAATTGCCCGGCGCGCACCGCCTGCAATACCTTTTCGTCGAGCATCAGCGTGGCCACGTTGGCCTTGGGAATGATCGCGCCCTGTTCACCGGTCAACCCGCGCGCTTCGCACAGGCGGAAGAAGCCTTCGATCTTCTCGTTGACCCCGCCCACTGCCTGCACTTCGCCAAACTGGTTGATCGAGCCGGTAATGGCAAAGCACTGCTTGAGCGGCGTCTTCGACAACGCTGAGATCAAGGTGCAGGCCTCGCCCAGGGAAGCACTGTCGCCATCCACGTAACCGTAGGACTGCTCCAGCGCGATGCTGGCCGAGATCGCCAGCGGGAATTCCTGAGCGTAACGGCTGCCCAGGTAACCGGTGAGGATCATCACGCCCTTGGAGTGAATCGGCTGACCGAGGTTGACCTCACGTTCGATGTCGACAATGCCGCTGCCGCCCGGGTACACCGTGGCGGAAATCCGCGCCGGTACGCCAAACGCCGAATCCCCGACCTCCAGCACCGTCAGCCCGTTGCACTTGCCGACGGCGGCACCGGCGGTGTCGATCAGGATCACCCCGGCGAGCATGTCATCGAGAATCCGCGCCGACACGCGGCCGGTGCGCGTGGCCTTGGCCTTGAGCGCGCGCTCGATATGCCCGGCATCGGTCATTTCGTCGCCCGCCAGGTGACGAATGAAGTCCGCCTCGCTGACCAACTGGAACAAATCACCGATGCGCGCCGACAAACGGCCCTGATGTTCGGCCAGGCGTGCGCTGTAGGTCGCCAGCCGCGCCACCGCATCCGACGTCAGCGGCGCCATGCCTTCTTCCGAGGTGCGGGTTTTGAGCAACTGGGCGAACTGCTCCAGGCTTTCGTCGACCATCGGGATGTCTTCGTCGAAGTCCACCAGCACCCGGAACATTTCCTGGAAGTCCGGATCGGCGTCCTGCAACGCGTAGTACAACTGGCGCGACCCGATGATGATCACCTTGACCTGCAACGGAATCATCTGCGGGTTGAGGGTCACGGTGGCCAGGCGTCCCAGTTCGCCCAGCGGCGACTCCATCTTCAGCTTGCGTGATTGCAGGGAACGCTTGAGCGCATCCCACACAAACGGCTCGCTGAGCATCTTCTCGGCTTCAAGAATCAGGAAACCGCCATTGGCGCGGTGCAACGCACCCGGGCGCAGTTGACGATACGTGGTGTAAAGCGCGCCCTGGTCGGTGCTGTATTCGATACGGCCGAACAGGTTGTCGTAGGTCGGGTGCGGTTCAAACACCACCGGCGCGCCGCCGTTGAGCGGATGCCCCACCACCAGGCTTGGGCAGTATTGCTCTTCGAGCAACTTGCGCGCCTGGGCATCGGTCTTGGCGTCGTCGACCAATTGCTCGACCACGGTTTTGAGCAGATACACCTGCATGGCCTGCAGGTAACCGCAGACGGCGGCGTTTTCCGCGTACTTTTCCGACAGTGGCGCAAGCAAAGGCTGCAGGGCCAGGGTGATGGTTTCTTCGTTGAACTGGCGCAGTTGGTTGTTTGACTCACGCTTCCACTGCGGCAGGCTCGCCAACTCTTCGTTGAGGCGCTCTTCCAGCTCGGAAATATCAGTGTGGAAGCGCTCGCGGTCGGCTTCCGGCAGCTGCGAGAACTCCGCTTCGTCCAGCGCCTTGCCGTCAAGCATCGGCGTGAAGGCAATGTTGGAGCTGTCGCGGTACAGCGCCACGTCTTTTTCCAGGGCCAGGCGCTCGATCACGTCCAGGGCCTTGTCATAACGCTGGTTGAACGCCCGGTCGATGGCGCTTTTGCGCTGTTGATACGTCGGGTGCTCAAACACCGCCGGGAAGGTCGCCACCAGGTTGTCGACCAGCGCGTTGATATCGGTGATAAACGCTGCAGCGCCGCCGCCTGGCAATTCCAGCGCGCGCGGTTCGCGCGGCTCGTCGAAATTATTCACATAAACCCAGTCCGACGGGGTTTGCAGGCGTTTGCCTTCGGCCTTCAAGTAACGTTTGACGAATGAAAAGCGACCGGTGCCGGGCTCGCCCATGACAAACACGTTGTAACCGGGGCGTGGCATGGCCACACCGAACTGCAAGGCTTCAACCGCACGTTCCTGGCCAAGCACACCGCGAAAGGGCTCCAAATCATTGGTGGTCGAGAAGCTGAACTGTTCAGCGGAGAAAGGGCGAGTCAGCGCTTCGGGCGCTAGACGCAAGCTGGCAGCAACAGGATCAGGCATCGGGCTTCCTTACATCAGGCGGGGCAGATGGGGGCATTCTGGCTCTCGGTTGCGCGCTCTGGCAAGGCGCGCTGTTGGGAAAGCATAGCCACGGTACGCGTCCCACAAAAAAATCGTTCAAGACTGAATGTTTTATAAAAACTCACGGAACCCAGGGAACGTGCCTAAACTCCAAACTGCGCGGGTTGGACTAATAACTGGCCCCTAGGGTGCTGCGAAGCGCCTGAACCCTTGTCCATTGGTTTGCACACAAAGAGAACAAAGCTATGAAACGGATCCTTCTTGGTACTCTCTTCACCGTCGTCTCCCTCAATGCAATGGCAGAAGCACCAGGTGGCCCGAACTGCGGTTGGGGCAACATGTTGTTTGAAGGCCAGCGCGGTACTCCTGCTCACTTCCTGGCTTCCACCACCAACGGCACCTCGGGTAACGCCACCTTCGGCATGACCTCGGGCACCAACGGTTGCAGCACCAACAGCGCCCTGACCTACGGCGGCAAGTCCTGGATTGCCATGAATGGCATGATGAACGAGCTGTCCGAAGACATGGCCAAAGGCAACGGCGAAGCACTGACCACCTACGCGGTGGTACTGGGTGTGGCTCCGGAAGATCGCGATCACTTCGCGGCCGTGACCCACGAGCACTTCCAGCAGATCTTCAGCAAGGCTGACGTGACTGCTGATGACGTGCACAACAACACCATTGCCGTACTGAAAAGCGATGCCCGTCTGGCGAAATACGCTACCCAGGCTTAAGCTCGACCCACCCGCGTCTTTCGAGGCGCGGGTTTTGTTTTTTCGACCTGTCCCCCTTGGGTCTTTTTTTCAGTCCGACTTAAGTAGCCCCCATGCTCAAACGCCTCGCTTGCCTGGCTCTCTTCGCCTGCGCCCCGCTGCACGCGGCCCCGCACCTCGACGATCAACGTTTGCAGCAACTGGCCAATGATCCGTTCTGGCTTTCGCTGGGGCACTACGAGGCCGGCAAGATCAATGGCTGGCGCAGCTATGTCAGCGACAAGAAATTCTTTCTCGCCGCTGACGGCGCGCATCATCCGGACGCCGAACTCAAGGCCACTGTGGATGCGCTCTACGCACCGGCCAGCCTGGGCGAAAAACATGCCCAATGCGTCTACCCCGCCCGCACCCGCTGGCTCAAGGATCAGTTGCAACTGACCGACCTGCCTGCCGTGGACTGCAAAGAGTTCAAACAGTGGTTCTCGGACGTCGCGCCCCACAGCGCGGTGATGATTTTCCCGGCGGCGTACCTCAACAGCCCCTCGTCGATGTTCGGCCACACCCTGCTGCGCATCGACCAGGCCGACGTGCAGAGCAACAACACCGCCCTGCTCAGCTACGCAATCAACTTCGGCGCCTATATCGAAGGCTCGGACAACAGCATTCTGTATGCCTGGAAGGGCCTGATGGGCGGCTACCCCGGCCTGTTCGCCCTGGTGCCCTACCAGGAGAAACTCTCCGAATACCGCAGCCTGGAAAACCGTGACCTGTGGGAATACCGCCTGAACCTCACCGAAGTCGAGACCAAGCGCATGGTCGAGCACGTGTGGGAACTCAAACAGATCCAGTTCGACTACTTCTTCTTCGATGAAAACTGCTCCTACCGCCTGCTGGAACTGCTGCAAGTGGCGCGCCCCGGCCTGCGCCTGACCGAGCAATTCCCGCTCACCGCGATCCCGACCGATACCGTCAAAGCGGTAAAGGACGCGGGTCTGGTGGAAAAGATCGACTATCGTCCGTCCCGCGAACGCGAGCTGCTCGAGCGCGCCAAACCGCTCGACAGCGATGAGCAGCAATGGGTACTGAAGATCAGCGATGACCAGAAACAGTTGCAGGAGCCTGCCTTCAAGGCGCTGCCTCGCGAGCGCCAGGCCCTGGTGGTGGACGCCGCCTATCGCCTCGGCCGCTACCGTGCCAACGGCCTGGAACGCGACACCGCACGCTCCCAGCGCAGCTTCGAACTGCTGCGCGCGATCAATCAGAACCCGGCGCCCGACCTGAAGATCACCCCGCCCGGCCTGCCGGAAAACGGCCATGAGTCGCGCACCTGGCAGGCCGGCATCGGCACCCGTGGCGACAAAGCCTTCGGCGAATACGGCCTGCGCATGGCCTATCACGACCTCAACGACAACGCCGAAGGCTTCCCCCTGGGCGCACAAATCGAAATCCTGCAGATGAAACTGCGCCAGTACGAAGGCAACCACTGGCAATTGCAGCAACTGGACCTGGCCACCATCCGCTCCCTGACCCCGCGCAACGCCCTGTTGCAGCCGTGGTCCTGGCAAGTCACCGGCGGCCTGGAGCGGGTGCCGGGCAAACATGACGACGAAACCCTGGTGGCCCACGTCAACGGCGGCGCCGGTGGCACCTGGCAGCTGTCGGACGACATGCTCGGCTTCGCCCTCGGCACCGTGCGGGTGGAACACAACAATGACTTCAGCGAAGCCATCTCCCCCGCTGCCGGCTTCAATACCGGCGTGTTGTGGAAGAACCCACTGGGCAACCTGAGCCTGGAAGCCAAGGGTGATTTCTTCACCAATGGCGAAGTGCGGCGCAGCATCAGCCTCAACCAGCAATGGGAACTGTCACGCAACCTGGGTCTGCGCCTGAGCGCCCAGCGCGAGTACAGCCACCTGTCGACGCCGGTCAATGAAGTGATGCTCGAAGTGAAGTGGTACCACTACTGACTCAAGCCTGGTGAAAATCCAAATGTGGGAGGGGGCTTGCCCCCGATAGCAGAGTGTCAGTGACGGGAAGCTTGACTGACACACCGCCATCGGGGGCAAGCCCCCTCCCACATTTGGTTTTGTGCTTGGTTAAAAATCTCCCACAGTCCACATCGCTTTCACATGCAGCCGACAAATCCCCTTCTAGACTCTCCCTATCAGCCGTGGATCGGCCAGGGAGTACGCCATGTGGCGGTATGCGCTAATGCTGTGTGCAGTGGTGTGGCTGACGGGCTGCCAGACAACCCATCAGGAGTTGCTGGCCAAGGGTTATCCACCCGCGTTCGCTGACGGCTTTGACGACGGCTGCAGCAGCGGTCGCCAGGCCGCCGGGGTGATCACGGGCGAGTTTCGCAAGAACGTTCCACGCTATCTGAAAGATCGGCACTACGCCGAAGGCTGGGAAGACGGTTTCCGCCAGTGCAAAGCCATGCGTGAGAACGAGGAACTGCGCGAGTATCAGGACAACCGCAGGAACGATCGCGAGCACGAGTGGCAGGAGGAAAAAGACCGTGACGCGGCCAAAGCCTATCGCTCGCAATGAGCGTGGGAACGATCTGGCGGTGAACATGGCCCAAACTCCATTGAAGGAGAACGTCATGAGCCGAGCTTTTGTAAATGAGGACAACGCTGCCGCCCAGGCCGACCAGCCGGTGGAGCGTCAGGTCAGCGAACAGCCCAACCGCCTGACCGCGCAAGGGTTGGCGCAACTGCAGGCCAAGGTGGCGCAATTGCAGCAGGCATACAGCAACGAATCCGCCAAGGGCGAGCAGGCAGACAAGCAACGCCAGGCCGATCTTGAGCGGGATTTGCGCTACTTCAACCAGCGTGTACACAGCGCCCAGGTCGTTGCGCCGGCCACCGCTATCGACAAGGTACAGATCGGCAGTTGGGTGACCTTCGCCAACGAGCAGGACGAGCAGCAACGCATCCAGTTAGTCGGCGAAGACCAGGCCGACGCCAACGCGGGCCTGATCAACTGGGGTTCGCCCCTGGGCCGCGCGTTACTGGGCGCCCAGGTGGGTGACGAGGTGCTGTGGCGACGGCCCGTCGGCGATCAGTTGATCGAAGTGCTGCGCATCGAACCCGACGTCTAGACGATGCCCTGGGCCAGCATCGCGTCGGCGACTTTGACGAAGCCTGCGATGTTCGCGCCCTTCACATAGTTGACCCGGCCATTTTCCTCGCCGTAGTGCACGCAGGCATGGTGGATCGACTGCATGATGTTGTGCAGCTTGCTGTCCACTTCACCCGCGGTCCATAGCAGGCGCATGGCGTTCTGCGACATCTCCAGGCCACTGACGGCCACGCCGCCGGCATTGGATGCCTTGCCCGGCGCGAACAGAATGCCCGCGTCGATAAAGATATCCACCGCTTCAAGGGTGGTCGGCATGTTGGCGCCTTCGGCCACGCAGATGCAGCCATTGCGCAACAGTGTGCGGGCAGCATCAGCGTCGAGTTCGTTCTGGGTGGCGCAGGGCAGCGCGATATCGCACGCCAGCGCCCAGGGTGTTTGACCCTTGCGAAACTCCAGGCCGAAACGCTCGGCCAGTTCGCTGATACGACCACGCTGCACGTTTTTCAGCGCCAGCAGGGCCGACCATTGTTCCTCGGTCAAACCGCTTTCGGCGTACAACGTCCCTTCGGAGTCCGACAGGGAAACCACCTTGCCCCCCAGGTCCATCACTTTACGCGCCGCGTATTGCGCCACGTTGCCGGAACCCGAGATCGCCACGCGCTTGCCCTCGACCCGCTGGCCCTGGCGCTTGAGCATTTCCTCAGCGAAATACACACAGCCAAAACCAGTGGCTTCCGGACGGATCAAGCTGCCGCCGTAGGTCATGCCTTTGCCGGTCAGGACGGACGTGAACTGATTGCCCAGGCGTTTGTACTGACCGAACAGGAAGCCGATTTCCCGTGCGCCCACGCCGATATCGCCGGCCGGTACGTCCACGTCCGCACCGATGTGGCGGTACAGCTCGCTCATGAACGCCTGGCAGAAGCGCATCACTTCGGCGTCGCTCTTGCCCTTGGGATCGAAGTCCGAACCGCCTTTGCCGCCGCCCATGGGCAACGAGGTCAGGGAGTTCTTGAAGGTCTGCTCGAAGGCGAGGAATTTCAACACGCCCAGGTTCACCGAGGGATGGAAGCGCAAACCGCCCTTGTACGGGCCGATGGCACTGTTCATCTGGATACGGAAACCGCGATTGACCTGGACCTTGCCATGGTCATCCTCCCACGACACCCGAAAGGTAATGGCGCGTTCCGGCTCGCACATGCGCTCCAGGATGCCCGAGGCCAGGTAATGGGGGTTGGCTTCAAGAAACGGCCACAGACTGCGCAGGACTTCTTCTACGGCCTGATGGAATTCCGGTTGGTCGGGGTCGCGTTTCTTGAGGTGGGCAAGGAAGGATTCGACGGATTCGCTCATGAAAAGTCTCGGCAAAATGATTGTTGTTAAACAGAGATTGAGCCGGACTTTATCAATTCATTTCGCACCGCGACAGGGCAAAATGTCGCCTTTATGAATTTAAATGGTGCATTTGTATAAATAAACAGCGATTTTCGCCCTGAAACGGGGATTTCAACCCGACACATGCACCAATGAGTGAAAGGCTGTACGACAGCCCCGCGCATCGCGTTAGCGCGTCCCGGGCACCAGGTCGAGTATCTCCTCGATGCCCAGGCAGCGCGGCTCCAGTTCCAGGGTCCTGCCATGGGCGAGTATGCCCACCGCGGTGTCGCGCATAGCCAGATAGGCACTGCGCAACATGTGATTGGCGTAAATCACCGCGTTGAAACCTGCCTGCTCCAACACCTCGAACTTCAGGTGAGCGTAGCTGGTGGGCACACAAATCAGCGGAACCTTGGGCCGTTGCCGACGAAACTGCCTGGCGAACTCGAGGATTTCCAGGCCATCCTGTCTGCGGCTGTGGATCATGATGCCATCCGCCCCCGCCTCCACATACGCCAGGCACCGCGCCATCGCCTCTTCCATACCGCGATCGAGGATCAAGCTTTCACACCGTGCAATCAGCATCAGCCCCGAGCCGGCGCGACTGGCGCAACCGGCCTGGAGCTTGGCGCAAAAGGTCTCGATGGGCTCCTGCGCCTGGTCGACTTCGGTACCGAACAGCGAGTTCTTCTTCAAGCCGCACTTGTCTTCGATCACCACCGCAGAGACGCCCGCACGCTCCAGCATCTTGATATGAATCGCGAAATGTTCGGGCTTGCCGCCGGTGTCGGCGTCGAATATCAGCGGCAGCGAACACACATCGAATATTTCGCGGATCCCCGGCAAGCGGTTGCTGGGCGAGAGAATTTCGATATCGGGTAACCCGCGCTGGGTCGAGTCGGTCAGCGAACTGGACCAGATGGCGTCGTACCCCACCGTATGACCGGGGCTGATTTCCAGCCTGGCGCGCTGCGCGAGCAACGCCGATATCGGGCTATGGGCTTCGAGTACGCGCAGGCAACGGGTGCTATCCAGTAGCGCCGACAGAGGGCGTCGGCGCGCTTCGGTGTCCATCATAAGGTTCAGGCTCCAGGTCAGCGGCACAACGGGGGTTATCGGGCCGCCTCAATCCCAGGCGGGCTGTTCACACTTGAGCACCGACGCCATCTTTTGCAGATGCTCACAGGCCCTGGCCACGTATTCCCCGGATAGCCGCGCGATACGGCTGTAATCCACGGCCTGCCCGGTGGCGCTGGCGTACAACCGCAACGCCTCTGCCGCATGCTTGAAGTGGCGCGCTTCCACGCTGCCGCAATGCACGCTGAGAAAGCTCGCCACGCGGCTGGCCTCACCGGCGCTGTAGCCGCGCACATCGCGCAACCACTGCTTCCATAACGGCGTCATCAGGTTGTATTCGCCGGTGTTGAACAGCTCCGTCATGGCCATCATTTCCAGCGCCTCAATGAGCTGCGGCGCCAACGGGCGTTTTTCGCCAACCCAGCCGGAAAATTCCTTGGTGATCGGGTTCAGGAATTTGTCCTGCAGGCGCCATTCATCCGAGCCGCATATCGCCGAAGCCATGCGGTAATACAGTTTGGAGTGGTGCGGATGCCCGTGCATTTCGCCCAATCCGATGTCCTCGACAATGATCTCGCCACAGTGCGCCGCCGCGTCGAGCATCTGCAGCCGAGCGTCGTCGGCCAGGGATGCCGACTCCTGGAGAATGCGCACAATGATGCTTGAGACAGCATGGGCGGCGCCGTCCGGGCTGCGCCAGCCGCAGAAGAACGTACACAACGACGACTCGCTCCAGTTACTGGAAGTCATGTCGACATAGGTCTCGCAGTACCTGTCCAGCTCGGCAGGCTGGCGGTTGAAACCGCTGAGCAGGGCCTGGGCCAGATGTCGGTCCTCGACATCCACCAGCGCCTGGTTCACGTACCCGATAAATTGGCGGCTCAGATTTTCCACGGCTCATATCCTTTTGGGTGGGGTTAGTGCGCAACGATTTCTGCCATGAAGCGCGCGAAGCGCGTGAGGCCTTCGATCAACGCTTCACGCTCAACGGCGTAGGAGATGCGGATACTGTTGCGGTCGCCGCAGCCGGAGCCGGGCACCACCGCGATATGGGCCTCGGTCAATAACAGATCGGCCAGGTGGTCGACATCGCGGATAACGGTGCCCAGGTAGCGGCCACCCAATTTGCGCGACACATCGACAAACAGATAGAACGCCCCTTCCGGCGGGGCGCAGGTGATGTCATCGATATGCCCCAGGCAAGTGCAGGCCGCGAGCAGTTGCTGGTCGAGGAAGGCGTTGACCTGGCGGGTAAAGTGCGGCGCGTCCGCCATCAGGGTGCCGAGCGCGGCGTATTGAGAGAGGCTGCTGGGGTTGGATGTCGTGTGCCCCTGCAGGTTGTGCATGGCGGCGATGACCGCCGCGGGCGCGCACGCATACCCTACCCGCCAGCCGGTGACCGCGTGGCTCTTGGAAAACGAATCGACCAGCACCGTCTGGTGTTTGAGCGGCGCAAACAGCGAGACGATGTTGTGATGTTCATGGGGCGCGCGCACCAGCTTGCGGTAGCACTCGTCGAACACCACCCACAGCCGGTGTTCGAACGCGAGCCGAGCGATCCCCAACAGTTGTTCGCGCTGATAAACCGTGCCCGTCGGATTGTTCGGGGTGTTGATCACAATCATGCGGGTGCGTGAGGTCAGGGCGTTTTCGACTGCCGCGCAGGTGAGGCGATAGTCATCGGCTGCCGTGTCGACATAGACCGGAACGCCACCGGCCAACTGGATCTGGGTGGGAAAGGTTTCCCAGTACGGCAGCGCAACGATGACCTCATCCCCCGGATCGAGCAGTACCATTGCGGCGTTATACAGCGCCTGCTTGGCACCGGCGGTTACGGCGACTTCATCGGCGGTGTAGTTCACGCCGCAGCGCTGAGTGACCCGCTGCGCCAGCGCCTGGCGCAACTGGGGCAAGCCGATGGGCGGCGTATAGCGGTTGCGCGCATTGGCCAGCGCATCGCTTGCAGCAGCTTTCATGGCCGGGCAGGCATCGAAGGTCAATTCACCGGCGGCAAAATTGATCACGTTGACGCCGGCTTCTTTCAAGGCATTGGCTTTGCTGCGCATGCTGGACGTGCCCGGTGCGCTGAGGCGTTGCGCACGCCGGGACAACGGCAATGACACGGCAGACGGTTCACTGTTATTCATTGTTATACCTGCCAGAACACGCTGAAAAATTCGTTCGCCCTACCGGGCCTGGGCCTCCAGCCCTCGCTGAACCCGCCAGGACAGCGGCAAGGTGAGCAACAAGGTGGCGGCCAGCAATAAGACGGCCACGGGCACGCCGGTGGTATCTCCGAGGCTGCCGAACAGCACCGGCGCCAATGCGCCGCCACCGATGGTGCCGGTGTAGAACACTGCAAACGCCTGGTCGCGCCGGCCCGGCCCCGCCAGGTCCGGCACCGCGCCGTACAGCACCGACGACGTGCCATTGAGCGCCAGCCCCAGCAGCGGCAACATCACCATCAAGCCGGCGTAGGGCAGGTACACCGCCATGACGATCAGCACCGCCGTGGTGAACTCCGTGGCCCACACCGTCTTCATCATGCCGATGCGCGCACCGAGGTAACCGCACAACAATTTGCCGAACGCGCCCCCCACGAACAGCATCGTCAGCGCCAGGCCAATGCCCGCAGGCCCGGCCCCCTTGGCCTTGAGCAAAAACGGCAGGAACGTGAGAAAACCCATGCGCACTGCGCTGTCCAGCGTGCCGGTCACGATCAGCGCGCGCAGCCCGCTCGCGGAACCGGCGCCGCCGCCCGCGCGAGTGGCTTTCACCGGCGCCGCCGAACCCTCGGTGCGTGCCGGGATCAGCCACCACAACAGGCCGGCCGCCAGCAGCCCGAGTACACCCAGCAGGGTGACACTGGCGCGCCAACTGATAACCGCCAGCAACAGGCCGATCAACCCCGGGATCAGGGTCTTGCCGATATCCCCGCTGAAGTTGTATTGCGACAGCGCTTGTTTGACGCCCCCGCCCGCCTCGTGGGTATCGGTGATCAGCGACGAAGCCAGGGGGTGCTGCGTACTTGCACCCAGACCGCCCAGCAGCAGCGCCACCAGCAGCACCGCCAGCCCACCGGCCTGGCCGGCCAGCAGGTAGGCCAGGCCCGCGAGCGCAGTGCCGCCCACCAGCAGACGTTCGCGTCCCCAGCGCGCCGCAGCGCGGCTGGCCAGTAGCTGGAAACCGGCCATCATGCCCGCATAGGCACCGCGCAACAGGCCGACCTGGGCGTAGCTGAGGCCGAATTGCGCTTGCCAGATCGGCAACAGCACGTAGATCACATCGGTCAGGCCGTCGTGCACGGCATGCGCGCCGCAACCGGCCACCAGGGAACGGCGACGCACGCTTGCCGAGTCAGGCGGCGACAACGACGGGGCTGCGGTTTGCTTCAGGGTGTTCATCTGGGTCAGAGGCTCTCAGGCTAAACCGCCGGTTCAACCCAGCAACTGTGCACAGTCGTTCATCACGCTGGCTTTACGCTGCAGGTATTCGGCAAAAATGTCGCGCGCCGTGGCGGGGTCCACTTCAATCTGCAGGGCGCTGGTGAACTCGTTCACCGCCGCCACCGCATGGGCGAAATGGTTGCTCTCGGTGCCGCCGGTGTGCACGGTGACCCAGGCCACCGTCGCACGGGATTTCTCCGGCGGCACGCCCATGTCCCGCACGAACCACTGCGAGTACAACGGATGGATGAACTCCACTTCGCCGTGGGTGTACACCTCGTGGATCAACGTGGTCAGCAAGCCCTGCAACAGGTCGCGATCACGCAGGCGACGGCTGTCGGTCCAATCCTTGAAGGCCTGCGCCGAAGGCAGGCAATTGTCCTTCAACATCCACTGGTCATCGCCGCACAGCGCGGTCGCCATGGTGTAGAACAGGTCCGCGTGCACGGTGTTGCCCAACGCGCCCAAGTCTTCATCGGTAATGCGCTGCAGGCTGCCGCATGCACGGTACAGCTGCGCGGCAGCAGCAGAGCCTGCGTCGGAACGCGCCAGCAAGGTAATCCGGTTGGCCAGGCCGGACACACTGGCCGCCGAGTTATTGGTTTTCGACCAGCTGGCGAAGAACTTGCGCAGTACCGCCGGCGAATGCCGACGCGAGGTGAGTCGCGCAAAAGCCTCTTCGATATCCATCAATGCCTCTTCCTGAGCCCAAACGGCTTCGAACAGGGCATGCCGCAAGGTACTGGCCGGCATGTCATTCAATACCGGTTCGACGATTTTCAACAGCTGGCTGCGCTTGATCAGGGTGTCAGTCATATTCACCTCTCATAGTCCTTTATTGGATGAAAAAATCAGGCCGGTTTGCCGCGTCGGCCGGCGATCGGTGCCTGGCTGTTTACCGGTTTCCAGCCCAGCAGGGCGATTACCAGCGACAACAGCTGAAAACCTGCGATCAACGCCACGCAGCCCGGCCAGCCCCACTGCTCCCAGAGCAGCGCCGGGGCCACGGCGCCGGCGCTGCCGCCCAGGTAATAGCCGGTCAGGTACAGGCCCACGGCGCCGGACTTGTCCTGCCCGGCCGTGGTGGCGATGTAGGCATTGGCGCAGGCCTGGGCCAGGAATACGCCGGTCGAGCTCAGGGCCAGGCCCAGCACGATCAGCCCCAGGGACGGCAACAAGGTCAGGGCCGAACCGCAGAGGCCGAGCGCCACGGCGGCGCTCAGTAACTGCGAGTGCGGTCGCGATTTGCTCAAGCGCCCGGCAATGGGAATCACCACCAGCGCCAGCAGGAACACGGCATACAGTGTCCCCAGGGCGGCGGCGCCCAGGTTGAACGGTGCCTGGCTGAGATACAGGCCGGCATAGGTAAAGGTGGCGACTTGTGAGAACAGCACGCAGAAACCGACGCCATAGGCCGCCAGCAAGGGTTTGCGCAGAAGCCGGCGCATCCCGTGCGTGCCCATGGCCGCGAGGTTGGGACGTGTCACTGGATTGGCCGGCAGCAGCAACAGGATCAGCAGGCCGACCGCCAGGCTGATCACCGCCAACAGCTCGAAGGCTTCGCGCCAGCCGACATATTGGGTCATGACCCCGGAGACAAAGCGCCCGGCAAACCCGCCGAGTACCGTACCCGCGACGTACAGGCTGGTGATTTCGGTGACGGTCGCTGCGCGCCAGCGGTCGCCGATATAGGCCACGCTGGTGGCGAACACCACCGGGATCAACATACCCTCGATAAACCGCCACACCAGCAGCTCGGCAAAGCTGTCCACATAGGCCGTCAGCAGCGTCGGCAGCGCCAGCAGCAAGGCGGCCGCGACAATCACTGTGCGTTGCTCGAAACGTCCGGTCAGGCGCCCGACAAACGGCGCAGTCAGCGCCACCGCCAGGGTGGTTACGGTAATGCTCCACCCGGCCTGCCGGGCGCTCACCTGGAAGCTTGCGGCAAACACAGGCAGGATGCTCTGGGTCGCGTAGAGATTCAGGAACGCCGCACAGCCACACAGAAACACGGCAAGGCGGGCGTGATGCAAGCGCGGGTTCATGGGACCTCTCGTCTTATTGTCGAGGATCTTTATAGAATGCCCAGCGTGGCGAACACCAATACCGAATTCGGACCGATCAATACCCAGGAAACAGAATGCTTGATTTACGCAAGTTACGTTACTTCCTGACGGTCGCCGAAGAGTTGCACTTCGGTCGCGCGGCGCAGCGCCTGCACCTCGCCCAGCCGCCCCTGACGCGGCAGATCTCGGCCCTGGAAACCGAGCTCGGCTTTCGCCTGTTCGACCGCACCAGCCGCACGGTCACCCTGACCGCCCAGGGCCGGCACTTTCTACCCTATGCCCGCGCCGCGCTGGAGCATGCCCGGCTCGCGCAGGACATTGCCGCCAAGCTGGCCGCCGGCACCACCGGTCAACTGGTGGTGGGCTATGCCAGCTCCATCGCACTGTCGGAGCTGTTCAGCCAAACCCTGCAAGCCTTCGCCCAGCGTTTTCCCGAGGTGCAACTGACCCTGGTAGAGAGTGCTTCCGGCAGCCTGCATGCGCACGTGCTGGACGGTCGCATCGACATCGGCATGAGCCGCCTGCTGCCGGAGCCCGGGCAAACCGACGTCGAGGTGTTGTCGTTGGGGCAGGAACCCCTGGTCGCAGCGCTTTGCAGCGACAACCCATTAGCGGGCCAGGACGAAGTCACCCTCACCCAGCTCAGTGAGTTTCCGTTGATTCTGTTTCCCAGCGACTACGGTTCGGGCCTCAACGGTTCCATCGAGCAGCTGTATCAACGCCACGGCCTGACGCTGCGCCCGGGCCCCGCGGGGCGCCAGATCACTTCGATCATCGCCCTGGTGGCGGCAGGCCAGGGTGTCTCGCTGGTGCCCCAGTGCACCCGCACCCTGGCCAGGCAAGGCGTGGTCTACCGACCATTGGCAGACCCCGAAGCCTGGGTGCACCTGCTGATCCTCACGCGCTCACAGTCACGCTCGCTGTTGGTCGAGGCGTTCATGGGCGTGGTCGGTGAATTGCTGCAAGGCCGGCCGGCGCTGGCGCCGCTGGCATAATCCGGGCAAAAAAATACCCCTGCGCGAGGGGTATTTTTCTACAGGCTGCTGCGTACAGGCGCTGCCAGGGCGGCGCCCGTTGCCCAATCAGGCCAGTTTCTTGTGGCGTACCCGGTGCGGCTGGGCAGCGGCTTCGCCCAAGCGCTTTTTACGGTCCGCTTCGTACTCGGTGTAGTTGCCTTCGAAGAACACTGCTTGCGAATCATCCTCGTAAGCCAGGATGTGGGTCGCAACGCGGTCAAGGAACCACCGATCGTGAGAGATCACAATGGCGGCGCCCGGGAAGTCCAGCAGGGCCTCTTCCAGGGAGCGCAGGGTTTCAACGTCGAGGTCGTTGGACGGTTCGTCGAGCAGCAACACGTTGCCGCCTTCCTTCAAGGTCAGGGCCAGGTGCAAGCGGCCACGCTCACCACCGGACAGGTCCTTGACGAACTTCTGCTGGTCGCCGCCCTTGAAGTTGAAACGGCCCACATAGGTCCGCGCCGGGATTTCATAGTTGCCGATACGGATCTGGTCGGAGCCGTCGGAAATCTGCTGGAACACCGTCTTGCTGCCATCGAGGTCTTCACGGCTCTGGTCCACACAGGCCAGTTGCACGGTTTCGCCGATCTCGATGCTGCCCGAATCCGGGGTTTCCTTGCCCATCAGCATGCGGAACAGCGTGGATTTACCCGCACCGTTACCGCCGATAACGCCGACAATTGCGCCTTTTGGCATGGAGAACGACAGGTTGTCGATCAGCACGCGGTCGCCATAGCCTTTGCTGACGTTCTTGAACTCGATGACCTTGTCACCCAGGCGCGGACCGGCCGGGATGTAGATCTCGTTGGTCTCGCTGCGCTTCTGGAATTCCTGCGACTGCATTTCTTCAAAGCGTTGCAAACGGGCCTTGGATTTGGACTGACGGGCCTTGGCGCCTTTGCGCACCCACTCCAGTTCTTCCTTCATGGCTTTTTCATGGGCCGATTGCTGCTTGGATTCGGCGGCCAGACGGTCGGACTTGGCTTCCAGCCAACCGGAGTAGTTGCCCTCGTAAGGGATACCGGCGCCACGGTCGAGCTCGAGGATCCAGCCGGCGACGTTGTCCAGGAAGTAACGGTCGTGCGTGATCGCCACCACGGTGCCCGGGAAGTCGTGCAGGAAGTGCTCCAGCCAGGCGACGGAATCGGCGTCCAGGTGGTTGGTCGGTTCGTCGAGCAGCAACATGTCGGGAGCCGACAGCAGCAGGCGGCACAGCGCCACACGGCGCTTCTCGCCACCGGACAAGTGTTCGACCTTGGCGTCCCAGGCCGGCAGGCGCAGGGCGTCAGCGGCGACTTCCAGCTGGCGCTCCAGGTTATGACCGTCGCCGGCCTGCAGGATGGCTTCAAGCTTGGCCTGTTCGGCGGCCAGCTTGTCGAAGTCGGCATCCGGCTCGGCGTAGGCGGCGTAGACCTCGTCCAGGCGCGCCTGGGCGTCCTTGATCACGCTGACGGCCTCTTCGACCACTTCACGCACGGTCTTGGTCGGGTCCAGGATCGGCTCCTGGGGCAGGTAGCCGATGTTCAGGTCCGGCATCGGGCGGGCTTCGCCTTCGAACTCGGTGTCGACGCCGGCCATGATTTTCAGCAGCGTGGATTTACCCGAACCGTTGAGGCCGAGCACGCCGATCTTGGCGCCAGGGAAGAAAGACAGAGAAATGTTTTTCAGGATTTCCCGCTTCGGCGGAACAACTTTTCCCAGCCGATGCATGGTGAAGACGTATTGAGCCATGGTGAACCTAGCGTCAGTGACTGATGAATTAAGCGGACGAAGCCCGTGCCAGGCCATGCGCCGCGCGGGCCGTTGACTATCATCAATGCCGGCGAGCGAAAAAAAGCCTGAATGTCTGGGGCTGGAACGCCCCCGCGTAACCGGCAAAGCTACCTGAATGCGCTGGGGCAGTCCAGCCAGGCGGGACTGGCACTTTGCCACAACTCAAGGCATGCTAGCCGCCCTCCGGGCGTCCGGCTTATAGTGCACGTCGCGCGCCAGTCCAGCCAAACCGCAGGATCACAGCTTGTCCAAAGTCACGCCGCCCACGCCCTTGCGCGCCGCTCATCTAGCGCCGGGAGCGCCCCTGCACGGCACTTTTAAAGGCGCGTTGGCGACGCTTGTGCTGGTGTTGCTCGCGTTATTGTTCTGGCAACTGCTGGACCAATTGCAGCAAAACCAGAAAAACCAGCAGCAATACACCATCGATTACAGCGCCGACCTGGCCGAACAGATCAGCCAGAATATGGCCCTGAGCGCACAGATCGCCTTGAATCTGCTGCCGATCGTCGAGCCGCCGCGCAACGCCGAACAACAACTGGCCCTGATGCACACGTTACAGCGCTCATTTCCAGAATTGCGCAGCTTCGCCCTGCTCGCCCCCAGCGGCGCATTGATCAGCGACACCGCCAGCGACAGCCAGGACAGCGCCCTGCTCGAAGAACTGGTCAAGCGCAGCCACGCCCAAGCCTATTACCTGAGCAACGACAGCGACGGCACCGTCATCTATCTGTTGCTGCACCAGCCCAGCGGTGGGTCGAAACTGTACTGGGCGCTGCGCCTGGCGCCCACTTACCTGGCCAACCTGACCCGCCAGGATGCCCAGGGCCAGCGCCCGATGTGGGCGATCGAGAATCGCTTGAATCACCGTGTGGTCAGCCGTGACAGCGGCATGCCCGCACAGTGGGCCAGTGCGTTGACCCCGGACGAGTTGAATAAAAGCGTGCTGGTCACACCGTTGAGCAAAAGTGACTGGCAACTGCGCGGGCTGTTCGACCGCAGCGCGGTGCTCGAACAGCTGCTGCCGGCCTTTATCGGCAAATGCCTGCTGGGCCTGGCTTTTTCGCTGGTCCCGGTGATCGTGCTGCTGAACATGCGCCGGCGCCAGCGCCAGGTGCATGAAGGCCGGCGACGTTACCAGGATATTTTCGAAGGCACCGGCGTGGCCTTGTGCGTACTCGACCTGTCGGGGTTGAAGGCGTTCTGCGACAAGACTGCGGTGCAGGACGGCGAACAATTGCGCGCCTGGCTGCAGGCCAACCCCGCCGAGCGGCGCAAACTGCTCAAGGAGCTGCGCGTCACCGAGGTCAACCAGATGGCGGTGCGGCTGTTGAACGTGAGCTCCTGCGAGCAAGCCTGGGAGCGTCTGATTGACGATGCCCCGCACAATGCCACCGCTATCGGCCACCAGGTGCTGGAAGCCGTACTGACCCGGCAAAAACAACTGGAGCTGGAAATCCAGCTCAACGATGTGACGGGCAATGAACAATACCTCTGGCTGGTCATGCGTTTGCCGGAACAGCAGGATGACATCAGGGCGGTCATCCTCAGCATCAGCGATATCACCAGCCGCAAGCTGATCGAGCTGTCGCTGGTCGAGCGCGAGAGTTTCTGGTCGGATGTGGTACGCACCGTGCCCGACCACCTGTATGTGCAGGACGTGATCAGCCAGCGCATGATCTTCAGCAACCATCACCTGGGCCATACCCTCGGCTACAACAAGGCCGAGCTGCAGAAAATGGGTGAGTACTTCTGGGAAATCCTGCTGCACCCCGAAGACGCCGAGCATTACCACGACGCGCGTCAACAGCAACGCCAGGTGGGTTATACGACCCAACTGCACTGCCAGCTGCGCTTTCGTCACCGCAACAACCAGTGGCGACGCTTCGACATTCGCGAACAGGCCCTGGCCAGGGACACCTCGGCGGTGGTCACACGGATCATCGGCGTGGCCAAAGACATCACCGACCAGATCGAGGCCAGCGAATCCCTGCGCGACAGCGAACAACGCTACCGCATGCTGGCCGAAAGCATCAGTGACGTGATCTGCTCCACCGACAGCCAACTGGCCCTCAACTACGTCAGCCCATCGGTCAACGCCGTGCTGGGGTACGACGTGGATTGGGTGTTCAAGAACGGCTGGCAGTCGATCATTGCCAACCCGCAACAGCTCACGGGCATGTATGGCCTGATGGAGCAGGTCAGCCGTGCCGTCGGTAATCCCGAGGCGCTGAACAGCCTGCGCGATGAGGTGCAGACCCAACTGTTCCTGTTCGACTGCCTGCGCGCCGATGGGCGCAAAGTCCCGATCGAGCTGCGCGTGGTGCTGGTGTGGGACGAACATGGCGCGTTTGAAGGCGTCCTCGGCGTGGGCCGTGACATCAGCCAGCAACGCCGGGCCGAAAAAGACCTGCGCATGGCGGCCACGGTGTTCGAGCATTCCACCTCGGCGATCCTGATCACCGACCCGGCCGGCTACATCGTGCAGGCCAACGAGGCCTTCAGCCGGGTCAGCGGTTACGCCGTCAGCGATGTACTCGACCAGCTGCCGAACATGCTCACCGTCGACGAACAGCAGGAAGCCCACCTGCGCTACGTGCTCAAGCAATTGCACCAGCACAGCACCTGGGAAGGCGAAGTGTGGCTCAAGCGCCGCAATGGCGAGCACTACCCGGCCTGGGTCGGTATCACGGCGGTGTTCGATGATGAAGGCGACCTGGCCAGCTACGTGTGTTTCTTCAGCGATATCAGCGAGCGCAAGGCCAGCGAACAGCGCATCCACCGCCTGGCCTATTACGACGCCCTGACTCACCTGCCCAACCGCACCCTGTTCCAGGATCGCCTGCACACCGCATTGCAGTCGGCCGAGCGACAGAAGTCGTGGGTGGTCTTGATGTTCCTCGACCTCGACCGTTTCAAGCCGATCAATGACTCCCTGGGCCACGCCGCCGGCGACCGTATGCTCAAGGAAATGGCCACGCGCCTGCTCGGTTGCGTGGCCGAAGACGACACCGTGGCGCGGATGGGCGGCGACGAGTTCACCTTGCTGTTGCAACCGCGTGTCAACCGCGAAATGGCGCTGAACCGCGCGATCACGGTGGCCGAGCAGATTCTGGCGAGCCTGGTGAAGCCGTTCGTGCTCGAAGGCCGCGAATTCTTCGTGACCGCCAGCATCGGCATCGCCTTGAGTCCCCAGGACGGTAATGAGCTGAGCCAGTTGATGAAAAACGCCGACACGGCGATGTACCACGCCAAGGAGCGCGGCAAGAACAACTTCCAGTTCTACCAGGCCGACATGAACGCCAGCGCCCTGGAACGCCTGGAACTGGAAAGCGACCTGCGCCACGCCCTGGAACAGGACGAATTCGTGCTCTATTACCAGCCGCAGTTCAGCGGCGACGGCAAACGCCTGACCGGCGCCGAAGCCCTGCTGCGCTGGCGCCACCCACGCCGCGGCCTGGTGCCGCCGGGGGATTTCATTCCGGTGCTGGAAGAGCTGGGGCTGGTGGTGGATGTGGGCGACTGGGTGATCAGCGAAGCCTGTCGCCAGCTCAAGACCTGGCACCAGAACAAAGTGCGGGTGCCGAAAGTCTCGGTCAACATCTCGGCGCGACAGTTCTCCGACGGGCAACTGGGCACGCGCATCGCCACCATCCTCAAGGACACCGGCCTGCCACCGGCGTGCCTGGAGCTGGAACTGACCGAAAGCATCCTGATGCGCGAAGTCAACGAAGCCCTGCAGATCCTCGCCAGCCTGAAAAACCTGGGGCTGAGCATTGCGGTCGACGACTTCGGCACCGGTTATTCATCGCTCAATTACCTCAAGCAATTCCCCATCGACGTCCTGAAGATCGACCGCACCTTCGTCGACGGCCTGCCCTCCGGCGAGCAGGATGCGCAGATCGCCCGTGCCATCATCGCCATGGCCCACAGCCTGAACCTGGCAGTGATCGCCGAGGGCGTGGAAACCCACGAGCAGTTGGACTTCCTGCGCGAGCATGGCTGCGATGAAGTGCAGGGCTACCTGTTCGGACGGCCGATGCCGGCGAACCGGTTCGAGGCGCAGTTCAGCAATGATGCGCTGTTCATGTTCGATTGAGTGGAGCCAATTGCTCCACTCAATCGAACATGAACAGAGCAGCTGCAAGAAGCTGCAAGCTGCAAGAAGAAGCGGATCTGCTTTTACTTGTAGCTTGCAGCTTGCAACTTGAAGCCGGCACTTCATCCCCATGACTACGTTTCATATCCCTTCCAATAAGCGCTTGGGTTAGAATGCCCTCCTTTTCTGCCCCGATCCTTGAGGACCGCCATGTTCAGCCGTGATTTGACTATTGCCAAGTACGACGCCGATCTCTTCGCCGCCATGGAGCAAGAAGCCGTGCGCCAGGAAGAGCACATCGAGCTGATCGCTTCGGAAAACTACACCAGCCCTGCGGTGATGGAGGCTCAAGGCTCGGTGCTGACCAACAAGTACGCCGAAGGCTACCCGGGCAAGCGCTACTACGGTGGTTGCGAGTACGTCGACGTGGTTGAGCAGTTGGCCATCGACCGTGCCAAAGAGCTGTTCGGCGCCGATTACGCCAACGTCCAGCCGCACGCCGGTTCCCAGGCCAACAGCGCGGTGTACCTGGCCCTGCTGCAAGGTGGCGACACCATCCTGGGCATGAGCCTGGCCCACGGCGGCCACCTGACCCACGGCGCCAGCGTGTCCTCCTCCGGCAAGCTGTACAACGCCGTTCAATACGGTATCGATGCCAACGGCCTGATCGACTACGACGAAGTCGAGCGCCTGGCGGTCGAGCACAAGCCAAAAATGATCGTGGCCGGTTTCTCTGCCTACTCGCAGATCCTCGACTTCCCGCGCTTCCGTGAAATCGCTGACAAGGTCGGCGCCTATCTCTTTGTGGACATGGCTCACGTGGCAGGCCTGGTCGCCGCTGGCGTCTACCCGAACCCGGTGCCTTACGCCGATGTGGTCACCACCACCACCCACAAGACCCTGCGCGGTCCACGTGGCGGCCTGATCCTGGCGCGCGCCAATGCCGAGATCGAGAAGAAGCTGAACTCCGCCGTATTCCCGGGCGCCCAGGGTGGCCCGCTGGAACACGTGATCGCGGCCAAGGCGATCTGCTTCAAGGAAGCACTGCAGCCTGAGTTCAAGACCTACCAGCAACAAGTGGTCAAGAACGCCAAGGCCATGGCCGGCGTGTTCATCGAACGCGGCTTCGACGTGGTGTCCGGCGGTACCGAGAACCACCTGTTCCTGCTGTCGCTGATCAAGCAGGACATTTCCGGTAAAGACGCTGACGCGGCCCTGGGCAAAGCCTTCATCACCGTGAACAAAAACTCCGTGCCGAACGACCCACGTTCGCCGTTCGTCACCTCCGGCCTGCGCTTCGGCACCCCGGCTGTGACCACCCGTGGCTTCAAGGAAGCCGAGTGCAAGGAACTGGCCGGCTGGATCTGCGACATCCTGGCGGACCTGAACAACGAAGCCGTGATCGACGCGGTACGTGAGAAGGTCAAGGCCATCTGCAAGCAGCTGCCGGTGTACGGCGCTTGATTGCAGTTGCTTGAATGAAAAGCCCGGCTCTTGAGCCGGGCTTTTTTATGCCAATTTGAAATGCGGTCAAGTGTGGGAGGGGGCTTGCCCCCGATGGCAATCTATCAGTCGCTGCTTGTGGTGACTGACACTCAGCTATCGGCGGCAAGTCCCCTCCCACATTTGGTTGCATTTCAAGTCAGGTGGGTTGGTAGACCCTGGCAAAGCCTTCGCGAATCTTGTCTTCCGGCAATTCATCGGCAATAAACACAATCACACTCTCCCGCGCCTCGCCTTCGGCCCATTCGGTGTCCCAGTCGAAGCCGTAGAGCTTCAGCACGCCCTGGAATACCATGCGCCGATCCTCTCCGGCGATGTTCAGCACGCCCTTGTAGCGCAGCAGTTGCTTGCCATGGTCTTCCAGCAGCGCGTTCATGAACTCACTGAGGCGGTCGATATCCAGCGGCTGGTCGGTGCGCAGCACCAGGCTGGAAATACGGTCGACCGATGGCGCAGCGCTGACCGGGCGCAGACTCATGCCGGCGTTGAGGTTGAAGCCGCGCACGTCGAGCAGTTCGGCCAGGTCAATCCTGCCATGCTCCACCACCCGGATCGGTGCGCGGCGGTTGATGCGGGTCAGGCGTTCGCTGAGGGCGGTGAAAGTGGCATCGTCCACCAGGTCGCGCTTGCTCACCAGCAGGCGGTCGGCAAAGCCGATCTGGGCCTGGGCGATGGTCTGGGTCAAGTGATGCTCGGCGTGGGCCGCGTCCACCAGGGTGATGATGCCGTCGAGGATATAGCGCTCGCGCAGTTCCTCATCAATGAAAAAGGTCTGGGCCACAGGCGCAGGATCGGCCAGGCCGGTGCACTCGATCACCAGGCGGTCGAAGGCGATTTCGCCGCTGTCCAGCCGCTCGAGCAGCAAGTACAGCGCCTTGGTCAGGTCGGTGTGGATGGTGCAGCACACGCAACCGTTGGAGAGGGTCATGACCTGTACCGGCTCTGCGCCCAACAATTGCGTATCGATGCCGGCATCACTGAATTCGTTTTCGATCACGGCGATCTTCAAGCCGTGCTCGGCCTTGAGCAGATGGCGCAGCAAGGTGGTCTTGCCGGCGCCGAGGAAGCCGCTGAGCACGGTGACCGGAATGGGAGAGGACAAAGACAGTTCTCCTTATATCTGAAGGAACACAAAACAACTGTGGGAGGGGGCTTGCCCCCGATGGCAGTGTGTCAGGCACTGATGTGCCGCTGATACACCGCTATCGGGGGCAAGCCCCCTCCCACATGAAATTACCGCAGGCCCGAGTGCCGGGTCAGCAGCACTTGGGCCCACCCTTGCCGCCGTAACGGGCCTCCTGGCGTTCCCGGAAGAACGCCTTGTAGTCCATCATCGGTTTGTCCGGGTGCTTGGTTTGCATATGCTCGACGTAGGTGTCGTAGTCGGGCATGCCGACCATCAGGCGCGCGGCCTGACCGAGGTATTTACCGAGGCGACTGATGTCATTGAACATGCGTGCAATCCTCGGTTATGCGTCCGGTACAGCCTGGAACGGCGCTTCTTTATCCGTACGCTCTTTGTTGCCCCAGGCGGCAATGCCGACCTTGAGCGCATAGAACAGGATGCTGAACACCACGAACAGGAACAGCGCCGTCAGCGTTGCGTTGGTGTAGGCGTTGTAGATCACGTGTTGCATCTGGTCGATGCTCTTGGCCGGGGCGAGGATCTGGCCATTGGCAAGGGCATCGCTGTATTTCTTCGCCAGCGACAGAAAGCCGATCGCCGGGTTGGCGTCGAACAGCTTGATAAAGCCCGCCGTGGTGGTGCAGATCAACAGCCAGACTGCTGGCAGCAAGGTCACCCAAATGTAGCGCTGACGCTTCATTTTGATCAGCACAACCGTGGCGAGCATCAGCGCGATCCCGGCCAGCATCTGGTTGGAGATGCCGAACAGCGGCCACAAGGTGTTGATGCCGCCCAGTGGGTCGATCACACCTTGGTACAGCAGGTAACCCCACATCGCCACACAACCGGCGGTGGCAATCAGGTTGGCGGTCCAGGATTCAGTGCGCTTGAGCGACGGCACGAAGGAGCCGAGCAGGTCTTGCAGCATGAAACGGCCGGCACGGGTACCGGCGTCGACCGCCGTCAGGATGAACAGCGCTTCGAACAGGATCGCAAAGTGGTACCAGAACGCCATGGTGTTTTCACCCGGCAACACACTGTGCAGGATCTGCGCGATACCGACCGCCAGGGTCGGTGCACCGCCGG
Source organism: Pseudomonas sp. CFBP13528 (assembly GCF_005233615.1). Lineage (NCBI taxonomy): Bacteria > Pseudomonadati > Pseudomonadota > Gammaproteobacteria > Pseudomonadales > Pseudomonadaceae > Pseudomonas > Pseudomonas sp. CFBP13528. The sequence goes on from NZ_QGAJ01000006.1 coordinate 163,917, forward strand.
CACGCGCCAGGATGGTGGTTTCACCGATGTCATGGGCCACGGCCGACAGCGCTTCGGGGGTGATTGCAAAGCCCCAGTTGCTGACGGTCTGCGCCACGGTCACCACGTCGGTGCCGACAATCGCCGCCGGGCTGTTCATGGCGAAGTACACGCCAGGCTCGATCACCGACGCGGCAACCATTGCCATGATGGCCACGAACGACTCCATCAGCATGCCGCCGTAACCGATGTAACGCGCATGGCTTTCATTGGCCAGCAGCTTGGGCGTGGTGCCCGAGGAGATCAGCGCATGGAAGCCGGAGACCGCGCCACAGGCAATGGTGATGAACAGGAACGGGAACAGGCCGCCCTTCCACACCGGGCCGGTGCCGTCGATGAACTGGGTAAGCGCCGGCATTTTCAGGTCAGGCATGGTGACCAGGATGCCAATCGCCAGCGCGATGATGGTACCGATTTTCAGGAAGGTCGACAGGTAGTCACGCGGCGCCAGGATCAGCCATACCGGCAGTACTGCGGCAACGAAACCGTAGCCGATCAGCATCCAGGTGATCTGGATCCCGGTGAAGGTGAAGGCCTTGGCCCACACCGGGTCAGCGGCGATCTGCCCGCCCAGCCAGATCGAACCCAGCAGCAACAGCACGCCGATGATCGAAATTTCGCCAATGCGGCCCGGACGGATGTAGCGCATGTAAATGCCCATGAACATCGCGATCGGGATGGTTGCCATCACCGTGAAAATGCCCCACGGGCTCTCGGCCAAGGCCTTGACCACGATCAGCGCCAGCACCGCGAGGATGATGATCATGATCAGGAAGCAGCCGAACAGCGCGATAGTCCCGGGAATACGGCCCATCTCTTCGCGGACCATGTCGCCCAGGGAGCGGCCGTTACGCCGGGTGGACAGGAACAGGATCATGAAATCCTGCACCGCACCGGCCAGCACCACACCGGCAATCAGCCAAAGCGTGCCGGGCAAGTAACCCATTTGCGCCGCCAATACCGGGCCGACCAGAGGGCCCGCACCGGCAATCGCCGCAAAGTGGTGACCGAAAAGGATATGTTTGTTGGTCGGCACGTAGTCCAGACCGTCGTTGTTGATCACTGCGGGGGTGGCCCGCCGTGGGTCCAGTTGCATCACGTTATTGGCGATGAACAGGCTGTAGTACCGGTACGCGACCAGGTAGATGGCCACCGCAGCGACCACAATCCACAAGGCGTTGATCGCCTCGCCGCGGCGCAAGGCCACTACGCCGAGGGCGCACGCTCCTACGATTGCCAGCACCAGCCAGGGTAGATGGCGTAGCAGGCTATTATTATTTTTCATTTTTATATTCCAGCCAGGGTGGACAGAAAGGACAGCCAGCCCGAGTTTAGCGCTGTTGGCCTTAAAGGCCACCCCCCTACGTTGGTCTAGAGCCTTGCCGATGCAAAAAAAGCAGAAATAAAGGCTGAATGATGGCGCAGGGCTACAATCCTTCTATTCACAGAGGACTTCACCATGACCGAGCACGCGTCCGACCGCCGCCGTTTTCGCCGGATTGCCTTTGACGCCAAGACCGAACTTCGGCAAAACGAACGCGAATGGCCGGTGCAATTGGTGGATTTGTCGTTAAAGGGGCTGCTGGTACAGCGACCGCAAGACTGGAAGGGCAATAAAGCGCTGCCGTTTGACGTGGACATACGCCTGGATCCGAAGGCCCATATAAAGATGCAGGTTCGCCTTACCCACGAAGATCAGGGTCAATTGGGTTTCGTATGCCAATACATCGACCTGGACTCGATCAGCCATTTGCGACGTTTGATCGAATTGAACCTGGGTGACCAAGAGGAACTGGAGCGCGAGTTGGCGGCATTGCTGGAAACCTAGATGCCAACACAGGGCAAAATGTGGGAGGGGGCTTGCCCCTGATAGCAGTGTGTCAGGCGCTGATAGGTTGACTGACCTGCCGCCATCGGGGGCAAGCCCCCTCCCACATTGGTTTTGCGGTGTTGGTGATTACTCGAACAACGCATCCAGCGCCTGTTCCAGGCGCGTGACCCCGATCACCTGCAATCCTGGCGGCATTTCCTTCGGCGCATTGCCCTTGGGCACGATTGCACGCTTGAAGCCATGCTTGGCCGCCTCTTTCAGGCGTTCCTGGCCACTGGGCACCGGGCGCACTTCGCCCGACAACCCTACCTCGCCAAACACCAGCAAGTCATGGGGCAATGGCCGGTTGCGCAGGCTGGACATCACCGCCGCCATCAACGCCAGGTCGGAAGCGGTCTCCAATACCTTGACCCCGCCCACCACGTTGAGGAAGACGTCCTGATCGTGCGTCGGAATACCGCCATGGCGGTGCAACACCGCCAACAGCATGGCCAGGCGGTTCTGGTCCAGGCCGAGGGTGACCCGTCGCGGGTTGGCCAGATGGCTGTCATCCACCAGCGCCTGGACTTCCACCAGCATCGGTCGGGTGCCTTCCCACGTCGCCATCACCACGCTGCCTGGGACTTCTTCCTGGGCGCGGGTGAGAAAGATCGCCGACGGATTGGAGACTTCTTTCAGCCCCCGGTCAGTCATGGCAAACACACCCAACTCGTTCACCGCGCCAAAGCGGTTTTTCACCGCCCGCAGCAACCGCAGGCGGCCATCGGATTCACCCTCGAAATACAGCACGGTATCCACCATGTGTTCCAGCACTCGCGGCCCGGCCAGCGCGCCTTCCTTGGTCACGTGGCCGACCAGGAAGATCGCCGTGCCGCTCTGCTTGGCATAGCGCACCAACAGCGCCGCGCTTTCACGCACCTGGGATACGCCGCCAGGCGCTGACTGCAGTTGCTCGGTGAAAATCGTCTGGATCGAGTCGATCACCATGACCTTGGGTTTTTCGATGCGCGCCGTGGCGATGATGCTTTCGATGCAGGTTTCGGTCATGACCCGCAGTTGGTCCTGGGGCAGGCCCAGGCGACGGGCGCGCATGGCCACTTGTTGCTGGGACTCTTCCCCGGTGACGTACAGCGCCGGCATGCGGCTGGCGATGCTGCACAGGGTTTGCAGCAGGATCGTGGATTTACCGATGCCCGGGTCGCCGCCGATCAGCACGACCGAGCCGTCCACCAGGCCACCGCCCAATACCCGGTCCAACTCACCGGAGGCGGTGGAGAAGCGCGGGATCTCTTCGACGCTGACTTCGGCCAGGGTCTTGATCTGCGCTTGTTGCCCGGTCCAGCCGGCGCGGCCGGTGGGGGCTGCGGCGCCACCGCTTTCAATCATGGTTTCAGTCAGGGTGTTCCACGCACCGCACTCGCCGCACTGGCCCGCCCATTTGGGAAAGGTCGCGCCGCACTCCGTGCAGCCGTACATGCGCTTGGCCTTTGCCATTGAAGAACCTCCAACCGAAAAACCGCGATGATAGCTCAGCGCGGCGCCGGGGTCCGGATTTCGCCATTGACCAAGCGCGAGGCCGTGTTGCCGATGGGGTCTTCGGCGTTGAGATCGGCGCCTTTGGCCTTCAGTTCGCCCAGCAGTTCGACGCGTTTGAACAGCCCGGCGTACATGGCGGCGGTCTGCCCCGCGCCGTTGCGTTGGTCGGGGTTGCAGTCGGTGGCCAGCAGACGCTGGGCGATTTTCAGTTCGCCTTTGAAAATCGCGCCCATCAGCGCGGTGTTGCCGCGCTTGTCCTGCACGCAGGCATCGGCGCCGGCGGCCAACAGGCGCTCAACGTAGGCGCTTTGGCCGTGATAGGCGGCGAGGATCAAGGCGGTGTAGCCCTTGTCGTCCTGAGTATTCAGGGCGTAGCCCGACTCGATGAACGTGTTGAGCATGTCGAGGTCGCCACGACGGGCGGCGTCGAAATAATAGTCCTGAAGCTGCGCCTTGAGCGCACCAGGGTCATTGGATGGGGGTTGTTCGGCCAGCACACTGAACGAACAGCAGGCCAGCAGTGCCCATATGAACGTACGCATGATCAAAATCCTTGAGAAAGACCCCCTTTAGGAGCGAGCCTGCTCGCAAAAGCCGTCAACGATAACGCGTGCATCCTGGATAAATGCGTTGCCTTTGAGTTCTTCGCGAGCAAGCTCGCGCCTACAGGAGGGCGCGGTTAGTCGCTCAGTTTGTCAGCCAGCGCTTTCACACGCGCCACGTCACCTTTGGCCACCTTGGCCACACCGGTGCCGTATTCCGGATCGGCTTTGTAGAGGAACGACAGGATGATGTGCTTGCTCTCATCATCGGTGGTCGCCAACGAGCCACCGAAGTTGTCGATCAGGTCCTGACGCTCTTTTTTGCTGTAGGAGCGATACAAGTCGCCGGCCTGCTTGAAGTTCTGCTCACGCTGGATCTTCGCCTGCTGGGTGCTGCCCGACAGCGGCGATTGGCTGTAGCGCGCAGTTTGCGGCTCTTCACGTGGCAACAGGCGGCTTGGCTGGTAGTTCACGCCAGTGGTGGTCTTGCCGACGTTCAACGCGCCGTCCTGGTTGCCGTTGTTGACGGTGACCCGTGGAGCGTTGATCGGCAGTTGCAGGGCATTGGCGCCCAATCGGTACATTTGCGTGTCGGCATAGGAGAACACCCGACCTTGCAGCAGGCGGTCTTCCGACGGCTCGATACCCGGCACCAGGTTGGCCGGGGCCATCGCCACTTGTTCGGTTTCCTGGAAAACATTGCCCGGGTTGCGGTTGAGCACCATTTGCCCGACTTTGCGCTCCGGCACATTCGGCCAGATCTTGGTGGCGTCCAGCGGGTCGAAATCGAACTTGGCCAGGTCTTCAGGTTTCAACACCTGCACATACAGGTCCCACTTGGGGAAGTCGCCCTTGTTGATATGGGTGACCAGGTCATTGGTCATATGGCTGTAGTCACGCCCTTGCACGTCGGTGACTTGCTTGGGGTCGAGGTTCTTGATGCCTTGCAGGCTCTTCCAGTGGAACTTGACGTAGTGCACTTCACCCTTGGCGTTGATCAACTTGTAGGCATGTACGCCGTTGCCGTCCATCTCCCGATAACTGGCCGGTGTGCCGGAGTCCGAGTACAACTCGGTCAGTGTACGAGTGGACTCGGGGACATGGGAGAAGAAGTCGAAACGACGCGAGTCATCGTCCAGGTTAGTGCGCGGGTCCGGTTTGAAGGCGTGGACCATGTCCGGGAACTTGATGGCATCGCGAATGAAGAACGTCGGGAAGTTATTACCGACCAGATCCCAGTTACCTTCGGCGGTGTAGAACTTGGTGGCGAAGCCCCGTGGGTCGCGCAGGGTTTCCGGGGAATGGTTGCCGTGGACCACGGCCGAGAAACGCACGAACACCGGCGTGGCTTCACCGGCGGCAAATACCTTGGCCTTGGTCAGGTCGCTGAGGTTGTCGGTCACGGTGAAGGTGCCATGGGCGCCCGTACCACGGGCATGCACCACACGCTCGGGGATACGTTCGCGGTCAAAGCGCTGCAGCTTCTGAATCAATTGAACGTCCTGCAGCAGCACGGGGCCATTGGCGCCGGCCGTCTGCGAGTTCTGGTTATCGCCAACGGCGGCGCCGTTGTCACGGGTCAGGTTGGCGGCTTGCACGGAGAGGGTCAGCAGGCTGACGGTCACCAACGCCAAGGCTTGGCGTGCCGACACGGGCCTGCGATTGATTGAAGGGTTCATCAAGGTTTCCTCTGGTTTTTTTAGTGCACATTCAGTTGTGCTTGCCAGAGGCTAGTGACCTGCGGGTCAGAAGATAAATAGAAAAACACCACAGGCCCGATTGAGAAAAAAATCTGGTAACCCGCTGAAATTCGCCGTATTTCGCGCGCGATTGGTGGCACTTTGCAAACTAATTGCGTTTTAATGTGTCGATTAAAACCAACAGTGTTAAAGGTTGTGTCGCGCAAGCCCGCTACGACTGACTTACACTGACTTCCACCCTTTTCATCTGTAACAAGGAATAACTTATGGGCGTGATCAGTGAGTTCAAGGCCTTCGCGGTCAAAGGTAACGTGGTCGACATGGCCGTCGGTATCATCATCGGCGCCGCGTTCGGCAAAATTGTTTCCTCGTTTGTAGGGGACGTGGTGATGCCGCCGCTCGGCCTGTTGATCGGTGGCGTGGACTTCGGCGACCTGGCAATCACGCTTAAAGCCGCGCAAGGCGATGCACCCGCCGTGGTGCTGGCATACGGCAAGTTCATCCAGAGCGTGGTCGACTTCTTGATCGTCGCCTTCGCCATCTTCATGGGTGTCAAGGCGATCAACCGCCTCAAGCGCGAAGAGGCCGTAGCCCCGACGCTGCCACCGACGCCGACCAAGCAAGAGGTGCTGCTGGGCGAGATCCGCGACCTGCTCAAGGCACAGAACGACAAACCGCTCTGACCCGCAGATGCAAAAAGGCGCCGCGTGAGGCGCCTTTTTTTTACCAGTAGTTTTCCACCGCCACTTGGCCCGGGCGTCGGCTCAGGCTCAGTTGCATGTCGCGCTGCTTGAGCAACTGGCGCGTGTCATCGACCATCTGCGGGTTGCCGCAAATCAGCACGCGGGAGTGTTGCGCCGTCAACGCGATGCCGGCCGCGCGCTCCAGCTCCCCGTTCTCGATCAAGGTGGTGATACGCCCGTTCAATGCGCCCGGATGCCGCTCGCGGGTGACGATAGGGATGTAGATCAGCTTGTGGGCGTATTCGGCCAGGTATTCGCGCTCGCCCAGGTCCTTGATCAGCGTCTGGTATGCCAGTTCCCTGGCCTCGCGTGCGCTGTACACCAGAACGATACGTTCAAATTTCTCCCACACCTCGAAATCCTGCAGGATCGACAGGAACGGTGCCACCCCGGTGCCGGTGCCCAGCAGCCACAGATCACGCCCGTCTACAAAGCGGTTCAGCGTCAGAAAGCCCGTGGCCTGGCGCTCCACCAGCAAGGTATCGCCGACTTTCAGGCGGCTCAACTCACTGGTGAACTCGCCGCCTGGAACCACGATGGAAAAGAAGTCGAGGTATTCGTCAAACGGCGACGACACGATGGAATAGGCGCGCCACACGGTACTGCCATCCGCCTTGGTGACACCCAGACGCACGAACTGGCCGGCGGTAAAGCGAAAACCGGCATCACGCGTGGTGCGCAGGGTAAAGAGGCTGGGGGTCAGCGATTGCACGTCGAGCAAGGTCTGGCGGGTAAATTTCTCAGCACTGGCCGTCATGGGGGGCTCCGTTTTGCACAGGGCCGTAGTGTCTCTCAAAGCGCGCCGCGCAAACACCGCTGATTGGTAGTGACATTACATTCGCTCGGCATTCGCTCGACATTCGCTCGACATTCGCTCGAGCCGGCGACCCTGTCAGGCTGGTTACAATCAGTGACAAATAGCGCACCAATACTGGACTAAACATTTCGCTATGAACACACCCGCAATACACAACAACATGTAGCTGAACGTCTAGATAGTGTCACTTTAGCACTACCTGCAAACTATTGAAAAACCGCGCCCTCCTGCATAAGTCCGACTAAAACCCAGTCCTCGTCCACCCTGTTGCAGTCCCGGTCCAAGCCAGTCAATGAATTTTTTTTCAATCTCACAAGTAAGACTTATCCTACACTTCCCATTCGAGCAGCATTGGGATCAGGACGTACCCAAGTCATAAAAACCCAGGGAGAAATATTGATGGTCAAATGGCGCAATACACGGTTACCCAAGCTGGCAGGCGAGAGCGAAATCACCAGCGTGTTTGAAATGGTCATTAATCACATGTATGAGTTGGGATTCCAATATTGCTCATTTACGATGAGCGCTCAGGCACAAAACGACCAAACAGATCCCGTCCATCTTGACAACCACCCGAATGAATGGAGGAACATTTATAAACGAGCGCATTTCTTCGAAATAGACCCTGTTGTATCCCACTGCAAGAACAGTGTCCTGCCCATTGTCTGGGACCCGAAAACGTTCAGCAGTACCCCCCAGTTGTGGGAGTTGGCCCAGTCGTTTGGGGTGCACTTGGGCTGGACCCAGGCGGTCCATGATTTCCAAGGTGTGTACAGCATGCTCACGCTGACGCGTGGCAAAGGCGAGGTCAGCCCCGAAGAGCTTTACGAAAAAGCCGGGCAGGTGTTGTGGCTGTGCCATGCGATGCATGCAGTCGTTGCAAAAAAATACGCCGACAAAGCCCATATCAACACGCCCAGCAAGCTGACCGCACGGGAAACGGAGGTCCTCAAGTGGTCCGCCATGGGCAAGACCGCTTCCGAGATCGCGGCTATTCTCTGCCTGTCCGAGCGTACGGTGGGCTTTCATATCAGCAGCACCTTCAAGAAGCTTGGGGTGCACAACAAGATCCAGGCTGTGCTCAGCGCCTCTAAAGCAGGGCTGTTTTAACCCGCACAAGAAACAGCGCATGTCATCGCGTTGAAAAAAAAGTAACATTTGCGGCCCATTCTGAGTGTTGATGCTGCCCTTTCACAGGTTGCCTCGCCGTTCACTCAGACGGTTCCGTCGATTACCCAGAGCCTCCCCCGCCATGCCCCTGCTTGACAGCCCCTTCGCCCAGCTCGATTTGATCCGTCAGCCCGAGCAACACAATGATCCGCTGCAAGCCTTCGATGCCGCCGACGAATACCTGCTCAACCACCTCGCCGGCCAGCAACCCCCTGCGCAAACCCGTGTGCTGGTACTCAATGACAGCTTCGGCGCCCTCGCGGCCAGCCTTGCAGGCCAGGTGCAGGTGACCTCCAGCGGGGACTCGTTCCTCGCCGCGCAAGGCCTGGAAAAAAACCTGGCGCGTAACGGCAAAGCCTTTGATGCGGTAAGGTTCGTACCGGCCAGCCAAGTGCCGATCGGACCGTTCGACCGGGTGTTGCTCCGTGTGCCGAAAACCCTGGCGCTGCTGGAAGAACAGTTGATTCGTTTGCAGGGGCAACTGGCACCGGGCGCCGAAGTGATCGCCGGGGCGATGATCAAACACTTGCCACGCGCCGCCGGTGAACTGCTGGAGCGTTATATCGGACCGATGCATGCCACGCTTGCGGCAAAGAAGGCCCGGCTGCTGATCGCCACCGTCGCGGATCGCCCCGCGCCCGTATCGCCCTACCCTACCCGCTACTCGCTGGATACCCCGGCCATCGAATTGCTCAACCATGCCAACGTGTTCTGCCGCGAAGGCCTGGACATCGGCACGCGCGCGTTCCTGCCGCACCTGCCGAACAACCTGGGCGGCGCCCGCGTGGCCGACCTTGGCTGCGGCAACGGCGTACTGGCAATTGCCAGCGCGCTGCAAAATCCTGACGCGCAGTACACCCTGGTGGACGAGTCCTTCATGGCGGTGCAGTCAGCCGCCGAAAACTGGCAGGCCGCGCTGGGCGGACGGGATGTCATCGTGCGCGCCGATGACGGCCTTGCCGGCCAGGACCCGCAGTCGTTGGACGTGGTGCTGTGCAATCCGCCGTTCCACCAGCAGCAGGTGGTGGGCGACTTTCTCGCCTGGCGCATGTTCCAGCAGGCGCGCGAGGCGCTGGTGGTGGGTGGCGCGCTGTATATCGTCGGTAACCGTCACCTGGGTTATCACAGCAAATTGGCGCGCCTGTTTCGCGGCGTCGAACAAGTGGCGGCCACACCCAAGTTCGTCATTCTCAAGGCGCGCAAATAAAAAAAAGCCCCACCCTTCCAGTAAGAAGAGCAGGACTCAAAAAAACCGGGCCGCAAGGCCCGGATAGGGATGTCAGTGCGTGGTCAGCCCGGCCGCGTTCATGAACATGCGCATCAGGCTGGCGACGATAAACAAGGCCAGCACACTGCCGGTCCAGATCATCGCCAGCCATCCAAGGCGCCGCCACAGCGGCTGTTTCTCGGCCTGTTCGATATCGTGCAACGAAGGTTTGCCCGCCATGCTGCGACCCTCCTAGTGATAACCGTCTTCATGGGTGACCTTGCCGCGGAACACGTAGTAGCTCCAGAAGGTGTAGCCCAGGATGAACGGAATGATGAACAAGGTGCCCACCAGCATGAAGCCCTGGCTTTGCGGCGGCGCGGCGGCGTCCCAGATCGAGACTGACGGTGGAATGATGTTCGGCCACAGGCTGATCCCCAGGCCGCTGTAACCCAGGAAGATCAATACCAGCGTCAGCAGGAACGGCGTGTAGTGCGCCCGGCGTGCCACGGCGCGGAACAAACCGTACATCGTCACCAGCACCAGCAGCGGCACGGGCAGGAACCAGAACAGATTCGGCAGGGTGAACCAGCGCGCGGCGATGTCCGAATGGGTCAGCGGCGTCCACAGGCTGACGATACCGATTACCGCCAACACCACGAAGGCCAGCGGGCGCGCCAGGTTGTGCATCTGTTCCTGCAACTTGCCTTCGGTCTTCATGATCAGCCAGGTGCAGCCGAGCAAGGCATACGCCACGATCAACGCCACGCCACAGAACATCGTGAACGGGGTCAGCCAGTCCAGCGAGCCGCCGGCGAACTGGCGGTTGACCACCGGAATGCCATCGATGAACGCCCCCAACGCCACGCCCTGGAAGAACGTGGCCGTCAGCGAGCCGCCGATAAACGCCTTGTCCCACAAGTGACGCTTATGGTCCTTGGCCTTGAAGCGGAACTCGAAGGCCACGCCACGAAAGATCAGCCCGATCAACATCAGGATCAGCGGCAGGTACAACGCCGACAACACCACCGAGTAGGCCAGCGGGAATGCACCGAACAAGCCCGCGCCGCCCAATACCAGCCACGTTTCGTTACCGTCCCACACGGGCGCCACGGTGTTCATCATGACGTCGCGGTCGGTCTTGCCCTTCACGAACGGAAACAGGATGCCGATGCCCAGGTCGAAGCCGTCCATCACCACGTACATCATGATGCCGAAGATGATGATCACGGCCCAGATCAGCGGAAGATCAATGCCCATCTCAATGCCCCTTGTGCTGGATGTCGTCGTGGTCGTTGTCGGTGCCATCATCGGCAGCGGACAACGGACGCGCCGGGGTACGTTTCTGGCCAGGTCCACCCTGGGTCGGCTCGGTGACCTCGTAAACCACAGGCCCTTTGCGCACCAGACGCATCATGTAACCCAGGCCCGCGCCGAACAGCGCGAAGTACACCACCACGAACAGCACCAGGGTGATGGTCATCTGCGCCAGGCTATGCCCGGAAGAGGCATCCGCCGTGCGCATCAGCCCGTAGACCACCCACGGCTGGCGACCGATTTCGGTGGTGAACCAGCCGGCGAGAATCGCGATCAGACCGGACGGGCCCATCCACAACGCCAGGTACAGGAACGGCTTGGACGTGTACATCTTGTCGCCACGGCGCAGCCACAGGCTGAACAGGCCCGTGAAGATCATCAGGAAACCCAGGCCGACCATGACCCGGAACGACCAGAACACCACGGTCGAATTGGGACGGTCTTCAGGCGGGAAGTCCTTGAGCGCCGGCACCTGTTTATCCAGCGAGTGGGTCAGGATCAGGCTGCCCAGGTAGGGGATTTCCACCGCATACTTGGTTTTTTCGGCCTTCATGTCCGGCCAGCCGAACAGGATCAGCGGCGTGGGTTCATTGCCGATGTTTTCCCAGTGACCTTCAATCGCGGCGATTTTGGCCGGTTGGTGCTTCAGGGTATTGAGGCCGTGGAAGTCGCCGATCACCGCCTGAATGGGCGCAACGATCAAGGCCATCCACATCGCCATCGAGAGCATTTTGCGGATCGCCGGGTTGTCCTTGCCGCGCAGCAAATGCCAGGCCGCCGACGAACCGACGAAGAACGCGGTGGCCACGAAGGCAGCGGTGGCCATGTGCGCCAGGCGGTAGGGGAATGAGGGGTTGAAGACCACGGCGAACCAATCGGTGGGGATCACGCGGCCATCGACGATTTCAAAGCCTTGCGGCGTCTGCATCCAGCTATTGGAGGAGAGAATCCAGAACGTCGAGATCAGCGTACCGATCGCCACCATCACGGTGGAGAAGAAGTGCAGGTTGCGCCCCACCTTGTTCCAGCCAAACAGCATTACCCCCAGGAAACCGGCTTCGAGGAAGAACGCGGTGAGTACTTCATACGTCAGCAGCGGCCCGGTGACGGCGCCGGCGAAGTCCGAAAAACGGCTCCAGTTGGTGCCGAACTGGTAAGCCATGACCAGGCCGGAGACCACGCCCATGCCGAAGTTGACGGCAAAGATCTTCGACCAGAAATGGTAGAGGTCACGGTAGGTGTCGTTGCGGGTCTTGAGCCACAAGCCCTCCAGCACCGCAAGGTAACTGGCCAGGCCGATGGTGATCGCCGGGAACAGGATGTGAAACGAGATGGTGAACGCAAATTGAATTCGGGCGAGATCTAGCGCCTCCAAACCGAACATAAGTCTTCCTCTGTCAGGTAATACCGGCTGCGGGCTGGGAGCCTGCACCCACTGCCCCCACGGATATGGAGTGTGGCGAATTTCAATTCGTTTCTTTTTTTACCCGTCACGCAGGGAGTCTGGCCTTTCGGCCACCAGAGCAATCCCGGAGCGGGCGTTGATCTGGATCAAGCATCGTTGAAAGAGTAGTCCCATTTTCGATGGGCAGTTGTGTGGTGTTTTGCCGCGTGACAGCTTGCCTCACCGAGGTTATTGCAACTCTTTGTTACAACATAATGCTAATCTCGACGCTCCCTTCGGCACCGACCTGTACGCCCAATGCCTAGTGAACCCGCGTTGCTGTTACGTCACCACCGCCCTTTCATCGCGTTCTGGCTGGCGCGGATCTTTACCGCCAGCGGTTTCCAGATGCTGACCGTGGCCATCGGCTGGAACCTCTATCAACTGACCGGCAATGTGCTGGACCTGGGATTGGTCGGCCTGGTGGAGTTCGTGCCGCGCGTGTTGTTCATGCTGCACACCGGGCATGTGGCCGATCGCTATGAGCGACGCAAAGTCGCCGCCATCTGCCAGACCGTCCAGGCGCTGATTGCCCTGTCCCTGGCCATCGGCGGGCTGACCGGCAACGTGACCCGCGAGATGATCTTCGTCCTCGCCTTCCTGCTTGGCGCCGCGCGTTCATTCGAAATGCCCACCACCCAGGCAATGCTGCCGAGTATCGTGCCCAGCGCGCTGTTCCCTCGGGCCGTGGCGTCGTCGCAATCGGCCCAGCAATTGGCGACCATCGTCGCCCCGGCCCTCGGCGGCTTGCTCTATGCGTTCGGCAGCGTCTGGGTGTACGGCCCGACCGTGGTGCTGTACCTGATCGCCTGCGGGCTGACCTTGAACCTGCCGGCCCGCCAGACGCCGCTGAACAAAGGCAAGGCCACCCTCGACTCGCTGCTCGCCGGGATTCGCTTTATCCGCAGCCGGCCGGACATCCTCGGCGCCATTTCCCTGGACCTGTTTGCCGTGCTGCTGGGCGGCGCCACCGCGCTATTGCCGGTGTTCGCCAAGGACATCCTGTTGACCGGCCCCTGGGGCCTGGGCCTGTTGCGCTCGGCACCGGCGGTGGGGGCGCTGCTGATGTCACTGTGGCTGGCGCGTTTTTCGGTGGACCGCAAGGTCGGTCGCGTCATGTTCACCGCGGTCGGCGTGTTCGGCGTGGCGACCATCGCGTTCGGGCTGTCGACCTCGTTCTGGTTCTCCCTGGCGGTGCTGGTGGTGCTCGGCGCGGCGGACATGATCAGCATGGTGATCCGGGCTTCGTTCGTGCAACTGGAAACGCCGGATGAAATGCGCGGCCGGGTGAGTGCGGTCAACGGCTTGTTTATCGGTGCATCCAATCAATTGGGTGAGTTCGAATCGGGCATCACCGCGCACTGGTTCGGCACTGTGCCTGCGGTGGTCATGGGCGGGATTGGCACGCTGGTGGTGACCGGGGTGTGGATCAAGCTGTTCCCGACCCTGGCCAATCGCGACCGTATGCATGTTCCGGTGGAAGAGCCTGTGTTGAAAACCACCGCCTGACCCGCGATGACAATAAGGTCAAATGTGGGAGGGGGCTTGCCCCCGATAGCGGTAGATCAGTCGCATCAGCGTCGACTGACACGCCGTCATCGGGGGCAAGCCCCCTCCCACATGGGTTACGCGCTGTCTTTTAGAGCACCTTGTCCAGGGTGATCGGAAACTCCCGGACCCGTTTGCCAGTGGCATGATAGATGGCATTCGCCACCGCCGCCGCCACCCCGACAATGCCGATCTCTCCTACGCCCTTGGACCCCAGCGCGTTGACGATCTCGTCGTGTTCTTCGACAAACAGCACGTCAATCTCGCCGATATCGGCATTCACCGGGATGTGGTACTCGGCCAGGCTGTGGTTCATGTAGCGCCCCAGTTGATGGTCGACCTGGGTCTCTTCATGCAGCGCCATGCCTATGCCCCACACCACACCGCCGAGGATCTGGCTGCGCGCCATTTTCGGATTGACCACACGCCCGGCCGCAATGGCGCTGACCACGCGGCTGACCTTGATGGTGCCCAGGTCCTCGTCCACGCGCACTTCGACGAATACCGCCGAATGGGTGGCGCTGGCATAGCCCTCGCGCTTCTTATCGGGCTCGCTGTCTATCTGCACCTCCAGCGCGTCCTCACCGCTGTCCTTGACCAACTGGGCCAACGACACACTCACGTCACCGGTATGCAACTGGCCCTCTTCGAAGCGAACGGACTGGGCGTCCTTGAACACCGGGTAAACCTGCCGGGCGGTTTCCAGCAGTTTGGCATTGAGGGCTTCACAGGCCTGCTGCACGGCAGTACCGACGGACGACACGGTAAACGAGCCGCCCTGCAATGGGGCTGTGGGCAAGGACGAATCGCCCAGCAGGAAGCTGATATCGGCCATCGCCACGCCGCTGGCCTGGGCTGCGATCTGGGTCATCACAGTGTAGGTGCCGGTACCGATATCGGTGGTGGCGCTGCTGACGGTGAGTTTGCCGTCGCTGTCGATGCGCGCCTTGGCACTGGCTTTCATCTGCATGGCTTCCCACACCCCGCCGGCCATGCCCCAGCCGATCAACTGGCGGCCGTCGCGCATGCTGCGCGGTTCGGGGTTGCGCTGGCTCCAGCCGAAACGCTCGGCGCCTTCGCTGTAACATTCGCGCAGGGCTTTGCTCGACCAGGGTTTGTCCTCGTTCTGGTTACGCTCGGCGTAGTTGATCAGGCGCAGTTGCACCGGGTCGATGGCCAGGGCACAGGCCAGTTCATCCATGGCGCATTCCAGGCCGATCACGCCCAGGGCCGCGCCTGGAGCACGCATGTCCAGTGGGGTGAATACATCCAGCGGCACCAGGTTGTAGGTCAACTGCACGTTATCGCAGTGGTAGAGCATGCCGCTCCATTCCACCACGTGTTCGCTGAAATCCTCGAAGCGTGAAGTCTGGCCGATTGCGGTATGCCCCAGGGCCAGCAGGCGCCCGTTGGCGGCGGCGCCCATCTGCAAGCGCTGCAAGGTGCGAGGGCGGTAGCCGAAGGTGAACATCTGCTGGCGGGTCAGGGTGACGCGTACCGAACGCTTCAGTGCCAGTGATGCCATCACAGCCAGCGGCAATTGGTACTGCGGGCGCAGGCCCGAACCAAAGGCACCGCCGACAAACGCGGCAAAGATGCGCACCTGGCTTTTATCCAGGCCGAACACTTTCTGTACATAGGCCTGGCAATTCTGCGGCCCCTGGGTCTTGTCGTGGATATGCAACGTGCCGTCCGGTTGGTACAGCACGGTGCTGGCGTGGGGTTCCATCGGGTTATGGTGTTCGATGGGCGTGCTGTAGTGCAGATCGAGGCTGATGGCGGCGCCAGCCCATTCGGCCTGGAAGTTGCCACGCGGGCCGGGCGGGGTCTGCGGCGAAGGGTGGGCCGATTCCTGCTGGGTGATCAGGTCCGTTTCGAAGTCTTCGCGCGCGTACTCAATCTCCACCAGCGAGCCGGCATGCCGCGCCAGCTCCAGGTTATCGGCGATCACCAGCGCCAGCGGCTGTCCGCTGTAGAGCACGCGGTCGTTGTACAGCGGGCGAAAGGGCGAGCCGTCGGCGGCATCCGCATCGGCGAAGGCATCGTCGTAGCTGGCGATCCGGGGGCGATTGAGGTGATCGATGACGTCCACCACGCCTGGCAGCGCCAGGGCCTTGGAGGCATCGATGCGGATGACCCGGCCTTTGGCGATGGTGCTCGATACCACGCTGCCATGCAGCAGGCCGTCCTCGGGAAATTCCCCGGCATAGCGTGCTTTGCCGGTGACCTTGAGCAGACCGTCGACACGGTCCAGGGGTTTGCCGATGGCACTCATGGCTGTTCTCCCGCGACCGCAGCGTCGCTCAGTGCTCGAATGATTGCGCGGCGCGCCAGCTTGATCTTGAAGCCGTTGTGTTGCAGCGGCTCGGCATCTTGCAGCAGGGCATCGGCGGCGTTACTGAAGGTTTCGCGGCTGACTGGGCGGCCGATCAGCGAAGCTTCCACCGCACGGTCACGCCAGGGCTTGTGGGCCACACCGCCCAGGGCCAGGCGGGCGTCGATGATCTCGTCGCCGTCCAGCTCCAGGGCAGCGGCAACCGACACCAGCGCAAACGCGTAGGACGCACGGTCGCGGATCTTCAGGTAGTGACTGTGGCGAGCCAGGTTATCGGCAGGCAATTCCACGGCCGTGATCAGTTCGTCATCGGCCAATTGGTTGTCCCGTTGCGGCGCATCACCCGGCAGACGGTGGAAGTCGGCAAACTCGATGACCCGCGCCCCGCCGCGCCCTTGCACATGCACCCGCGCCTCCAGCGCTGCCAGGGCCACGCACATGTCCGAGGGGTGGGTGGCGACGCATTGCTCACTGGCGCCAAGGATCGCGTGGATGCGATTCAAGCCGGTGCGTGCCGGACAGCCGCTGCCGGGCTCACGCTTGTTGCACGGCACCGTGGCGTCATAGAAATAGTAGCAGCGGGTGCGCTGCAGCAGGTTGCCACCGGTACTGGCCATGTTGCGCAGTTGCGGCGAGGCCCCGGCCAGGATGGCCTGGGACAGCAACGGGTAACGCTGCTCGATCAGCGGGTGCCAGGCCAGGTCGGCATTGCTGACCAGCGCGCCGATACGCAGGCCGCCCTCAGCGGTTTCTTCGATGGCGCGCAGCGGCAATCCGGTGATATCGATCAGGTGCTCGGGGCGGCTGATATTCTCTTTCATCAAGTCCAGCAGGTTGGTGCCGCCGGCAATGAAGCGTGACGCCGCGCTGCTCAGGTGGACCGCCTCGTGCACATCGGCCGGCTTGCTGTAATGGAACGGATTCATTGCTCACCTCCCCGGTTGCCGCACGCCGGCAGCGCCTCTTCAATGGCGTCGCGGATATTGCTGTAGGCGCCGCAGCGGCACAGGTTGCCGCTCATCAGTTCCTGGATCTGCGCACTGTCGTGGGCGCGGCCTTCGTTGGCCAGGCCGACCGCCGAGCAGATCTGGCCGGGGGTGCAGTAGCCGCACTGGAAGGCATCGTGCTTGATAAAGGCTTGCTGCATCGGGTGCAGTTGGTCGCCATCGGCCAGGCCTTCGATGGTGGTCAGCTCGGCGCCGTCGCACATCACGGCCAGGGTCAGGCAGGCGTTTACGCGTTTGCCGTCACGCAAGACGGTGCAGGCGCCGCACTGGCCGTGGTCACAGCCCTTTTTGCTGCCGACCAGGTCCAGTTGTTCGCGCAGCAGGTCCAGCAAGGTGGTCCAGGGCAGCACACTCAATTGGCGATCCTGGCCATTGAGGGTCAAGCGTATCGGGTGGGCAACGTACGGCTGGGCCGCCGCGCCATTGGGGGTCGCGCTCATAAACACCTCACGGGTTGGTCTACATCCGCGGCGTTCAGGAAAATCGCCGTCTCAGGGGTACGACTTCCCGGGGTTTTGAGCGTTCAAGATGATTGATCAGTGGATATTGAGCTGGGTTCTCAGGGTGTTTTGCGGGGGATTGATTGACGTATTGGTGAATTCGAACCAACCCTGGGCCTGCACGTTAAGGTCGAACACATAGATGTAGCCCATCAGCGTGCCTGCCCCGTTGCAGGCCTGACTGATGTTTCCCACCTGGCACACCGCCGTGCGTTGCCCGTTCAACTCTGCGCCGTTGAAGCGGCCCATCGGGCTATTGCCCAGGCCGACTTCCATCACTGAGACTTTGGTGGGCCCGCGGTGCTCGCACATCTGAGTGGTCTGCACGCGCTCCGGGATGGCCTCGCTGCACTTCGCCGACTCGACCTTGAACACCCGCACCTCGCTCAAGGCCGGTGCAGTCGCGCCCCACGCCGGTGCTGCGCCCAGCCACAGGCTGATACTGGCGATCAGCGCTAGACTCCACACGTTGGCTTTTTTCATGCTGTCGATGACCTGCTGTTGAACGTCGGCGCAGTATGCCTCAAGGCCATGCGCCATACAGCCTCGGCTGCTGGTATGATGCGCCGCTTTTTCCGATCCTCTCTGAAACCACAGGCGCTTGGCGCAGTTTGTGCTTTGACTTAGAGGTCAACAAATCACGACGCAAGATAGCGTCACAGGGAGCCGGCATGCTGGAAAAGCTGTTTCAACTCAAAGCCCACAACACCAATGTGCGCACCGAGATTCTCGCGGGTATCACCACATTCCTGGCCATGGCCTACATCCTGTTCGTCAACCCGAGCATCCTCGGCGAAACCGGCATGGACAAAGGCGCAGTGTTTGTCGCGACCTGCCTGGCGGCGGCCATCGGTTCCACCGTGATGGGCCTGATCGCCAACTACCCGATCGCCCTGGCACCGGGCATGGGCCTCAACGCCTTCTTTACCTATACCGTGGTGCTGCACATGGGCCACACCTGGCAGGTTGCGCTGGGGGCGGTATTCATTTCGGCGGTGCTGTTCTTCCTGCTGTCGATCTTCCGTATCCGTGAGTGGATCATCAACAGCATACCCCTGCCCCTGCGCTCGGCGATTGCCGCCGGTATCGGCCTGTTCCTGGCGCTGATCGCCCTGCACAACGCGGGTATCGTGGTCGCCAATCCGGCCACACTGGTGGGCCTGGGCGACCTGAAACAACCGGCGCCGATCCTGGCGACCCTGGGCTTCGTGCTGATCGTCGCGCTGGAAGCCCTGGCAGTGCGCGGCGCCGTGCTGATCGGCATTCTGGCGGTGACCATTGTTTCGATCCTGCTGGGCGTCACCCCGTTCGGCGGCGTGACCTCCATGCCACCGTCCCTGGCCCCGACCTTCCTGCAGCTGGACATCAAGGGCGCGCTGGATATCGGCCTGGTCAGCGTGATCTTTGCCTTCCTGTTCGTCGACCTGTTCGACAACTCCGGCACCCTGATCGGCGTCGCCAAGCGCGCCGGCCTGATGGGCAAGGACGGCCATATGCCGAAAATGGGCCGTGCGCTGATCGCCGACAGTACAGCAGCCATGGCCGGCTCGCTGCTGGGCACCTCGACCACCACCAGCTACATCGAATCCGCCGCCGGCGTGAGCGCCGGTGGCCGTACCGGCTTGACCGCCATCGTGGTTGCGCTCCTGTTCCTGCTGGCGTTGTTCTTCTCGCCCCTGGCGGCCAGCGTACCGGCCTTCGCCACCGCGCCGGCGCTGCTGTTCGTGGCGGTGTTGATGACGTCCGGCCTGGCCGAAATCGACTGGGATGACATTACCGTGGCAGCGCCGGTGGTGATCACCGCCCTGGCGATGCCGTTCACTTACTCCATCGCCAACGGCATCGCCTTCGGTTTCATCGCCTGGACCGCCATCAAGCTGCTTTCGGGCCGCTACCGTGAGCTGAACCCGGCACTGGTGATTCTGTCGATTCTGTTCGTGATCAAGCTGGGCTGGTTCAACGCATGACTTTCGACGCCGCACACTACACCGTTCAACTGCAAGACAAGGTCACGCGTTTGCGTGACCTGCTGGCACCCTTCGACGCGCCCGAACCGCAGGTCTTCGACTCGCCGCTGCAGAACTTCCGCCTGCGCGCCGAGTTCCGCCTGTGGCGCGAAGGCGGGGAACGCCACTACGCGATGTTCGCCCAGGACGACAAGCGCACGCCGATCCTCATTGAAGAGTTTCCCATTGCCAGCCAACGCATCAACCAATTGATGCCGCAGCTCAAGGCCGCCTGGCAAGCCAGCGCCGCCCTGAGCCACAAGCTGTTCCAGGTGGAGTTCCTGACCACCCTGGCCGGCGACGCGATGATCACCCTGTGCTATCACCGCCCGCTGGACGAGCACTGGCACGCCGCCGCCAACCAACTGGCGACTGAGCTGGACGTGAGCATCATCGGCCGCTCCAAGGGCAAGCGCGATGTGATCGGCCGCGATTACGTGGTGGAGAAACTCGAGGTCGGTGGCCGCACGTTCAGCTACCGCCAGCCCGAAGGCGCCTTCACCCAGCCCAACGGCATGGTGAACCAGAAGATGCTCAATTGGGCGTACGAGGCCCTGGGCGATCGCCCGGACGACTTGCTGGAGCTGTACTGCGGCAACGGCAATTTCACTCTGCCGTTGGCGACCCGCGTGCGTAAGGTGCTGGCCACCGAAATCAGCAAGACGTCGGTCAATGCGGCACTGAGCAACCTCGATGAAAATGCCGTGGATAACGTCACCCTGGTGCGCCTTTCCGCCGAAGAGCTCACCGAGGCGCTGAATGAAGTGCGACCGTTCCGCCGCCTGCATGGCATCGACCTGAAGAGCTACGAATTCGGCAGCGTATTCGTCGACCCGCCCCGCGCCGGCATGGACCCGGACACCTGCGAACTGACCCGGCGTTTCGACAACATCCTGTATATCTCCTGCAACCCGCAGACGCTGGCGGCGAACATTGCGCAACTGCATGACACGCACCGGATCACCCGGTGTGCAATGTTTGACCAGTTTCCGTGGACGCATCATATGGAATCGGGTGTATTGCTGACCCGTCGATAAATCTGTCAGGCATCATCAACTCCGAAGCTGGAATTCATGTATCCGGCGTGTCGCCCGGATCCAGAACGTCCTTGCGCGGCCGGCCGCCCTTCTTGCCATTGGCCCGGGCGGCAGCTGATTTGGCGGCGCTGCGTTTGCGACCGTTTCGCGAGGCTACCAGGCTTGTAGCGAGGTCCATCAGAGGCTGGCTTGTGGCGATAAGACCCGTGATCGAAACGTCCAGGTCCCGGGCCTCACAGCAAAGCGCCTTGCCGCCGAAACCCACTTCCAACTGCTGAAAGTCCTGCGGGGAAAACCCCGCGAACTCCGGTAGACCGGCTACCGGCAACATGACACGGCTGCCATCGCTGAAGCCAATGGAGATGCAGTCGTCTTGATAGCGCACGTTGCTGGCATTGGCATACAGACGCTTCAGTTTGCGCCCACGGGCTATTGCCTTGTCGACATCGGCATCGCTGAGAGGCACATAGGGTGTGACTTTGGCTGTTACGATTTTTTTCATAATTCAATCTCCACAAACCCCGGTGCCCTGACCAGGCTCAAAACTGTTTTTTGCCCTACGACATCGTGCCGGGCACGTGCGATCACATAAACGCCCCGCTGAATGATCAACCCCGGCAACAACTCACTGGTTTCCCAATCCCAGGAATGGTTCTCCAGGCAAACCGTTTGCAGGTTTTCCCACCAGATCCTGCGTGCCCGCGCCAAGTAGTGCCGCTGCATTATTGCCTCGCGTAATGCCTTCAAGATCGCTGTGGGTGGTCGGCAGCGTTCAGGGTTTACATCCCACAGCTCCACGTCCCCATCCAGGAAACTGAAACGAAAACGTGCATCCCATGCCCTTCCCCTGACATGCACATGAGGCGGGCAATGCTCATCCCTGAGAAATACCGAAATTACATATCCCTTGTAAGTGCCTACTCTCATCGTAACCCATCCGTTAGGTTGTTTTCCGCCAGGTAACAATTTTCCCGTGTCACCCGACCACCGGCTTCATGCTCACGAAGCTGCGTCAAAGATTAGTAATGCCGAACAAACCGGCGAACGCCGGGTTGTAACCACTCATGCCAACGGTTGGGAGACTCCGTCCGCGCTCGCAAATCGTGTTCACTCTGCAATCCGGCGTAACACTTCAGCAGAAGCTGCCGTGCTGATTAACGGTTCGATAATCGAACACATCTACCGCCATTCATTGACCAAACTAACCATTCGGTACATTTTATCTCCACAACCAATAAAAACTGTGGAGACCCCTCTATGCCGCCTATCGTGCTGGTGCTCAACGGCCCCAATCTGAACCTGCTCGGCACCCGCGAGCCCGCCACTTACGGTCACGAAACCCTGGCTGACATCGCCGCCCTGTGTGGCCGCAGCGCCGAAAAGCTCGGGCTGAGCATTGAGTTTCGCCAAACCAACCATGAAGGCGAGTTGCTCGACTGGATTCACGCGGCCCGCGCCCGTTGCGCCGGGATCGTGATCAATCCAGCGGCCTGGACCCACACCTCGGTAGCGATTCGCGATGCGCTGGTGGCCAGCGAAGTGCCGGTGATCGAAGTGCATTTATCCAACGTGCATGCCCGTGAGGCGTTTCGTCATCACTCCTTTGTCTCGCCCATCGCCAAGGCGGTACTGGCCGGGTTTGGTAGCCATGGCTACCACTTGGCCCTGGAGCATTTCAGCCACTCGTTGAAAGGATGCGCCTGATGAAACCCCGCGTTCTCGCCGGCCTGATCGGCGCCGGCATCCAGGCCTCGCGCACGCCCGCCCTGCATGAACAGGAAGGTGACGCCCAGGGCTTGCGCTATTTGTATCGCCTGATCGATCTGGAGGTGCAGCGCCTGGACAGCCATGCCCTGCCCGACCTGCTGCGTGCCGCTGAACAGATGCACTTCACCGGCCTGAACATTACTTACCCGTGCAAGCAAGCAATCCTGCCGTTGCTGGATGAATTGTCCGACGAGGCCAGGGGCATTGGCGCGGTTAACACGGTGGTGTTCAAAGACGGCAAGCGCATCGGCCATAACACCGATTGCCTGGGCTTCGCCGAAGGTTTTCGGCGCAACTTCAATGATGTGCCACGCCAGCGCGTGGTGCAGATGGGCGCCGGCGGTGCGGGCGCGGCCGTGGCGCACGCGCTGCTGGCCGAGGGCGTGGAACAGCTGAGCATTTTCGACGTGGACACCGCCCGTTCCCGCGAGCTTGTGGATAACCTCGCCCGGCGTTTTGGCGAAGGTCGCGCCCAGGTCGGCGGCCACTTGGCCAACGCCGTGACCGAGGCGCAGGGTCTGGTCAATACCACGCCGATGGGCATGGCCAAGCTGCCCGGCACACCCGTGCCGGCCGAGTGGCTACACGCCGGGCTGTGGGTGGCGGAAATCGTGTATTTCCCGCTGCAAACCCAATTGCTGCGTGACGCCCGCGCCCTGGGTTGCCGTACCCTGGATGGCGGCAATATGGCGGTGTTTCAGGCAGTAAAGGCGTTTGAGTTGTTCAGTGGCGCCGCGGCGGATGCAGACCGGATGCTGGCGCACTTCCAGAGCATGAATAGCCAGCAGTAGAAACCGGAGCAAAAATGTGGGAGGGGGCTTGCCCCCGATAGCGGTGTATCAGTGGCACATGCTCATCTGACAGACCGCAATCGGGGGCAAGCCCCCTCCCACATTGATTGCACTCAGCCCTGAAATGGCGGTGCTTCAGGCGGTGAAAGCATTTGAGATTATTCAGTGGCGCGGCGGCGGATGCAGACCGGATGCTGGCGCACTTCCAGAGCATGAATAGCCAGCAGTAGAAACCGGAGCAAAAATGTGGGAGGGGGCTTGCCCCCGATAGCGGTGTATCAGTGGCACATGCTCAACTGACAGACCGCAATCGGGGGCAAGCCCCCTCCCACATTGATTGCACTCAGCCCTGAAATCACGTGTTCTCAGGCCTGAAGGTAGCGCAACACCGATTCGCAGATCATCGCGCGATGCCGCTGCTTGATCGCCTCATCCGACAGTTCGATCTGAAAAATCTCGCTGAACGTATGGCGGTTGGATACGCGGTAAAAACTGAACGAGTTGATCAACAGGTGGACATCCAGGGGCTCCAACCCTTCACGAAACAGTCCCATCTCAGCGCCTCGACGCAAGGTCTCACCGAGACTCTCGAGGATTTTGCTGTTCATGTCCTTGATCGTACTGGTGCGTTTCACATACTCGGCGTTGTGGATATTTTCGATGCTGACGATGCGCACGAAATCCACGTTCTGGTCATGGTGGTCGAAGGTGAACTCCACCAGCCGGCGAATCGCTTCGCGCGGTTCCAGGGCCGTGAGGTTCATGCGGGTTTCAGTGTTGCGGATATCGCCGTAGAGCTTCTCCAGCACCTCGACGTAGAGCTGCTCCTTGCTGCCGAAGTAGTAATAGATCATGCGCTTGGAGGTGTGGATGCGCTCGGCAATGGCGTCCACGCGGGCGCCGGACAGGCCTTGCTGAACAAACTCGACAACGGCTTCCTGGAGAATATTCTCGCGGGTCTTTTCCGGATTGTTCTTGCGACTCTTGCGCGGTGCGTCTGACACGGCAGAGAGGTCGGGAGTCAGGGTCATGGTGCGCTCACGGCGTTTTTATGCAGGCCCGATTATGGGCCGAGGCGCTCCCCGAAGGAAGCACCCCGACTGCCGTTATAAACGTGCCTGGCGCACCGCACCGCTGCGCGACTTGGCCATTGCCGCCAGACGCACGGCCACGTTGGCCGCGCCATAGCCGGCATAGCCGTTCTTGCGCTGGATGATCTCAAAGAAAAACCGGCCCTCGAAGGCTTCGGTGTAGACGTGAAACAGCTCACCGCCCTGGGCGTCGCGGTCGTACAGCACGTTGTAGTACGCCAATTCGCTGAGAAACTCATCGTCGAAATCAAAGCGTGCGGCCAGGTCGTCATAGTAATTGAGCGGGATGTCCAACAGCGGCACGCCGGCCTCCTTGGCCCGGCGCACTTCGGCGAAAATATCCGCGCAATCGAAGGCAATGTGGTGCACGCCCGAGCCGCGGTAGCTCGATAACGCGTGGGAAATGGCAGTATTGCGGTTCTCGGAAATATTCAGCGGCAGGCGAATCGAACTGCAGCGGCTGCGCAATGCGCGGCTTTTGACCAGACCATAGGGATCGGGCAGCACCACTTCGTCGTCGGCTTCAAAATCCAGCAGGCTCTTGTAGAACAATACCCAGCTGTCGAGGCTGTCGGCCGGCAGGGCCATGGCCATATGATCGATGCGCAGCAAGCCGCCGCTGGCGGCAGTCGCGGGCTGCAGGTTGAAATCGGTGTCGTAGAGCCCGCCTTCGCTTCGGTCCACCAGGTAGATCAGGCTGCCATCCGGCGCACGCACGGCGGCCAGCTCGAGTTCGTTGGGCCCAACCAGGCCGCGATAGCGCTGGCCTTTGTAGGCCACCGCTCGCTCCAATGCCTTGGCACTGTCGTTGACCCGCATCGCCATGGCGCACAACGACGGCCCATGGGCCTCGAAAAAATTGTGAGCAAAGGAATAGGGCTCGCAATTGAGGATCAGGTTGATATCGCCCTGACGCAACAGGCTCACATTCTTGGAGCGATGCTGGCCGGCCTTGGCAAAGCCCAGGCGCTCCAACCAATGCGTGAGCTTGGCGCCAAGGCTTTCATCCACGGCAAACTCGAGGAACTCGATGCCATCGTATTCGCTGGCCGCCGGCGTCTCGAACAGGATATCCACGGGCGCGGCAGGTTGTTGCGCGGCCAGGCGCTGACGGGTTTTCTCTTCCAGGTACAGCAACGAGCGCAAACCATCCGCCGCGTTGGCCCGCGTCGGTGCGGCGCGAAAGCCGTCGTTGAAAATCTCCAGGGACAAAGGCCCGGTGTAGCCACTCTGGATGATCGGCGCAAGAAAGCCTGCCAGATCGAATTCGCCCTGGCCGGGGAAGCAGCGAAAATGCCGGCTCCACTCGAGTACATCCATGGCCAGGATCGGCGCGTCGGCCATTTGTACGAAGAAGATTTTGTCGCCGGGGATCTCGGCGATGGCACTCGGATCGCCCTTGAGGGACAAGGTGTGGAAACTGTCGAGCAAAACGCCCAGGCTTGGGTGATTCACCTGGCGCACCAGGTTCCACACCTGTTGCCAGGTGTTCACATGCTTGCCCCAGGCCAGCGCTTCGTAGCCGATTCTCAAGCCACGGCGGCCCGCGTGTTCGGCCAGCAGGCTGAGGTCATCGAGCAGGATGCGTTCATCGCCCACGCAATCGGCCGAGGCGTTACTGCACACCAACACCAGGTCGGTGCCCAGCTCCTGCATCAAATCGAACTTGCGCTCGGCGCGCTCCAGGTTACGGGCCAGGCGGTCACGGCGGCAGCCTTCAAAGTCGCGGAACGGCTGGAACAAAGTGATGGCGATACCGAGGTCGGCGCACATCTGTCTAACTTCGCGCGGGCTGCCGTCGTAATACAATAGGTCGTTCTCGAAAATCTCAACGCCATCAAACCCGGCGGCGGCAATGGCTTCGAGCTTTTCCGGCAGGGTGCCGCTCAACGACACGGTAGCGATGGAACGTTGCATGGGTCACTCCCGGCAATTGTTGTTTATGGCAAATTATTCGCCCCCAGCCTACACGCGGCAATTAAAATGTACGAACCGGTTAGTTTTTGGTGCGATTATCGAACACTATGCCCCTTTGGCGAATTGACGACTTTTTAACCACTGCGCACCATCGACCTTGCATCAAGACCCAGATCTCACCATAAAAATTTCAAAAACGGGTACGACCTCATGCCTCTGCAAAATCCCGCCCTGGCCACGCGCCCCGGCACACCGCACGCCGGCATCGGCGACAAGATCCGCGGCGCCCTGGCCGTGGGTAAAACCCGCTGGGGCATGCTGGCCCTGGTGTTCTTCGCTACCACCCTCAACTACATCGACCGCGCCGCCCTGGGCGTGATGCAACCGATTCTGGCCAAGGAAATGAGCTGGACGGCGATGGACTACGCCAACATCAACTTCTGGTTCCAGGTCGGCTACGCCATCGGCTTTGTGCTGCAGGGCCGGTTGATCGACCGGGTTGGCGTCAAGCGCGTGTTTTTCTGCGCGGTACTGCTGTGGAGCCTGGCCACCGGTGCCCACGGCCTGGCCACTTCGGCGCTCGGTTTCATGGTCTGCCGGTTCATCCTCGGGCTGACCGAAGCGGCCAACTACCCTGCCTGTGTGAAAACCACGCGCCTTTGGTTCCCCGCTGGCGAACGCGCAGTGGCTACAGGCATTTTCAACGCCGGCACCAACGTCGGCGCCATGATGACGCCCATGCTGCTGCCGTTGATCCTGCACGTGTGGGGCTGGCAGGCGGCGTTCCTGTGCATGTCCGCGCTCGGTGGTATCTGGCTGGTGCTTTGGGGCTTGAAGTACTACAACCCGGAAGACCATCCCAGCGTTAAACAATCGGAATTGGACTACGTGCAACAGGAAGTCGAGCCGGAACAACCCCGCGTGCCGTTCAGCCGCATCCTGCGCATGCGCGGCACTTGGGCCTTCGCCCTGGCCTACTCGCTGACCGCCCCGGTGTTCTGGTTCTACCTGTACTGGCTGCCGCCGTTCCTGAACCAGCAATACAACCTGGGCATCAACGTGACGCAGATGGGCATTCCGCTGATCATCATCTACCTCACCGCCGACTTCGGCAGTGTGGGCGGCGGCATCCTGTCCTCGTTCCTGATCGGGCGCGGGATGAACTCGATCAAGGCACGGCTGCTGTCGATGCTGTTGTTCGCCTGCTGCATCGTCGGCGTGATCATGGCGGCCGGCTCCAGCCAGTTGTGGGTCGCGGTGTTCGCCATCTCCCTGGCCATCGGCGCGCACCAGGCCTGGACCGCCAACATCTGGAGCCTGGTGATGGACTACACGCCCAAGCACATGATGAGCACGGTGTTCGGTTTCGGCGGCATGTGCGCGGCCATCGGCGGCATGTTCATGACCCAGATCGTCGGCCACATCCTCACCGTGACCCACAACAACTACACCGTGTTGTTCACCCTGATCCCGGCGATGTATTTCATTGCGCTGACCTGGATGTACTTCATGGCGCCGCGCAAGATTCCTACGGTAGACGTTTAATTTACCGACGCCGCTGCTGCCAGGCAGCGGCCAACCCACTCATGCAGATCACCCCGATGCCGACCACGGTGGTCGTGTCGGGGGTATGGCTGAACACCAGCCAACCCAACAACCCCGCAAACACGATCTGGCAATAGCCGAACGGCGCCAGCAAGGCCGGCGCCGCGAAGCGGAACGCCTGGGTGAGCATCAAGTGCGCGGTCATCCCACAGGTGCCCAGCGCCAGCATCATCACGCCATGCCACAGGGTGGGCACCTGCCAGAAGAACGGCACCATCGCACTCATCACCAAGGTGTTGCACAGGCCGGCGAAAAAGTTGCTGGTGGTGGGACTGTCGTATTGGCTGAGAATGCGCGTGAGCAGTTGGTAGAAACAGAAGAACAACGCCGAGCACAGCGGCAGCAGCACCGCCGGTGTGAACAACTCACCGCCCGGATGAATGATGATCACCACGCCGACAAACCCGCAGATCACCGCCAGCCATTGGCCACGTGTGACGTGCTCGCCGAGCAAGGGCACCGAGAGCGCCGTCACCAGGATCGGCGCGAGGAAGTTCACCGCCGTGGCTTCCGCCAACGGGATGTAATGCAGCGCCGTGGTGAAGAACAGGCTGGTGCCCAACAGGCACAACGCCCGCACCACCTGCATGCCCGGGCGTTTGCTGCGCAGCACGCGCAGGCCCGATTGCGGCAGGAAAATCCCCGCCATCAACAAGGTGTGCACCATGTAACGCGCCCAGACCACCATCACGATCGGGTAGAACCCGGCCAGGTATTTGGACAAGGCGTCGTGGCTGGAGAACAGAAACGTTGCCAGCACAATCAGCAGAATGCCTTTGAAGGGATGGTTGACGCCGGAAAGCGGGGTACTGACAGTCATTGATTTCTCTTGTATGTCGAGCGGAACGCGATAGCACTCAACCTAGTAATCTAGCAGCCGGGCCTGTGTCTGCCCCAAGAGCATAACCAAACACCGGGCGAACAGCGCACTAAATCAGTGGATTTGAGTCCAACGCTGCACGCACGCCCCAGCGTTGCACACTTTTTAACCAAGGCCCTGCCGATATGAAAAAAATCCTGTTTGCCCTGTCTGCCCTCGCCCTGCTCTCTGCCTGTGACAAGACCCCCAAGGAAGCACCAAAGCCTGCACCCGCTTCCGTGCAAGCAACCCTGGTGCCCGAGACCCCGCCAACCGATAAATGGGTGGGCAAGTGGATCGGCGTCGAAGGCTTGAACCTGAACATCGCCAAGGACGACAGCATCGGCCGCGGTCATTACCTCCTGACCATGCAATATGGCCTGGATGCCGATGCTTCCGGCACATTCAAGGGCCAGGCAACCGACGAAGGCATCGCCTTCACTCGCCCCGACGGCCCCCAGTTGCTGCGTGCCGGGGACGGTGCCGCCACGGGCCTGAAGTGGCTGGCAGATAAAAAAGACTGCCTGATTGTGGCTGCCGGCGAAGGCTATTGCCGCTAACTACGACCATACTCCATCCATATTTTTGCCGGACCGTTAACAAGAGGATTGCCCCATGCTATGGAAAAAAGGCCGACGCAGCGACAACGTGGTCGATGCCCGCGATGACAGCGGCGGCGGTGGCGGTGGTATGCGCTTCGGTGGCGGCAAGGGCCTGAGCCTCACCGCTATCGTGCTGATCGTCGGCATCGGCTGGCTCACCGGCCAGGACCCGATGCAGATCCTCGGCCAGTTGACCGGCCAGATGGAGCAGGCGCCGTCGGTCAGCACGCAGCCACAGTCGCGCCAGGCGCCGCCGGCCAACGATGAGCAGGCCGACTTTGTCCGCGCCGTGCTGGGCGATACCGAAGACACCTGGGGCCAGGTATTCCAGGAAAACGGCCTGGCCTACAAGAACCCGAAACTGATCCTGTTCCGTGGCCGGGTGAACTCCGCCTGCGGGGGCGCCACCGCGGCCAGCGGCCCGTTCTATTGCCCGGCGGATCAGCAGGTGTACCTGGACCTGGATTTCTTCCGGGAAATGTCGCAACGCTTCCAGGCCGCCGGCGATTTCGCCCAGGCGTATGTGATCGCCCACGAAGTCGGGCATCACGTGCAAACCCTGCTCGGCATCTCGTCCAAGATCCAGGCCGCGCGCGAGCAAGGTCGACCCATGCAAGGCGACGGTGGCTTGCTGGTACGCCAGGAACTGCAAGCCGACTGCTTTGCCGGCGTGTGGGCCAACCGCGCCCAAAAACGCCTGAACTGGCTGGAGCCCGGTGATATCGAAGAAGCCCTGAACGCGGCCAATGCCATCGGCGACGACCGCCTGCAGCAACAGGGCCAGGGGCGCGTAGTGCCGGACTCGTTCACCCACGGTACCTCGGCCCAGCGCGTGCGCTGGTTCAAGACCGGCTTCGCCCAGGGGCAGATCGCCCAGTGCGATACCTTTAATGCCAAGAGTCTCTAAATGAATAAACGATTGGGGTTGCTGCTGGGTGTGTTGGTGTCCGGTTGCACCCTGGCGGCCGAACACGGCGTCAAGGTGGTCAGCCCCGATCGTTTTCATCTGGAGGCCGGCGACCTCAGCCTCGGCTTGAGCCAGGATTGGCGCCAGCCGCTGCCCAAGGTCACTCGTGCGCTGATCATCGTGCATGGCCGCCTGCGCAATGCGCAGACCTACCTGCAAAGCGGCATCGACGCCGCCAACCATGCCGGGGTTGGCGGCAACACGCTGGTGATCGCGCCGCAGTTTCTCAATCAGTTGGATGTGAAGCGTAACCACTTGGGCGATCAGGTGTTGCATTGGAAGGGTAACGACTGGATGGCCGGCGAACCGTCAATCGGCCCGGGCCAGATCAGCTCGTTTGCCGCCCTCGACCAGATCATCAAGCACCTGGGCAGCCGCACACTGTTCCCGGCGCTCAAGGAAATCGTGGTCGCCGGGCATTCCGGCGGTGGCCAGGTGGTGCAGCGTTTCGCTGTCACCGGCCACACTCACCCGATGCTGGAGGCCGAGGGCATCAGCCTGCGTTATGTGGTCGCCAACCCATCGTCCTATGCCTACTTCAGCCCGCAGCGGCCGGTGCCGTTCGAAATAGCCGATTGTCCAGGTTTCAATGACTGGAAATACGGCATGCAAAAGCTGCCGGCCTACGCCGGCGACCACGGTGCCGAACAGTTGGAGCGGGCCTACGTATCACGCGATATCACCTACCTGCTGGGCCAGCAGGACACCGACCCCAACCACCCAGCGCTGGATAAAAGCTGCGAAGCCCAAACCCAGGGCGCGTATCGGCTGATTCGCGGGCACAACTATTTTGACTACCTCAAGCGGCGGCATCCGCAGCTGGGTCACAGGTTGGTGGAAGTGCCAGGGGTTGGGCATGACGGGGATAAGATGTTGACTTCGCCGCAGGGAGAAAAGGTGTTGTTTGCACCATAATCACTGAAGAAACCCAATCAAAATGTGGGAGGGGGCTTGCCCCCGATGGCGGTGTGTCAGTCAGCACATGTTTAGCTGACAGCCCGCTATCGGGGGCAAGCCCCCTCCCACAGTTGATCTCTATTGCCTGGGCTAAATCATTCGGCGCAGCGCCGAACAGTCCTCGGCATGCCAATCCGCCAACTCCGGCCAGGGGTTCTGCGGCAGGTTCACCAACACGGTCCTGGTCCCCGCTGCCCGGCCACAGTCCAGGTCAAAACGATAATCCCCCACCATCACCATCTCGCGGGGTGCCACGTCCCAGGCCGCCGCCAGTTTCAACAAGCCACCCGGGTCAGGCTTGGGCGGCGCGTCCTCACGCCCCAGCACATCCTCAATGGCAAAGCAGTCCGCCAGGCCAATCGCCTCCAGGGTGATATGGGCCAGCTCCTGGGCATTGCGCGTCAGAATTCCCAGGCGATAACCGCGTGCGGCCAGCTCGCGCACCAGTTCAACCGCACCTTGCGCTGCCACCGAGCCCAGCGCCAGCTCGCGCTCATGCTCCAGCAGCCACGCATGCTTGGCTGCCGCGATGTCCGCCGGCAACGCGGCAAGGTGCGTGAGAATGTCATCTTCGGCAGGAATCTCCAGCGCCACCCGAATGGCCGCGAAATCATGCACCGCCACCGTGAGGGTGCCGTCCATGTCGAACACCCAATGCCGGACGTCGGCCAGGCTCATGCCCAGTCCTTGCGATGGCGAATCAAGCCTTCCTGGGTCACCGAGGCCACCAGTTGCCCGGCGCGGTTGTACACGCTGCCACGGGAAAACCCACGGGAATTGCCGGCCCAGGGGCTGTCCATGGCATACAGCAACCAATCATCGGCGCGCAGGTCGGCGTGAAACCACAGCGCGTGGTCGAGGCTGGCGACTTGCATGTCTTTCTGCCACACGGTCTTGCCGTGGGGCAGCAGCGAGGTGGTCAGCAGGCCGAAGTCCGAGGCGTAGGCCAGCAGGTATTTATGCAATGCCGGCGCATCGGCCAGGGCGCCGTCGGCGCGAAACCACACGTACTTGACCGGGTCGGACGGCTGCGGGTTGAACGGGTCCTTTTCGGTGACCGGGCGCACTTCGATGGGCTTGGGGCACAGCAGCTTGTCGCGCATGTGCTCGGGGATCAGGTGCGCGCGCTGCTGAGTCAGCTCCAGCTCCGATGGCAGGTTCTCCGGGCCGACCACCACGGGCATGGTGGTCTGGTGCTCGAAGCCTTCTTCGTCGTACTGGAACGAGGTCGTGCAGGTGAAGATCGGATGGCCCTTCTGAATCGCGGTGACGCGGCGCGTACTGAAACTGCCGCCATCGCGCACGCGGTCCACCGAATACACCACCGGCAACGCCGCGTCTCCAGGGCGCAGGAAATAACCGTGCAGGGAATGTACGTGACGCGCTTCTTCTACCGTCTGGCTGGCCGCCGACAGCGACTGGCCAAGCACCTGGCCACCGAACAGTTGGCGAAAACCCAGGTCCTGGCTGCGGCCGCGAAAGAGGTTTTCCTCGATCGGCTCCAGGGTCAGCAAGTCCACCAGATCTTCCAATACTTGGCTCATTGAAACTCTCCTCAAAGCAAAACGGTATCTACCTGTAGGAGCGAGCTTGCTCGCGAAAATCGTTAACGATGACGCAGCGCTCTTGGTTTACCGCAGCGCGCTTGCGTCCTTCGCGAGCAATCTCGCTCCTACAGGTTTCTATTAAGTATGACCGCCTGCTTATCCGTGCAGCGTGTCCAACCATTGGGCGCGGGTGATGCGGTACAACACATGGGCGCGCAGTGGGTCATCGGCTGCGACTTTGGGGTGTTGAAAATCTGCCTGCGGATCGTAATGCATACCGATGGCCTGCATGACTTTTTGTGAAGGCAAATTGCCTTCGGTGGTAAAGGCGACGATTTCATCCAGGCTCAAACGATCAAAACCACAACGCAATGCGGTCCATGCTGCCTCGCTGGCATAACCCAGGCCCCAATGTTCGCGGGCCAGGCGCCAGCCGATTTCCACCGCCGGGGTGAAGCTTTCCTCAAAACTGACGTTCTGCAGCCCGGTAAGGCCGATGAATTCGCCGGTGTCCTTGCGCTGCAACGCCCAAAAGCCAAAGCCATATTCGGCAAAATGGCCGCGAATCCGCCCGATCAGTGCGGCGCTTTCCAGGTGGCTCAACCTGGCCGGGAAATAGCGCATCACCTGCGGGTCGGCGCACATCTGCGCAAAGGCCGGCAGGTCGCTGTCACGCCATGGGCGCATGACCAGGCGTGCACTTTCCAATTCCAGTATCGGCTCCATGGTTCCCCCTCCCTTGCCATGTGCGTGAGTGTACAGCGCTGGTAAGATCCGACGCAGATTCCCGTCAGAAAATCCCATGCCCTTGCCATTGATCTACCACGATGACTACAGCCCCGAGTTCCCGGCAGACCACCGGTTCCCCATGGACAAGTTTCGCCTGTTGCGCGACCACCTGGTGGACAGCGGCCTGACCGAGGACAGCCAGTTGCTGCGTCCGCAACTGTGCCCGGGGGAGATTCTGGGCCTGGCCCACGATCCCGGGTATATCGAACGCTATATGAGCGGCGAGTTGTCTCGCGAGGACCAACGGCGCCTCGGCCTGCCGTGGAGCGAAGCCCTGGCGCGCCGCACCGTGCGCGCGGTGGGCGGCTCGATCCTGGCGGCGGAGCAGGCGCTGGAACACGGCCTGGCCTGCCATCTCGCCGGCGGCACCCATCACGCCCATTACGATTACCCGGCGGGCTTTTGCATCTTCAATGACCTGGCAGTGATCAGCCATTACCTGCTGGCCAGCGGCCGGGTCAATCGGGTGCTGATCTTTGATTGCGACGTGCACCAGGGCGACGGCACCGCACGCATCCTGCATGACACGCCGGATGCCATCACCGTATCGCTGCACTGTGAAAAGAACTTTCCGGCGCGCAAGGCCCAGAGCGACTGGGACATTCCATTGCCGATGGGCATGGGCGACGACGACTACCTCAAAGTGGTCGACGACGCGCTCAATTACCTGCTGCCGCTCTACCAGCCGGACCTGGTGCTGTACGACGCGGGCGTGGATGTACACAAGGACGACGCGCTCGGTTACCTCAAGCTGACGGATGCCGGCGTTGCCGCCCGCGATGAAAGCGTGATGCGTCACTGCCTGGGCCGCGATATTCCAGTGATGGGCGTGATCGGTGGCGGCTACAGCAAGGACCGCCCTGCCCTGGCCCGCCGCCACGGCATCCTGCATCACAGTGCGCAGCGTGTGTGGACGTCATCAGGTTGTCATTGATATGTGTGCGTTACCCACAATGCCTGTGGAATCACCTGTGGATAACTTGAGTGTAACGGCCTGCAAGCAAGTAACCGTATGGCGTGTAGGAAAGTGTACATTTTTTGATCAGGCAGGCGTGCCGTCGTCGGGTAGAATGCTCGGCCTATTCACACCACCGTAGCCTTGCCCATGCCTCAGTCTTCTCCCCCCTCTGTCTCCATTATCGGCGGCGGCCCTGCCGGGCTGATGGCCGCCGAAGTCTTGAGCCAGGCGGGCGTACGGGTGGCGCTGTACGACGGCATGCCTTCGGTGGGACGCAAGTTCCTGCTGGCCGGCGTCGGCGGCATGAATATCACCCACTCCGAAGCCTACCCGGCGTTCCTTGCGCGCTATGCCGAACGCGCACCGCACATGGCGCCGTTGCTGCGCCGCTTCGGGGCCGAGGCGTTATGCGAGTGGATTCACGGCCTGGGCATTCAAACCTTTGTCGGCACCTCCGGCCGCGTATTTCCTACGGACATGAAGGCCGCGCCGTTGCTGCGTGCCTGGCTCAAGCGTCTGCGTGATCAAGGTGTGGTTATCCACACCCGGCATCGCTGGGTGGGCTGGAATGCCGAGGGTGATCTGCTTATCCACAGCCCGGACGGCGAAAAAGTTGTCCACAGCGATGCCGTGCTGTTGGCCCTGGGCGGCGGCAGTTGGTCCCGCCTGGGCTCCGATGGGGCCTGGCTGAATCTGCTGGAAGGCCAAGGCGTGCCTTACGTTCGCCTGCAACCGAGCAACTGCGGGTTTGAGGTGTCAGCCTGGAGCAACCTGATGGTCAGCAAATTCGCCGGGGCGCCGTTGAAAAATGTCGCCATTGGACTGGGGGACGATAAGCCTCGACTGGGGGAATGTGTCGTGACGTCCACTGGCATCGAAGGCAGCCTGATCTATGCGCTGTCGGCGCCGATTCGAGAAACGATCAACCGTGACGGCGCCGCCACCGTGCATATCGATCTGCTGCCGAGCAAGCCGCTGCACAAGGTGCAGGCTGCGCTGGCAAAGCCACGTGGATCGCGGTCGATGAGCAAGCATTTGCACAGTCAGCTGGGGTTGGATGGCGTGAAAGCGGCGTTGTTACGCGAGCTGACGCCCGCTGAACACTTCGCCGATCCGGCGCAGTTGGCAGTCGATATCAAGGCGTTGCCGCTGACATTGGTCAAGACGCGGCCCATCGACGAAGCCATCAGCACGGCCGGTGGTGTGCCGTTTGAAGCACTGGATGAGCGGTTGATGCTCAAGCAATTGCCTGGGGTGTTTTGTGCCGGGGAAATGCTGGATTGGGAGGCGCCGACCGGGGGGTATCTGCTGACGGGGTGTTTTGCCAGTGGCAGGGCGGCTGGGCTTGGGCTGTTGGAATGGCTTAACAGCTGAGAGGTGGGGTGGATTCAAGGCCGCCATCGGGGGCAAGCCCCCTCCCACATTTCGAATGTGTTCACAAATCAAAGTGTGGGAGGGGGCTTGCCCCCGATGAGGCCATCAGCCCCACCGCAAAATCACTTCTTCTTACGCGGTCCGGTGTTGAAAACCGGCACCTTGCGCACCGGCTTGATCGACGGTTCCGCCGGCGCCACGTCACCGCTGTCCACCCATTTACCCAGATTGCGCTTACCGCCGCCGCCCGATGTCTTGGGCTTCTTCGGCTTTTTCGGCTTCTTCACCACCTGCCCACTGGCATCGGTATCCGGCACGCGATGCTCGGGTACGAAATCCGCTTCCATTTTGCGGGTCAGGGTCTGGCGCGTGAGCATCTCGATCGCCGACAGCATGTTCACTTCATCGGCACACACCAGCGAAATCGCCTCGCCGGTGTTGCCCGCACGGCCGGTACGGCCGATACGGTGGATGTAGTCTTCGGCGACGATCGGCAGGTCGAAGTTGACCACCAGCGGCAGGTCTTCGATATCCAGGCCACGGGCCGCCACGTCGGTGGCCACCAGGATCTGCACTTCGCTGGCCTTGAAGCGGTCCAGTGCACGTTGCCGGGTCGCCTGGGGTTTGTCGCCATGGATGCCGTCGGCATTGATGCCCAGGCCCTGCAACTTGTCCACCAGCGCGTCCACGCCATTGCGGGTTTTGGCGAAGACCAGCACCTGCTTCCAGCGACCCTTGCGCATCAGGTGCACGAACAGTTCCGGCTTGCGCTTTTTATCCACCGGCACCACCCACTGCTGCACGGTGTTGGCGGCGACGTTGCGCGGGTTGACTTGGATACTCAGCGGGTCATTGAGCATTTGCCCGGCGAGCAGGCGGATGTCATCGGAAAACGTGGCTGAGAACAGCAGGGTCTGGCGTTTTTTCGGCAGCATGCGGTAGATGTTCGCCAGCTCTTCGGAGAAGCCCAGGTCGAGCATGCGGTCGGCTTCATCCAGCACCAGGGTTTGCAGCTGGTTGAGTTTCAGCGCGTTCTGGCGGAACAGATCGATCAGGCGCCCAGGGGTGGCGACCAGGATGTCGACACCCTTGCGCAGCTTCATCATCTGCGGGTTGATGCTGACGCCGCCGTACACCGCGTAAGTGGTCAGCGGCAGGTGCTGGGCGTATTCGGCGACGCTGGCGTGAACCTGCTCGGCCAGCTCGCGAGTGGGGCACAGGATCAGCGCACGCGCCGAGTTGGCGGCGACTTTCGGCCCTTCCATCGTCAGCAATTGCAGCAGCGGCAAGGCAAAGCCGGCGGTCTTGCCGGTGCCGGTCTGGGCGGCGGCCATCAGGTCGCGACCGGCCAGCACCGCCGGAATGGCTTGCGCCTGCACCGGCGTCGGGGTCTGGTAGCCAAGCGTCTCAAGGGCGCGCAGCAAGGGTTCGATCAGGCCAAGGGTGGCGAAAGTCATGTAGTTACCGTAGGAAAAATTCAGCGCAAGGTCGCAATTGCGCCGCAGTTTACCTTATTTCCGGCTTCGGCTTACGCCACTGCGGCAAGCTGATCAGCAACACCGCACTGATGATCACCAGCATCGCCAGGGCCTCTTCCAGGCCAATGCTCTCACCGACGAACACAATCCCCAGCAACACCGCCACCGCCGGATTCACATAGGCATAACTGGTCGCGGCCGCCGGGCGCACGTGCTTGAGCAGGTACATGTAGGCGTTGAAGGCGATGATCGAACCGAACACCGTCAGGTAGGCCAGAGCCAGCCAGCCTTCCAGCGGCGGCATGGCCTGCAGATGTTCGCCGGACAGCGTGCTGACGATCAGCAGCGCCACGCCGGCCACCAGCATTTCCGCGGCACTGGCCATGGCGCCCTGGGGCAGCGGCAAGTGTCGGCTCCATACCGAACCGAAGGCCCAGGAAGCCGCCGCCATCAACAGCAACACCGCCCCCAATGGGCTCGATTGCAGGGTACTGCCCATATTGAGCATGGCGATGCCAATAATCCCCAGAATCACCCCGGCCCATTCCAGCCGCGTATTACGCGCGCCCCAGAAAAAACCACACAGCAGGGTGAACAGCGGCACGGTCGCCACCGCCAATGCGGCCACGCCGGACGACACGCCCATATGCTCCGCCACGCTGACGCCGCCATTGCCTACGGTGAGCAGCAAAATGCCGATCATCCCGGCCGCCTTCCACTGCGGCCACGTCGGCGCCGGCACCCCGCGCCACCGCAGATAGCCATACATCAACACGCCCGCGGTGCAAAACCGAATCCCCGCCAGCAACAGCGGTGGCCAGTACTCCACGCCGATGCGGATCACCAGGTAAGTGGAACCCCAGATCACATACAACGCAAAAAAGGCGGCGATCAACGGTAAGGGAAAACGACGTGGGCCAGGCATTGGGCGGCTCTATGGCAGGAGTTGGGAGGCTTATTCTAGAAACGAAGGCGGATAAACATAAGTTACAAAACCTGTTTAAAGCGCCCATACACTTTTCAAAGCATGGTTATGAAGGCTATAAACCGTGCTTTCGAAAGCCAGGCGTAACCGGAGCCTTATCATGGACAAATACGACCGCATGCTCCTCAGCGCCCTGCTCGAAGACGGGCGCGCTTCCTACGCACAATTGGCCCGTACGGTGAACCTGTCCGCCCCTGCCGTGGCCGAGCGCGTGGCCAAACTGGAGGCCAGCGGAGTGATCACCGGCTACCAGGCCAAGGTAGACCTGTCCAAAGTCGGCCTGCCGATTCAATGCGTGATTGAATTACGGCTGACCAATCACGGCAGTCAAAAGGTCTACGACGCCCTGGCGCAAATTCCCGAGCTGACCGAATGCCATCGGGTCACCGGCGATCCGTGCGTGATCATGCAGGCGGCGGTGGGCACCATGCCGCAGTTGGAAGACCTGATTAATCGAGTGGCGAAGTTCGGGTTCAGCAAGACGTCGATTATTTTGTCCAGCGCAATAGAGCGGCGGGTGCCGTTGGGGCAGTTGGAGGCCAATGGGAAAAGTGGTGGCTGACCCGCCGCCATCGGGGGCAAGCCCCTCCCACACTTGATGTGTGAACACCTTCAAAATGTGGGAGGGGGCTTGCCGCCGATGGCGTCAGTGGCCGCGCTGAAGATCAAATCGACTACCTGCTTGATGGTTGTAATGTGATCCCAATCGTCCTGAGTCGCTTGCAGCTTGAACTGCCACTTGATCTGCATGACGAAGCAGGTCAAGTCATCATCAATGATGTCGAAGTCATGGATGAAATCGGTTTGCTCCGTCACATCGCTTTGGTCGATGAAACCGATGATATCCACGAACAGCTGAATTACTTTTTCGCTGATTTCGGCTCGGGTCAGGCTACCTTCCATTTCTCGCTTCATAGGCACACTTACCAATACTGACTAGATCAAAGACTGCAAGCCCGGCAGCAACGGAGGGTATGCCTCGCCCAATGACGCCAAATACCCGGACCGTACCAAACGTTGCTTTTGCCATTCTGGCCATGGTGGGTTGCCTGATCAATGTACGAGGAAAAAAGCGCATTCCGATCAGGCTAGCCAGGTTCGTGGTTTTGCTGGAGCCGACGTGAACCCACGCACCCACCGCAATTTTGCTTATCGGTATGCCCGCCGCGCCCGTGACAACTGTTGCTGCCGTGAGGCCGTAGTGTTGCTGTGTACATTTCCACAGTTCATCAAACGTCGTATCGGGCACAGCGGGGTCAGCGTGAATCGGCTTGAGTAACTGGTAATGAGGGCCATGACGCCAACCTGGCGAACTCGGCAACACCATGACTGCCGGGCAGCTTGTCATTGTGTTGCCCACATGAAACGCCATGCTTGAACTTGACCCCAGATCAATGCCATTTGATTCGAGTTCGAACTTGCTTCGAATGATCGCCGTATGAAGATCGCTTTCCTGCATGACTGTAATCCCTGTGCGTGAATGACAGACGGAATGGTAGGTCGCAGTAAGACGCGATAGATGAACGAAGGAGAAAACCAGAAAGGTCCTAGGCTACAACCGGATTCGGCCTACCAACCATTCAGAGCTCAAGGGAAAGCGATCTCAAACCGCCGGAATTTCAGTGGCCAGCAAGACCGATCCCTTTCATTTGCGGGACGTTTCCGAGAGAATCCCACAGCCTTGTTTCCGTCGGATTCGGTAGCTAGTCTCGCCCTGTCATCGAATGTTCGGTGACCGGACGTGCAAGTCCGATGGCAAGCAAGATCATAAATAAACCTACAGCCGATATGCCTGTTATGGCGGCTGTGCGTGGGAGGCCTTCGGGCCTGCTGGGTTTGGATCCTTGCCCCGGTCTTGCACACCTACGCACAGTTGCCACCCAAATTCGCGTGCAAGCGAACGGTGTCAACTTCTTCCAGCAAGGAGTTTCACCATGGTCAAAGTCACCCCCGACCCACCCAAGTCCAAACCCGACTTCCTCAGCGAAGACGCCCTGCTCCACCGTCGTGCCATCGACTACTACCTCAAGGCATCCGCCCCGGACGCGCCCATTTTTATCCTGAATGACAACCTGAGCTTCGAAGAGGCCCTGGCCCATGCGGCGGATTTGTTGCATTGCGCGGTGGAGACGGCCCACGCGTCGGGTGAGGTAATGAAGGCGCCGCAGCGGGCGGTGATGCATTTGGTGGAGATGGCGAAGGGGGTGGTGGATCAGGCGTTGGAGTGCACACAGCCTCGATAGGCGACGCATCACCCAATGTGGGAGGGGGCTTGCCCCCGATGGCAGTGTGTCAGTCAGCTTATCTGCAGCTGACCCACCGCTATCGGGGGCAAGCCCCCTCCCACATTTGGATCTTTGGTGTTCTTGAGACTGTGGCGGGTTCAGAACCCGCGATGTTTCTTCAGGTGCTCATTGATCTTCGCCGCCGGCACTTTCTGCAAGGTGCACAGCAAGTCGTGGGACAGTTCGCGCAGGCCGTGGGTCTGGCGCAGTTCCCGCGCCAGGTGCGCCGTCAGGTTGGCTGCCATCTCGGCATCCGCCAGCGCCCGGTGAGCCTGGCCGGTATGGGGCAGCTGGGCGTAGCTGTTAAGGGTGCCGAGTTTGTGATTGGGCGCCGCCGGCATGAGGCGGCGGGCCAGCAGCAGGGAGCAGGCGAATTTCTGCAGGCGGGTGCGGCGGATCAGGCCCAGTTCAAAGTCCCAGAACTTCTGGTCGAACGCGGCGTTGTGGGCCATCAGCGGCGTGGTGCCGACGAACTCATTGACCTCATTCATCACCCGCTCGGCCGGTGGCGCGTTGCGCAGCATGGCGTTGCTGATGCCGGTGAGTTGTTCGATGAAACCGGGCACGCGTACGCCGGCATTCATCAGGCTCTGGTAGCGGTCGACAATGTGCCCGCGCTCAAGGATGACCACACCAATTTCCGTGGCCCGGCAGTGGCTGCTCGGGGTAATGCCGGTGGTTTCAA
The DNA here is from genome assembly GCF_005233615.1 of Pseudomonas sp. CFBP13528. Taxonomy (NCBI): domain Bacteria; kingdom Pseudomonadati; phylum Pseudomonadota; class Gammaproteobacteria; order Pseudomonadales; family Pseudomonadaceae; genus Pseudomonas; species Pseudomonas sp. CFBP13528. The sequence goes on from NZ_QGAJ01000006.1 coordinate 205,353, forward strand.
AGTCGATGACCGCTATACGTTCCAAACCTGTTCCAACTCCGTGTGACAATTTAGTGAGCCGCCGCGCTTATTTGAGCAGCAGCGCGCCTTCGATCGGTACGTAGCGGCTGGCGGCGCGTATCAGTGAGTTGGCCGTCAGCCCCGGCACGCCGTAGGCCACCGCTTGCACGCCATGCTTGTGGATGATGCGCTCGAGCAACATGTCGAAATCCCCGTCGCCGGAAGCCAGCACCACTTCATCGACGTGGTCGGCGGCGTCCATGATGTCGAGGGTGATGCCCACGTCCCAGTCGCCCTTGGCCGAACCGTCGCTGCGCTGGATGTAAGGCTTGAGTTTTACCGTAAAGCCCAGGTTGCGCAGGATTTGCTGGAACTGCTGCTGCTTGCTGTCGCCACGGTCGATGGCGTAGGCGTAGGCCTCGACGATCTGCCCATGGGCACTGATATCAGCCCACAGCGCAGCGTAGTTGAAGTGGCAGCCATAGGCCTGGCGAACGGTGTAATAGAGGTTTTGCACATCGGCGAACACTGCAATTTTCTTCACCGCACATCCTCAATGACCGCCAGGCGCCAGCGCCCGGAAAGGTTGCCAGTATGCCAGCCATGGGGAGGTTTCCGGGAAAAAATCAGACCGGGGCGACGCAGCGCCCCGGGTCAAGTGGGTCAGACGAAGGAATCGTCGTCGCCAAAGGCGGAGGAATCGTCGGCATAATCGCTGTCGGCGAAGCTATCGGTGTTGTTGGCGCCCCAGTTGTCATTCCCGGCGAACTTCTGGTCATCGTTGCCCCAGCCACCTTGATCACTGGCCGGCGCCGGTTGTTCGATGATCTCTTCCACCACCTGCGGCTGCTGGTTGTGGTGGAACAGGCTGCTGATGCCCTCGGCGAGCAATACACCACCGGCCACGCCGGCCGCCGTTTTCATCGCGCCACCGAGGAACCCGCTGCCGGCTGGCGCGGCGGCGGCCGGTTGTTGCGGCGGTTGATAATTCTGCTGCGGCGCCGGCGGGTTGAACGATGGCCGCGCCGGTTCACGCCAGCCGCCGCCCGAATTACCCGGCGCAGGCTGCGCCTCGCGCGAACCGCCGCCAAAGATGCTCGACAGGAAGCCACCACCGCCGCTGGCCGGGGCCGGTTGCGTGGACTTGGCGCGCTGCAATTCTTCCTGCAATTGCTGGATCTGCTGGGCCTGCTGCTTGTTCTGCGCATCCAGGCTTTGCAGCGCGTGTTCCTGCACCAGGAGCGACTGGGTCATGTAGTAGCCGGCGGCCGGTTGGCGAGTCATGTGTTCCTTGATCCGCGCTTCGGCCTGGGCGTCGCGGGGGGCTGAATCCGTCTCGGCTTGCTGCAACCGTGAAAACAGTCCATCGATCAGGGTTTGTTCTTCGCTGTTCATGGCGACCTCGTTAGATTGCCGGTAAAAATCAGGGTCCCGCCTGACATCAGGCAAGGTACGCCCTAGTTATGGGGCTGTTACCAATTGTTTCAATGGTCTTTACTCAAGGTTTACGTTTGCTTGCCCAGGCCGGCTATCGGTTAAAGTGTGTCCCTGCTTTTCGGCCTGTGATGACTCTGATGAATCCGTTAGACGTGCTGCGCGACTCCTTCCGCTTTACCCTGCGCAACCTGGGCGCCATCGTCCAGCTGTGCCTGCCGCTGGTGATCCTCGAAGCCCTGTTGCAACAGGTGCTCGACCATACGCTGGGCCCGGATGCCTTCAGCGGTTACAGCGTGGTGGTGGGATTACTGGTGTATCCGTTGTACACCGGCGCCCTGATCCTGTTCCTCGACGCGCGCACCCGTGGCGAATCGCCACGCACCCGGGATGTGTGGGCCATGGCCCTGGCCATGTGGCCGCGCTTCGCTTTGCTGACTGCCATGAGCACGTTGTTGATTCTGCTCGGGCTGTCGCTGTACTTCCTGCCGGGCCTGTGGCTGATGGTGGTGCTGGCGTTTGCCGAATACTTGCTGGTATTGCGCGGCATGTCGGCGCTTGAAGCGATGAAGGAAAGCCTGCGCCTGACCCGTGGGCATTTCTGGCGCATCCTGGTGTGCCTGCTGTGCGTGATGACCCCGCTGTGGCTGCTCAAGGGCGCCAGCGTGGCGGCGTATCCCGAACCCGCGCCGCTGCTGGGGCTGTTGATGGACAGCGCCCACAGTTTCCTGCAACTGTTTACCAGCGTGGTGCTGTTCCGTTTATTCATGTTGATCGGTGGCGACGCCGACGCGCGGTGATATGCTCCGTGCCTCTTCTGAAACGCACATAAGCCGAGCCGATGACCCGTTTATTGCGCATCACCGTGTTGAGCCTGCTACTGATTGCAGGCCTGTTGGCGGCACTGATCTACAGCCTGACCTGGCGCCCGGCCGACAAGGAGATCCTGCCGGTCAGTTGCGTGGCGCCGCGTGCGCCGACCCTGCTGCCGGGGCAGGCGCTCAAGGTGATGACCTGGAACGTGCAGTACCTGGCCGGCAAGAACTACGTGTTCTGGTACGACACCCCCGACGGCAGCGGCCCGGATGAACGGCCCACGGTTGAAGACATGGCCTTCAGCCTCGATGAAGTGGCGCGGGTGATCCGCGACGAACAGCCCGACATCCTGCTGTTGCAGGAAATCGACGAAGGCGCCAAGCCCTCCCATTACCAGGATCAGCTCGCGCTGTTGCAGGAGCGGCTGGTCGACCTTTACCCGTGCAGCACCCAGGCATTCGACTGGAAAGCCGATTTTGTGCCCAGCCTGCCCATCTTCGGCAGCGTCGGGCGCAAGCTGGCCACCCTCAGCCGCTACCAGATCGAGCACGCCGAGCGCCTGCAACTGCCCACGGCGGATGCCAACTTCATCAGCCGCCAGTTCCAGCCCAGGCCCGCCTTGTTGCTGACGTACCTGCCACTGAGCGACGGTGGCCAATTGGCGGTGCTCAACACACGCCTGGACGGCGGCATGCCTGGGCGCAGTGCGGTGCAGGAGCAGGTGAAGGCCACCGCGAAGTTACTGGATAAACTGGAAGGCCGTGGCACGCCCTGGTTGATCGGCGGGGATTTCAATCTGCTGCCGCTGGGCCAATTCCTGCGCCTGGATGCGCAAAAACGCGGCCAGTATTCGCCGGACAGTGAGTTGCACCTGTTGTGGGACAAATACCCGATGATCCCGAGCAACAGTGAATCCAGTGGCATCGACCGCAAGCAATGGCTGACGCACTTTCCCAATGACCCAAGCCTCGAGGGGCCGGATCGTACGCTCGACTACCTGTTCTACAGCGCACGGATCAAGCGGGTCGAGGCCAAGGTCAGGCAGGAAGACACCTTGCGCATCTCCAACCATTTACCGGTCATCGCCCGCTTCCTGCTGCCCGCCGCGCAATAAAATGTGGGGCTTGCTCCCGATGGCAGTGTGTCAGTCAGTACAGCTGTTACTGGTACACCGCTATCGGGGGCAAGCCCCCTCCCACAGGGGATTTCCAGGGTGGCTACTTTCGGGGTTTGATCCTGGCGGTCGCTTCGGCCACCAGGGGGTCATCCGGCCAGTAATGCTTGGCTGCCCGCCGCGCAATAAAATGTGGGAGGGGGCTTGCCCCCGATGGCAGTGTGTCAGTCAGTACAGCTGTTACTGGTACACCGCTATCGGGGGCAAGCCCCCTCCCACAGGGGATTTCCATGGCGGCTACTTTCGGGGTTTGATCCTGGCGGTCGCTTCGGCCACCAGGGGGTCATCCGGCCAGTAATGCTTGGGGTAACGCCCCTTCAAATCCTTCTTCACCTCGGCATAGGTACTGCGCCAGAAGTTAGCCAAGTCCTGCGTCACCTGCACCGGCCGCCGCGCAGGCGACAGCAGGTGCAACTTGACCACTTGGCGCCCGCCGGCAATGCGTGGCGTATCCGCCAGCCCGAACAACTCCTGCAAGCGCACCGCCAGGATCGGCGGGTGTTCGCTGTAGTCCAGGCGCACTGATGAACCCGACGGCACTTTCACATGCTGCGGCGCCAGTTCTTCCAGGCGCTGGGGCAGCGGCCAGGGCAGCAGGTTATGCAGGTAGCTGGAAATATCCAGGTTGGCGAAATGGCTCAGGCGCGAGACTTTGCCCAGGTAGGGCATCAGCCAGTGTTCCAGGCCGGCAAGCAAAGCGCTGTCGCTGACGTCGGGCCATTCGCTGGTTTTGCCGGCCTCCAGCTGGCGCAGCAACAGCACGCGCGCCTGCCATTGGCGCAGTTCCGGGGTCCAGGGCAACAGCTCCAGGCCTTTGCGCCGCACCAGGTTGACCAGCGCCTGACTGCGGGCGGCCTCGTCAAGACCGGTGAGTGGTTCACGGCTGAGCACCAGTTCACCGACTTTGCGTTGGCGTTCGGCGCGCAGCACGCCTTCGCGCTCGTCCCAATCGAGTTGGTCGACGTTGCGCACTTGCTCGGCAAGCACCGTGTCGAACAGCGCCGGGTCGAAATCCGCCGCCAGGTAGATGCGTTCTTCGCGCTGGCCCTGACGGCTGCCCAGGTCGGCGATCACCAGCCAGGCTTGTTTCATCAAGCTGTCGGCTTCGGCAAACAGCGCGGCGCGCCCATTGGCCAAACGGTATTCGGCGCCACCGGGACGACGCTGTTGGGCGACGCGGTCCGGATAGGCCAACGCCAGCAGGGCGCCGAGCCAGCGAGGGTGGTCGGGTTCGGCCACCGGCTGGGTGGCCTTGCCTCTCAGATAGCCGCGATATTGCCGCGCCAACTGCCTGGCCCGCTGTACCCCGCCCTGGGTACCACGGGCTCGCTCTTCACCGGACAACAGCGCCAGGCGACTGTGCAAGTCGGCACCGCCGCCGCGCAGGATATCGCGCTCGCCCAACAAGGCGGCGACGTCACACGCCATGGCCGCAAGCCCCAGGTCCTGCCCGCGCAACAGCAAATGGGCGATACGCGGGTGGGCCGGCAATTCGGCCATTTTCTGGCCGTGGGCGGTGAGCTTGTCCTTATTCAACGCGCCCAGGCGCACCAGCAAATCCTGGGCCTGAGCGTAAGCGGCGGTCGGTGGCACATCGAGCCACACCAGTTGTGCGGGCGTGACGCCCCAGCGCGCCAATTGCAAGGCCAGGCCGGCGAGGTCGGCGGCGAGAATTTCCGCACTGCCGTAGGCGGCCAGCCCGTCATGCTGGTCCTCGGACCACAAGCGATAACACACCCCCGGCTCCAGGCGCCCTGCCCGGCCGGCACGCTGGGTGGCGCTGGCGCGGGAAATACGTTGGGTGTCGAGCCGAGTCATGCCGCTGCCGGGGTCGAAACGCGGCACCCGCGCCAGCCCGGCGTCGATCACCACGCGCACGCCGTTGATGGTCAGGCTGGTCTCGGCAATGTTGGTAGCCAGCACCACTTTGCGTTGACCGGCGGGCGCAGGGTCGATGGCGGCGCGTTGGGCATTGAGGTCGAGCTCACCGTGCAGCGGGCACAGCAGCACGTTGGGCTGATGACCCAAGGCGTCGGACAGTTGCTGATGGACCCGGCGAATCTCCGCCTGCCCCGGCAGGAACACCAGCACGCTGCCGGACTCGTCATGCAGGGCTTCAAGGATCGTGTTCACCACCCGCGGCTCGATGAATTCCCCAGCCTGGTACGGCCGCCCCCAGCGCATCTGCACCGGGTACATGCGCCCTTCGCTGCGCAGGATCGGCGCATCATCCAGCAGGCCGGCCAGGCGCTCGCCTTCGAGGGTGGCGGACATCAGCAGGATTTTCAGCGGTTGGTCATCGCGAAACAGGTCGCGGCCGTTGAGGCTCAGGGCCAGCGCCAGGTCGGCATCGAGGCTGCGCTCATGAAATTCGTCGAAGATCAGCAGGCCCACGCCGTCCAGCGCCGGGTCGTCCTGCAGGCGACGGGTGAGGATGCCTTCGGTGACCACTTCGATACGCGTGTTGGGGCCAACTTTGCTGTCGAGGCGGATGCGGTAGCCAACGGTCTCACCGACCTTTTCACCCAACTCGCTGGCCAGGCGTTCGGCAGCAGCGCGCGCGGCCAGGCGCCGGGGTTCGAGCATCAGGATGGTTTGCCCGGCGAGCCAGGGCTCATTCAACAAGGCCAGGGGCACGCGCGTGGTTTTACCGGCGCCGGGCGGCGCTTCCAGCACGGCTTCATGGCGAATCGCCAAGGCGTCACGCAGGGCGGGTAAAACATCATCAATCGGCAACGAATTCATACTGGCTCCAAAGCAGAGCGGCGAGTATAACGGCGAACTGCCGGAGGCTGACGCGGGTCTCAAAAACACCCACTGTCTGGACTGTGAATGCAGTCGAGTGTGGGAGCATCGGCGTCTGGCAGAACTGGCTTATAGTCACCCTTAAATATGTTCAGGAGACTTTTTCATGCGTATCGCTTCCCGTGTCATCGGCGGCGTCTTGGCCGTCACGCTGCTGAGCCAACTCACCGCCTGCGGTTCGATTTTCTACCCGGATCGGCGCGGCCAGATCGACGGCAAGATCGACCCGGCGATTGCCGTGCTCGATGCAGTCGGCCTGCTGTTCTACGTGATCCCGGGCCTGATCGCGTTCGGCGTCGACTTCGCCACGGGGGCGATCTACTTCGAACCGGGCAAGACCGCCCAGGTCGCGCCGGAAAAACTGCACGAAGCCATCGGCGCCGACGGCAAGGTCGATAACGCCAAGCTGCAAAGCATCATCCAGACGGAAACCGGCCGCACCTTGCCGCTGGACGACCCGCGCCTGATCCAGTTCAAGGGCAGCGTGCACCAACTGGCGTCCCTGGGCCTGCAACCCGCCGCATAAGGACAGTTCATGACCAGCAGTCCCGAACACGCCAGGCTTCTGCGCCTGGCCACCCGCGCCTCGGTGGGCGTGGCCTGTGTGTTGATCGTCACCAAGGCCATCGCCTGGTGGTTCAGTGGTTCGGTGGCCATGCTCGCCGGGTTGACCGACTCGCTGCTCGATGGCGTGACCTCGCTGCTCAACCTGCTGGCGGTGCACTACGCCCTGCGCCCTGCCGATGATGATCACCGTTACGGTCACGGCAAGGCGGAGTCCCTGTCGGGCATGGCCCAGGCGCTGTTTATCGGCGCCAGTGCAGTGTTGATCGCCCTCCAGGCCTATCAACGCCTGCAGCACCCTGAACCCGTGGGCGCGCCCTGGCTGAGCATTGGCGTGATCGTGTTCTCACTGGTGCTGACCGTAGCGTTGTTGATGCTGCAACACCGGGTGATCCGCGAAACCGGCTCCAACGCCGTGCGCGCCGATTCGCTGCATTACCGCTCCGACCTGATGCTCAACGGCAGCATCCTGGTGGCCTTGGTGCTCGCCGGTTTCGGCTGGCATCAGGTGGACGCCTGGTTCGGCCTGGGGATCGCCGCTTACATCCTGTGGAGCGCCATTCAGATCGCCCGGGAAAGCTTTGCCGTGCTGATGGACGAGGAGCTGCCGGCCGATATCAGCCAGCACATGCTGGACCTGGCCCGTGGCGTACCCGGCGTACTGGGTGCCCATGACTTGCGCACGCGGGTGTCGGGCAACCACTGGTTCGTGCAGTTGCACCTGGAGCTGCCGGGAGAATTGACGTTGTCCGTGGCCCACGGCATCAGCGACCAGGCCGCCGACGCCATTCACCGAGCCTACCCGAAGGCCGAAGTGCTGGTGCATGCGGATCCTGCGGATCAGCTATAAGTCTCAAGCTGCAAGCTGCAAGCCTCAAGCCTCAAGCCTCAAGCTTGTAGCTTGTAGCTTAAAACCCTACTACTGAACCTGATAACCACGACTGCTCAAGCAGTTACCCTGGGCCTGGCGGTAGGTTTGCACCACCGCCGGGTCGGGGGCGTAGGTAGCGGTCTGCGGGTCAAAGCCGCTTTGCTGCGCGGCCCAGCGATAACAGTCGTAACCGTCCTGCTGTACCTGAGCCGGGGATTGCCCGTTGGCAGGATAGGCCACCACGTTATAGCCATTGCCTTGTGGCGCAGGCTGAGGCGCCGGCACCTGCGCCGGCGGTTCCACTACCACGTATTGCTGGGTGTTCTGTTCGTAGGCGTAGTAGGCGCCAGCCGCGAGGAACAATAGCGAACCGCCCACCCAGACTTCACGGGCGTAGTCCGGCAAATACTGCACCCGGATGCCATACGGTGGCCTTACCACCACATAACGAGGGCCTTGTGGACGGTACCAGTAACCGCCGGAGAAAAAGTAATCCTGGCCGCGATACGGCACACGGTAATTGCGCTCCGGGAAACGGTCGACGATATAGCCGGGGCGATACTGCGGGCCCGGGCCCCAGCCGTTGCCATGCCCATCGGGGCGGCCAGGCCAGCGGTTATCCCAGCGGTTATCACTGGGATGTCCATTGTAGCCGGGGCGCGAACCGGGACCGCCGGCCTCCCAGTGCCGGTTGTCGTCGTTACGCCGGGGAATGTCGCGGTAGTAACCCTGGCGCGGCTCCTGGGTCTGGCGCACGGTATCGGGCCGGCCCTGGATCGGCAGGTTACTGGATGGCTGCGGCTGCGGTCGCCCCGGTTCATTGACCGGCGGGCGCCCTTGCCATTGGCCGCCGCCATTGTGGCCGCCGCGATCAACCTGCGGGGCCTGCGGGCGTGGCTGATTGTTTTCCGGGCGACCTCCCCCCTCAGGCCCCCGCTCATGCTGGCCACCGCCCTGCGGCCGCGGCCCTTGGCCCGGTGAGTTATCGCGCTCGTCGCCCATTACCTGCGTGCCGACGCTGACCACCAGCAAACCAACACCTGCCATACGCCAGATGCGCTTCATGCTTTTCCTCACTGCGGGTTAGGGCTTGTTCATGAGACTGGGAAAGCCTCGCCCGGTTCTGAGACAGGTTATCAGTCACGAGCACTATTTTCTTGAACGCAAAAGAAAAGGGGTGACCCGTCGGCCACCCCTTGAGAATTTCGTCCTGGCTCAACGCTTTTGACGTTGGCTCACCTCACGCCGTCTGGTGGACAGTGTGCAGCCTGGAGGCCGGCTCAACCCTGCTGGGGTGGCGGCCGCAGCGCGCCTGATTGGGCGGGCTGCAGTGGACTGTTGTCCAGGCGGTGATTCTGTTGATAACGATACAGGCACACGTCCGACGGATGATTGCGAAGATTGCGTCAATAAACAGTGCTTGCGCAATTTTTAACCCTTCATGGATAATTCACCGCAATAGTTACGACAAAGGCCAACCCAATGAGCAAGCTTGACCGATACGACCTGAGTATTTTGGCGGAATTGCAGCGTGACGCGCGGATCTCCAACCAGGAGCTGGCCGAGCGTATCGGCCTGTCGCCTTCGCCCTGCTCGCGCCGGGTCAAGCAATTGGAAGACGATGGCTACATCGCCCGGCAGGTCGCGTTGCTCGACCGCAAGATGCTCGGCCTGAGCCTGACCGCCTATGTGCTGATCGGCATGGACCGGCATACGCCGGAACGTTTCGAGAATTTCGAAGCGGCCATCCGTACCTTGCCCCAGGTACTGGAATGCAGCCTGGTGACCGGGATGGACGCCGACTATCAGTTGAAGGTGGTGGTGCCGGACATGGATCACTACCAGAAGCTGCTGCTGGGGCACCTGACCCGGATTGAAGGCGTGACCAGCGTGCGTTCCAGCTTTGTGTTGAACCAGGTGCTCAACAGCACCGAACTGCCATTGACCCACCTGCGTACCTGAGAACAACGAAGTTCGAGGGGCTTGCTTGTTGTAGGAGCGAGCTTGCCCGCGAAAAACTCACAGGCGCCGCGTTCATTCAGAAAGCACGCGGTATCGTTGACGTTTTTCGCGAGCAAGCTCGCTCCTACATTTGGATTGTGTTTCGACCCAGGTCAATGTGTGTCTGTGACGCTGCCGTATACTTCCCGCCTGCCTTTGTAGGAAGCGCCCATGAACAACATCGATCCCGCCCTGTTCGAAGAATGGATGATGACCGGCCTGGTCACTGTCCTGATTATTTTCATGGGTTTTATCGTCTGGGACCTGGCGAAGAAATCCAAGGCCGGGCGCTTTGGCTCGTTCATCCTGTTTTTCGTGCTGGGCCTGGGCGTAGCGGCGTTCATCATCAAAAGCGTGGTGATCGGCCTGATCGAGTCCGGCGCCTTATAAACGCGCCGGTACTGCCCTCCACTGGCCCTGATCAAGGCCTTCGATAGACCAGTCGCCTATACGCACCCGCACCAGGCGCAACGTCGGCAAGCCCACGGCCGCAGTCATGCGTCGCACCTGGCGATTGCGCCCTTCACGTATCACCAATTCCAACCAATGCGTGGGCACGCTTTTGCGAAAGCGCACGGGCGGGTTGCGCGGCCATAATTCGGGCTCGTCCAACTGCCGGGCCTCAGCGGGCAAGGTCATGCCGTCGTTAAGCTCCACGCCCTCGCGCAGACGTTGCAGTTGTTCTTCGGTCGGTTCGCCTTCGACTTGCACCCAGTAGGTTTTCGCCAGCTTGTGTCTGGGGTCGGCAATGCGCGCCTGCAACTGGCCGTCGTTGGTCAACAGCAACAGGCCTTCGCTGTCACGGTCCAGGCGGCCGGCCGGGTAGATACCGGGGATATCGATAAAATCCTTGAGGGTCGCGCGCCCGCCGTCGTCACTGAACTGGGTCAGCACATCGAAAGGCTTGTTGAACAGGATCAGCTTTGGCTCGGCCGGCGGCGCCTTGGCGACACGGCGCGGGCCTGCATGCGGGGGTTTCACGCCGGGGCGGCGTGCATCGGGACGGGTGGGACGGGACATGGCAAAGGAACATCTAACGGTCAGGACTCACAATGCTAGTGGCCTGACCGCTAAATGACCATCCCAACCGCTTAGCGGAACGGCGGCTCGTCGAAGCTGCGCAGTTTGCGCGAGTGCAGCGAGTTGAGTTCGGTGCGCAGCAGGTCGACGGCTTCGATGCCAATCTTCAAGTGCTGGCTGACGGCGCGCTCGTAGAACGCGTTGGCCGAACCCGGCAACTTGATCTCGCTGTGCAGCGGTTTGTCCGACACACACAACAACGTGCCATACGGCACACGCAGACGGTAACCCTGGGCGGCGATGGTGCCGCTTTCCATGTCCACCGCCACGGCGCGGGACAGGTTGATCAGCGGTCGTTCCTGGGCCCAGCGCAGTTCCCAGTTGCGATCGTCGTAGGTCAATACGGTGCCGGTGCGCAGGCGTTTTTTCAGCTCTTCGCCTTTTTCGCCGGTGACGTGCGCCGCCGCTTGCTGAAGCGCCAGTTGCACCTCGGCCAGGGCCGGGATCGGGATGTTCGGCGGTACCACGCGGTCGAGAATCCCGTCGCGGCGCATATAGGCGTGGGCCAGTACGTAGTCGCCGATGGTCTGGGATTGGCGCAGCCCGCCGCAGTGCCCGATCATCAGCCAGCAGTGCGGGCGCAGCACGGCCAGGTGGTCGGTGATGTTCTTGGCGTTGGACGGGCCCACGCCGATATTCACCAGGGTCACGCCATGGCCGTCAGTGGCCTGCAGGTGATAGGCCGGCATCTGGTAGCGGTGCCAGACCACACCGGCAGCAATCGCCGAGGCTTCGCCGTGGTCCATGCTCTTGTCGATCACTACGTTGCCCGGCAGCACCATGCGGATAAAGCGAGGGTCACTGCGCAGTTGCTCCAGGCCATGCAGGATGAACTGGTCAACGTAGCGATGGTAGTTGGTCAACAGAATCCACGGTTGCACATGGCGCCAGTCGCTGCCGGTGTAGTGCACCAGGCGGCGCAGGGAGAAGTCCACACGCGCCGCGTCGAACAGGGCCAGGGGCAGCGGGTCGGTGTTTTCCCAGTCATAGAGACCGTCGGCGATGCCATCGGTGGCGGCGGACAAGTCGGTGCTGGGGAACACGCGGGCGAGCGTCGCGGCGGTCACGCCGGAACCGGCCAGTTCGTCGCCCTGCTCCACCACGTACGGGTACGGAATGTTCTGCTGGCTGACGCCCACTTCCACCGTCACAGTGAAGTCGTGCATCAGCGGCACCAGTTGCTCCAGCAGGTACTTACGGAACGCAGCCGGATGGGTGACGGTAACGCTGTAGGTCCCCGGCAATTGCACCTTGGCATAGGCCCGGGTGGTCTGTGGGACTTCGCCGTGGCAGTGGTAGGTCAGGCGCAGTTCCGGGTAGCGAAACAGCGCGCGTTGCTCGGCGTCGGGTTCGACGCGGTCCTTGAGGTATTGCTTGAGGGCTTGATTGAGCGCGCCAGTCGCACGCTCATGCAGGGCCGCCAGCCGATCCACGGCTTCTTCAGCGGTTTGAACGACAACAAAAGCTTCGGTCACGGTAAGCATCCTGTGTTCTGGACTTGCAGGCCTTTATCTTGCCTGTATCCAGGCTCCACTGAAACAGTCGGATTGGAATGCTGTTGATAATGTGGGAGGGGGCTTGCCGCCGATGGCTGAGTATCAGCCACCAGATGCAGTGGCTGACACACTGCTATCGGGGGCAAGCCCCCTCCCACACTTGACCGCGTTCATTCAAGGAAATGGCGGGGTTGAACGGGCTACAAGCGCTTCCACATCCACCCCTCGCGGCAAGGCGCCGTAGACCCGGCCCGATGACTCACCCAACCGACTGGCCACAAACCCATCGCTGACCGCCGCATTGCCGGCCTCCAGCAACAACTTGGCCTGCAACGCCAGGGCGATATCCTCGGTGAGCTGACGGGCGCGGTATTGGATATCCTGGGTGTCCATGAACGCTGACTTCAACCGCTCGATATGGCGCGCCAGTCGGGGGTCGCCATGCCCGTCGCCCAGCTCGACAAACAACGCTTCCAACACACCGGGTTCCTTGGACAATGCCCGCAGCACGTCCAGGCATTGCACGTTGCCGGAACCTTCCCACGTCGAATTCACCGGTGCCTCACGGTACAGACGCGGCAGGATGCTGTCCTCGACATAGCCGGCGCCGCCCATGCATTCGGCGGCTTCATTGATCATCGCCGGCGCCCGTTTGCAGATCCAATACTTGCCCACCGCCGTCACCAGCCGGGCGAATTTGGCCTCCCGTTCATCGTCCAAGTGATCCAGCGCGCGGCCCATGCGCAGGCTCAAGGCCAACGCCGCCTCACTTTCCAGGGCCAGGTCGGCGAGCACGTTCTGCATCAGCGGCTGTTCGCTCAGCACGCGGCCGCCGACCGAGCGATGGGCGCAGTGATGGCTGGCCTGGGTCAATGCCTGGCGCATCAGCGCGCTGGAGCCGACCATGCAATCGAAGCGGGTCATGGCGACCATCTCGATGATGGTCGGCACACCGCGCCCCTCTTCACCGATCATCCAGGCCAGGGCGCCGCGAAACTCCACCTCACTGGAGGCATTGGAGCAGTTGCCGAGTTTGTTTTTCAACCGCTGGATGTAGAACTCGTTGCGCGTGTCATCCGGGCGATGCCGGGGCAGCAGGAAACAGGTCAGGCCCTTGTCGGTCTGGGCCAGGGTGAGGAACCCGTCACACATCGGCGCCGAGCAGAACCATTTGTGGCCGACCAGTTCATAGGCCTGCCCCGGACCGCCCGCGCCCACCGGGTAGGCGCGGGTGGTGTTGGCGCGCACGTCGGTGCCGCCCTGTTTTTCGGTCATGGCCATGCCGATTGTGGCGCCGTCTTTGTGGGCAATGCCGATGTTGCGCGGGTCGTATTGGGTCGAGAGGATCTTCGGCAGCCAGATGTCCGCCAGGTCTGGCTGCAACTGCAGGGCCGGGACGCAGGCGAAGGTCATGGTCAGCGGGCAGCCGCTGCCGGCTTCGGCCTGGGTGTGCAAATAGGTCATGGCCGCGCGCGCCACGTGGGCGCCGGATTGCGGATGGGCCCACGGCAGCGAGGGCAGGCCGTGTTCGACGGCGGTGCGCATCAGTTCGTGGTAGGCGGGGTGAAACTCCACCAGGTCAATCCGGTGACCATAACGGTCATGGCTGCTGAACACCGGCTTGTTCTGATTGGCCAGGAAGCCGGCCTCCATCAGCGGCCCGCCGGCCAATGCACCATAGGCATCGATACGCGATTCGGCCCAGCCGGCGCCAAAGCGACGCGACCACTCTTGCAGGGGCAGATCGATGCGATACAGGTTGGTGCCGTCCAGGGACGGTGGCTGGTTGGTGACGTCGTGGGTTTCGGCAAACCGGTGCAGGTTCATGACGGGCCTCCTGGAAAAAGACCACGTGATATCGAGGCCTGATTTTCAGTTAAGCACGTCTGCGAGGTTAAAAAAGTGGCATACGTGCCGAACTCTCGGCGCTTTCGCCCTCTGGCGGACACAGTACGAGACGCTCCAACACGGCCTGCAACGCCTCGAACCGTACCGGCTTGGCCAAGTGCTCGCTCATGCCGATGCCATGGCAGCGCTCGCGGTCTGTGACATTAGGTGCAGTGCTCATGCCGATCACCGCCAACTCACCGCAGCCCGGCAAGGCACGAATCTGACAGCACAACGAGAAGCCGCCCTCAGGCACATCCAGCACCACCGCATCAAACCTGTTCTCATGCAAAGCCGTCAGTGCAGCCGGACCACCATCCACGGCTTTGACCCGGTAACCCAGTTTGAGCAGCATGCCCCGCACCGCCAGTTGCACCACACTGTTGTCGTCCACCAGCAGCACCGTGCAATCCTGCGGCGCGCGTTGCACAGGGAGCGACTGCCCGGCCGGCTTGGGCGCAGGCGGCATCGGCTTGACGTCCACTTCCAGTTGGAAGCGACTGCCCCGGCGTGGTTCCGAATGATGGGTGAGACGCCCGCCCACCAGCTCGATCAACTGTCGGCAAATCGCCAGGCCGATGCCCAGCCCGCCGTATTCACGGGTCATCGAACCGTCGAGCTGGAAGAAGCGCTGGTACAGCGTGGCTTCGTCGAGGAAGGCGAAGCCGATACCGGTGTCGGTCACGATAAAGCTCAGGTGCAAGCTGCCATCGGCTTGGGGGATGCCCACCACACGCAAGCGCACCGCGCCGTGGTGGGTGAACTTGAAGGCGTTGTCCAGCAGGCAATCCAGGCACTGGATCAGTTTGTCGGCGTCGCCGATCACGCGGTCCGGCACCGCATCGGCGACGTCAATGGAAAACTCCAGGCCCTTGGCCTGGGCACTGGGAATGAACTGTTGGCGCAAGGTTTCAAGCGCGCCGCGCAGGCCGAACGCCTGGGGTCGAGCAACCAGGCGGCCGGCCTGCAATTCCGTCAGGGTGAGAATGCCATTGACCATGCGCATCATGTCCCGCGCCGAACCGGCGGCGGTTTGCTGGTACTGCGCCAGGTCGTCGCCCAGGGATTCGGTTTGCATCAGTTCAAGGGAGCCGATCACGCCGTTCATCGGCGTGCGTAACTCATGGGTCAAGGTGGCGAGGAATTCATCCTTGAGCCGGTTGCTGCGGGCCAGTTGCTGGTTGAGCACTTCGAGCTTCTGGCTGGCGTCGAACAGGATCTGCGCCTGCTGCTCGCGCATACCGTTGATGCGGTCGGCCAGGGCCAGGGACAGCAGCGCGACTTCAATGGCCGAGCCGATCTGGCTGGCATACATCGTGAGGAATACGTTGGGCAAGTAGCCCAGCACCATCAGCGTATTGACCACGCCTCCGAGCAAAAACGCCGACCAGGCGATGATGAAATACCGCGCCATGCGCTGGCCGCAATACCAGGCTTTGATCGCGGTCACGAAGATGGTTACGGTGAATACCAATGCCAGGCCGGTGGCCAGACGCAGGGCCACCGCGTAGCTGGTCAGCAGCGCCAGCGCCATGACCAGCCCGCCGCAGGCCGCCAGCGCCAGCAGGATGCGGTCGAGCCAGCGGCTGTGCTGCGCGGTGTGCAGGAAACTGCGCGCGAACAGGCTGCCGAACAAGGCGGCCGCGCCGATCAGAAACGGCACCGCCGCATTCGCCCACCATGGATTGTTCGGCCAGAAGTATTCCACGGCCACGCCGTTGACCGACAGTTGATACAGGCCGAACGAGGCAATGTAGAGAATGTAATAGAGGTAGCTGGTGTCGCGCACGCTCAAATAAATGAACAGGTTGTAAATCAGCATGCCCAGCAACACGCCGTAGATCGCGCCCAGCACATACAAGCGCAGCGGCTGCTCTTCCATATAGGCGGTGCCCGCCCACAGGGTCAATGGCGCCTGGATCGAGCCCTGGCTTTGCAAGCGCAGGTAGACCGTCTGCCGCTGGTCGGGCACGAAGTTGAGCTTGAACAGGTAGTTGCTCTGTCGCACCTCGCGGCTGGAAAACGCTAACGCGCTGCCGGTGCGGGTGGTGAGGCGGTAATTGCCGGTGCCGTCGTTCTGGTACAGATCCAGGCGATTGAGCGGCGGGTAAGCCAGTTCCAGAAACCAGGTACGCGGGGAGCGTGGGTCAACGGCGGTGTAATGAAGGTTGACCTTCAGCCAGAACACCGAGTGCGAATACCCGGCATTGAGGGTGGGCTTGTCATGGGTCCTGAATTGGGCGGCGTAGGCAGGAGAGCTGACGTCGGCGATGGTGAGGGCGCCGGTTGGGTCTTCGAGCACTTGCATGACCCGGCCCAATGGCAGGCTTCGGGTGCTCTGATTGAACTCGACGGCGCCCGCCAGCAGCGGCAGCCCGCACAATAATAAAATCAGCAAATAGCGCATAGAGCCCCAGCGTGGCCTGACCGGTTATGGCAAAAAGCTCCCCCATTCCTTTTGAGAAGACGTACACCGGCAATACAGTAAGTTGTCTGGATCCACTCTAGCATAGCCGGTAAAGGCCATTGGACACCATTGGAACTATTTTTCGGATGGCCCTGGGACGAGGCTTTCAGCGCATTTGATGACAATTGTCAGCCAAACGAAACGTCTCGGCGCAGCGCAACATTCAGCTATCGCCGGACAGCCACGCAAAAAGCGTTTGGTGGTAAGCTCGCGCACCATGAATATCTACAGCTCTCGCCCCGTTGTTCTCTGTCTCTCCGGCCATGATCCCAGTGGTGGCGCCGGCTTGCAGGCGGATATCGAAGCCCTGCTCGCCCAGGGCTGCCACGCCGCTACGGCCGTCACCGCGCTGACCGTGCAGAACACCGTCAATGTCAGTGACTTTCGTGTGCTCGACCGCGAGTGGGTGCTGGCCCAGGCCAACGCCGTGCTCGGCGACTCCGAAGTCGCGGCGGTCAAGCTGGGCATGCTGGGTTCCACCGCCATGGTCGACACCGTGGTCGAACTGCTGCAGGCGCACCCGCACCTGCCGGTGGTGTGCGACCCGGTGCTGCGTGCCGGCGGCGGTGGCAGCCTGGGCAAGGATGAGGTCGGCTATGCGATGCGCGAGCGGCTGTTGCCCCTGGCGCTGATCGCCACGCCCAACCTGCCCGAGGCACGCATGCTCGCCGAACTGCCTGACGGCAGCGCCGACGAATGCGCCGAGAAGCTGCTGCCCTACATCAAGCACCTGCTGATCACCGGCGGCCACGGCGATGAGCACGAAGTGCACAATCGCCTGTACAGCCGCGACGGCAGCCGTCATACCTATACGTGCCAGCGTTTGCCCGGCAGCTATCACGGCTCGGGATGCACGCTGGCCAGCACCCTTGCCGGGCGAATCGCCCAGGGTGAAGGGTTGGTGAGCGCCGTGCAGTCGGCACTCGACTACACCTGGCGCACCCTGCGTGACGCCGAACGACTCGGTCAGGGCCAGTTCGTGCCTCGCCGTCTGCCGCTGGATTTCTGCTCTTAATACCGAGAGGCCTGCCCGATGAAACTACGTGGCCTTTACGCCATTACCGACAGCCAACTGTTGGCCGGCAAATTCCTCGTCTACGTCGAAGCGGCGTTGGACGGCGGCGTGACGTTGTTGCAGTACCGCGACAAAAGCAGCGACGAAGCGCGCCGCCTGCGAGAGGCGGAAAAGCTGCGGGAGCTGTGCTCGCGCTACAAGACCCAATTGATCATCAACGATGACGCCGAACTGGCCGCGCGCCTGGGCGTGGGCGTGCACCTGGGGCAGACCGACGGCCCGCTGACCCCGGCCCGGGCGCTGCTCGGTTCCAAAGCGATCATCGGCGCCACCTGCCATAGCCAGATCGAACTGGCCGAACAGGCCGCGAAGGAAGGCGCCAGTTACGTCGCCTTCGGTCGCTTCTTCAATTCCACGACCAAACCCGGCGCCCCGGCCGCCACCGTTGACATGCTGGCCGAGGCGCGCAAACGCCTGCACCTGCCCATTTGCGTGATCGGCGGCGTCACCCTGGAAAACGCCGAACCGCTGGTGGCCCACGGGGCCGACCTGCTCGCCGTGGTGCACGGCCTGTTCGGCGCCGACAGCCCCCAGGAAGTCACGCGCCGTGCCCGTGCTTTCAATGCCCTTCTCAAGATTTGATTTCAGAGAGACTTCCACCATGTCCCGTTCCGAAACGCTGTTTGCCAATGCCCAGAAACACATCCCCGGCGGTGTGAACTCCCCCGTGCGTGCGTTCAAGAGCGTGGGCGGCACGCCTCTGTTCTTCAAACATGCCGAAGGCGCCTATGTCACCGACGAAGATGACAAGCGCTACGTCGACTACGTCGGCTCCTGGGGCCCGATGATCCTCGGTCACAGCCACCCGGACGTGCTGGACGCCGTTCGCCAGCAGCTGCAGCACGGTTTGTCCTACGGTGCCCCCACCGCGATGGAAACCGAGATGGCCGACCTGGTCTGCTCGATCGTGCCGTCGATGGAAATGGTGCGCATGGTCAGCTCCGGCACCGAAGCCACCATGAGCGCAATCCGCCTGGCCCGAGGCTTCACCGGTCGCGACAGCATCATCAAGTTCGAAGGTTGCTACCACGGCCACTCCGACAGCCTGTTGGTAAAAGCCGGTTCCGGCGCGCTGACCCAGGGCGTACCGAGTTCGGCCGGCGTGCCGGCGGCCTTCGCCAAACACACCCTGACCCTGCCGTTCAACGACATCGCTGCCGTCGAGCAGATGCTCGCTGACGTCGGCCAGGACGTGGCCTGCATCATCGTCGAGCCGGTCGCCGGCAACATGAATTGCGTCCCGCCGGCCCCAGGCTTTCTCGAAGGTCTGCGCGAGCAGTGCGACAAGCACGGCGTGGTGCTGATTTTTGACGAGGTGATGACCGGTTTCCGCGTCGCCCTCGGTGGCGCCCAGGCGCACTACGGCGTCACGCCGGACCTGAGCACCTTCGGCAAGATCATCGGCGGCGGCATGCCGGTGGGCTGCTTCGGCGGCAAGCGCGAGATCATGCAGCACATCGCCCCGCTGGGCCCGGTCTACCAGGCCGGCACGCTGTCGGGTAACCCGCTGGCGATGGCGGCCGGCCTGACCACCCTGCGCCTGATCAGCCGTCCGGGCTTCCATGCCGAGCTGACCGACTACACCACCCGCCTGCTGGACGGCCTGCAGGTGCGCGCCGATGCCGCCGGTATCCCGTTCGTCACCACGCAAGCCGGCGGCATGTTCGGCCTGTACTTCAGCGGCGCCGACGACATCGTTACCTTTGATGACGTCATGGGCAGCGATGCCGACCTGTTCAAGCGCTTCTTCCACCTGATGCTCGAAGGCGGCGTGTACCTGGCACCGAGTGCCTTCGAAGCCGGCTTCACGTCGATCGCCCATGGCGAAGCCGAGCTGAAGCTGACCCTGGATGCGGCCGAGCGCGCCTTCGCGGCCCTGAAATAAGGGATGGCAATCATCTGACGCTGCCCGTGTCGGCGTCAGATTTGCTACTTTGCCTACAGAGATTTCCCGGTTTTTTCGAGAATTTCCCTGCAATCCGGCAGATAACTTGCCCAAGCAGCAGAAAAACGAGTAAAGACTTTGTAAGCAGAGGCCTGCTTATTTCATAATGCGCGCTTATTGGACTCCACCGAGGGTCCGCGCGCCCCGTCAGAGGTAAGTCGATTCCCATGAAACGCACCGGCCGCACCCTGGTTCTGGGCTGCCTGTTGCTCCTTCAGCCGCTGCTGGCGCATGCACAAGCAGGCGGCAACTCGTTGTTAATCCCAGCGATGGGTCGTTGCACCCTTAATACCCAGCCCGACACCCAGGCCGAAGCCCTGAGCGCGTGCCAGAAACAGGCTGACGAAGGGGATGCGCAAGCGCAATACGAGTTGGGCGAGTACTTCCACGACAGTAAAAACCCGGCCGTCGACCTCAACAAAGCGTTGAGCTACTTCGAAAAAGCTTCGCTGCAGGGCCACGCCCAGGCGCAATTCCAGCTCGGCAACATGTTCTTCCGTGGCGAAGGTGTGCCGGCCAATAACGTCCAGGCCTACATCGTGTTGAAAATGGCGGCAGTCAATGGCGCCGAAGACGCGCTGGACACTGCCGACGAAGTGGCCGAGCACATGCAGCGCGATGAACTGGAAGTGGCAACTCAAGTGCTGGGGCAGATCTTCCGCAATTACCTGCAGGAATTGCAGAGCGCCGATGGGCGTTCGCCCTTTTCACCCCTACCCTGAATCTTCAGTGGCATTGAAAGCCTACTTCTCCGGCATCGGCATCGGAAACGGCATCACATTGCTGGTGCCCCGCGCCTCGCTGATCTTCGGCGTGCCGAGGCGCTCGACTTCATCGATGCGCACGATCGAATGCATCGGCACAAAGCTGCGCACCACGCCTTCGAACTGGGCCTTGAGCTTTTCTTCGCCCGGGTCGACGACCAATTGGGTCCGCTCGCCAAAGACGAACTCTTCCACCTCCAGAAAGCCCCACAGATCACTTTGATAGATCTGCTTGGCGTACATTTCGAACACCTGGCCCTGGTTGAGGAAAATCACCTTGTAGATTGGAGCTTCACGTTTGGTCATGGCGGGCGAGCAACACATCGCGGATATAAAAGAGGGCGCGAACTATAGCATGGCACCCGATGCACAGCGCTAGGAACCAATGGGCATGCCCCCTATAATGCGCGGTTCTTTACCACCAGTTGACGATACCCATGGCCAAGAAGCTTTACATCGAAACCCACGGTTGCCAGATGAACGAGTACGACAGCTCGCGCATGGTCGATCTGCTGGGCGAACACCAGGCCCTGGAAGTCACCGCCCGCGCCGAAGATGCCGACGTGATCCTGCTCAATACCTGCTCGATCCGCGAGCGGGCCCAGGACCGTGTGTACTCGCAGCTGGGCCGCTGGCGCGAATTGAAGCTGGCCAACCCGGACATGGTGATCGCCGTCGGCGGTTGCGTGGCCAGCCAGGAAGGCGCCGCGATCCGCGACCGCGCACCCTATGTCGACGTGGTCTTCGGCCCGCAAACCCTGCACCGCCTGCCGGAAATGATCGACGCCGCGCGCCTCACCAAGCTGCCGCAAGTGGACGTGTCGTTTCCCGAAATCGAGAAATTCGACCATTTGCCCGAGCCGCGCATCGACGGGCCAAGCGCCTACGTGTCGGTGATGGAAGGCTGCAGCAAGTACTGCACCTTCTGTGTGGTGCCCTACACCCGTGGCGAAGAAGTCAGCCGGCCGTTTGACGATGTGCTGTCGGAAATCATCCATTTGGCCGAAAACGGCGTGCGTGAAGTCACCCTGCTGGGCCAGAACGTCAACGGTTACCGTGGCCAGACCGACGATGGGCGCCTGGCTGACCTGGCGGAGTTGATCCGCGTGGTTGCCGCCGTCGATGGCATCGAGCGCATCCGCTACACCACTTCGCACCCGCTGGAGTTTTCCGACAGCCTGATCCAGGCCCATGCCGACGTGCCGGAGCTGGTCAAACACCTGCATCTGCCCGTGCAGTCGGGCTCGGACCGCATCCTGTCGGCCATGAAACGCAACCACACGGCCCTGGAGTACAAATCCAAGCTGCGCAAATTGCGCGCCGCAGTGCCAGGCATCTGCATCAGCTCGGACTTTATCGTCGGTTTCCCTGGCGAAACCGAGAAAGACTTCGAGCAGACCATGAAGCTGATCGAGGACGTCGGCTTCGACTTCTCCTACTCGTTTGTCTACAGCCAGCGCCCGGGCACCCCAGCGGCCGACCTGCCGGACGACACCCCGGAAGCCTTGAAAAAAGAACGCTTGAATGCGCTGCAACATCGGCTGAATCAGCAGGGTTTCGAGATCAGCCGACAAATGGTCGGTTCGATCCAGCGCATCCTGGTGACCGATTACTCGAAAAAGGACCCCGGCGAATTGCAGGGTCGCACCGAGAACAACCGCATCGTCAACTTCCGCTGCGACAACCCGACCTTGATCGGCCAGTTTGCCGATGTACACATCGATGCGGCGCAACCGCACTCGTTGCGCGGTTCGCTGATCAACTGACGACCCCGGCTGCCAAGGCAAGTGCAGAACTGGTGTGAGAGGGGCTTGCCCCCGATTGGGGTGTCTGAGTACCAAATGTGCCGGCTGACACTCCGCCATCGGGGGCAAGCCCCCTCCCACATTGAATCCATGCAACATTCCGATGACGTAAGTGCTTTCGTACCCGCGCCACTGGCGTTATTCTCTGTTTCACCTCAACAGCCAAAGGGCGGCTAAAAGCGACCTTGAACGCACCTACAGTAGAACCCCATCGTTTTCTCCTCGAGCCGTTTGAGGCTCGCCGTTTCGCCAACCTGTGCGGACAGTTCGACGAGCACCTGCGCCTGATCGAACAACGCCTGAGCATCGAGATCCGCAACCGCGGCAATCAGTTCGAGCTTATTGGTGAACCCCAACACACCACGTCTGCGGAAAACCTGCTGCGTCGCCTCTACCGCGAAACCAAGGGCAGTGAGCTGTCGCCGGAAACGGTGCACCTGTACCTGCAGGAATCCGCCGTGCAAGACCTGGCCAACAACCCGGTGGCCGAAGCCAGCGTGGCCTTGCGTACCAAAAAAGGCATGATTCGCCCGCGCGGCTTGAATCAGCAGAAGTACGTCAAGGAAATCCTCGGCAACGACATCAACTTCGGCATCGGCCCGGCCGGTACCGGCAAGACCTACCTGGCCGTGGCGTGCGCGGTGGATGCCCTGGAGCGCGAACAGGTTCGCCGCATCCTGCTGGTGCGCCCGGCGGTCGAAGCGGGTGAAAAACTCGGCTTCCTGCCCGGCGACCTGGCCCAGAAGATCGACCCGTACCTGCGCCCGCTCTACGACGCGCTGTACGAGATGCTCGGCTTTGAATACGTGGCCAAGCTGATCGAGCGTCAGGTGATCGAAATCGCCCCGTTGGCCTACATGCGCGGTCGCACCTTGAACAACAGCTTCATCATCCTCGACGAAAGCCAGAACACCACGGTCGAGCAGATGAAGATGTTCCTCACCCGTATCGGTTTCGGCTCCACGGCCGTGATTACCGGTGACGTCACCCAGGTCGACCTGCCCAAGGGCACCAAGTCGGGGCTGGCGCAGGTGATCGAGGTGCTCAAGGATGTACCGGGCATCAGCTTCACGCACTTCATGCCCAAGGACGTGGTGCGCCATCCACTGGTGCAGCGCATCGTAGAAGCCTACGAGCGTTTCGACCACAAGGACGACGTACCGACCCAGGACACGCGCCGCGATGCTTGAGCTTGACCTGCAACTGGCCAGCGAAGCGCCCGCCCCCAGCGAAGCACAGTTTCGTCAATGGTGCGCCCTGGCCCTGCGCCAGCGCACTGCCGACTCGGAACTGACCATCCGTCTGGTGGATGAGCCGGAAGGTCGAGCACTGAACCACACCTGGCGTCAAAAGGACTACGCGACCAACGTGTTGTCCTTCCCCGCCGACATCCCCGACGAATTCCTGGATATCCCGCTGCTGGGCGACCTGGTGATCTGCGTCGACGTGGTGGAACGCGAAGCGCGCGAACAAGGCAAGGAACTTGAGGCCCACTGGGCCCATCTAGTCATCCACGGCTGCTTGCATCTCTTGGGTTACGACCATATAGACGATGACGAAGCCGAGGAAATGGAAGCACTGGAACGAACGTTGCTTGCAGAACTGGGGCATCGCGACCCGTACGCAGACGACGAAAACTGATCAACACTCAACTGTCATATCAAAGGATTTAGAGTAATCGCTATGAGCGAAGACCGATCGAGCAACGGGCAAAAGTCATGGCTGGGTAAACTGACCCAGGCTTTTGCCCACGAGCCGAAAAACCGCCAGGAGCTGCTGGAGCTGCTGCGCGAGGCCCACCAGAACAAGTTGCTGGACAGCGAAGCGCTGGCCATCGTCGAAGGCGCCATCCAGGTGGCTGACCTGCAAGTACGCGACATCATGGTGCCGCGCTCGCAGATGATCAGCATCAAGGCGACCCAGACCCCACGGGAATTCCTCCCAGCCGTGATCGACTCGGCGCACTCGCGCTACCCGGTGATCGGCGAAAGCCATGACGACGTCATGGGCGTCCTGTTGGCCAAGGACCTGTTGCCGCTGATCCTCAAGGAGAACGGCGACAACTTCAACATCAAGGACCTGCTGCGCCCGGCCACCTTCGTGCCTGAATCCAAGCGCCTGAATGTGCTGCTGCGTGAATTTCGCGCCAACCACAATCACATGGCCATTGTGATCGACGAATACGGCGGCGTGGCCGGCCTGGTGACCATCGAAGACGTACTGGAGCAGATCGTCGGCGACATCGAAGACGAGCACGACGTCGAAGAAGACAGCTACATCAAGCCACTGCCCAGCGGCGACTTCCTGATCAAGGCATTGACGCCCATCGAGAACTTCAATGAGTTCTTCGACAGCGAATTTTCCGACGATGAGTTCGACACCGTCGGCGGCCTGGTGATGAGTGCGTTCGGGCACCTGCCCAAGCGTAACGAGACTACTGAGATCGGCGCCTATCGCTTCCGCATTTTGAATGCCGATAGCCGCCGGATTCACTTGATTCGCCTGACACCTGTTTCCCGCTAAGGATTGATATGCGCCGTCTGACCCGCCCCGGCTGGCCCGGTAATTTGCTGGCCGTGGTGGCCGGCGCCATCACCACCCTGGCGCTGGCGCCGTTCGATATTTGGCCGCTGGCGCTGGTAGCGGTCGGTCTGTTCTATATCGGCCTGCGTGAGCTCACACCCCGGCAGGCCCTGGGCCGCGGCTGGTGTTTCGGTTTCGGCCTGTTTGGCGCCGGCACCAGCTGGATCTACTACAGCATCCACCACTTCGGCGGCGCTTCGGTGCTGCTGGCGGGGTTCCTGATGCTGCTGTTCACCGCCGCCATCGCCTGGTTCTTCGCCCTGCCCGCCTGGTTGTGGGCGCGCTGGCTGCGCCGCAATGAAGCGCCATTGGCCGATGCACTGACGTTCGCGGCCTTGTGGGTCGGCCAGGAAGCCTTTCGCGGCTGGTTCCTCACCGGTTTCCCGTGGCTGTATTCGGGCTACAGTCAACTCGATGGCCCGCTGACCGGCCTCGCGCCATTGGGCGGAATGTGGCTGATTTCGTTCGCACTGGCGTTGACCGCCGCCCTGCTGTGCAACCTGCCGCGCCTGCTGGCGGGCCAGCGCAACAGCTTTATCGCGGCCGGCCTGGTGCTGCTCGTCGCGCCGTGGGCCATCGGCCTGGCGCTCAAGCATCACGCCTGGACCTCGCCCTCCGGCCCGCCCCTGAGCGTGGCCGCCATTCAGGGCAACGTCGAACAAAGCATGAAGTGGGACCCCGAGCAGCTCAACGCGCAACTGGCGCTGTACCGCGACATGAGTTTGAGCTCCAAACGCGTCGATCTGCTGGTGTGGCCGGAAACCGCCGTACCGGTACTCAAGGAGTCGGTCGAAGGCTACCTGGGCATGATGGGCAAGTTTGCCGCCGAGCGTAATACCGCACTGATCACCGGGGTACCGATTCGCGAGGAGGTGCGCCACGAGAAGCGCTACTTCAACGGCATCACGGTGGTCGGCGAAGGTGACGGCACCTACCTCAAGCAGAAGCTGGTGCCGTTCGGTGAGTACGTGCCGCTGCAGGATATGCTGCGCGGGTTGATCGCCTTCTTCGACCTGCCGATGTCGGACTTCGCCCGCGGCCCATCCGACCAACCCATGCTCCAGGCCAAGGGTTATCAGATTGCGCCGTTCATCTGTTATGAAGTGGTGTACCCGGAGTTCGCTGCCGGCCTGTCGGCCCAGAGCGACCTGCTGCTGACGATCAGCAACGATACCTGGTTCGGCCGCTCGATCGGCCCGCTGCAGCATCTGCAAATGGCGCAGATGCGTGCACTTGAAGCCGGACGCTGGATGATCCGCGCCACCAACAACGGCGTGACCGGCCTGATCAACCCGTTTGGGCAGATCACCGCCCAGATCCCGCAATTCGAGCGCGGCATTCTTTATGGGGAAGTGGTGCCGATGCACAACCTGACGCCTTACCTGCAATGGCGCTCGTGGCCGTTGATCATTGTGTGCCTGCTGCTGTTTGGCTGGGCGCTGCTGGCCGCCCGCATGGCCAAAACCGTCTGACGGCCAACACATAACCAATGTGGGAGGGGGCTTGCCCCCGATTGCGGTGTATCAGTATCAAATGTACTGACTGACACACTGCTATCAGGGGCAAGCCCCCTCCCACATTTGTCCTGCGGTGTTACCTGTAGAACAACCTATACCCCACCTGCCCCACCGCCTCATTGATCAACTGCCCGCTCTGCCACACCGACTTGACCTCCGGCATCCACCCGCCAAGCGGTCGACCGTGATCCACGCCTAGAAACCCCACCGGCCCGGGCACCACGGTGAAGCCGGCCTTCTCAAAGCTCCACACCGAACGCGGCATGTGCCACGCCTGGGTCACCACCACCACGCGCTTGATGCCTTGAGGCAACAGAATCTCGGCGCTCATCTGCGCATTTTCCCAGGTGGTGCGGCTGCGCTCTTCCTTCCAGCGCACCGTGACGCCGAAGTCATCCTGCATCGACACCGCCATCAGCTCCGCCTCGCTGGGCGGTGTGCCGTAGTGCAGGCCGCCGGTGGTCAACACCGGCAACCCGGATGCCTTGGCCAGACGCGCCGCGTAACGCTCACGCTCCAGGCCGATACCGGTGGGCTGGTCAGAGCCCCACGCAAGGTCGCCGCGCTCACGACCGGAGCCCAGCACCACAATCGCATCGGCGCGCTGGGCCAGGTTTGCCCAGTCTTCGCGGGCCAACGGCGGCGCTGTCTCCAGGGCATGTGCGCCCCACTGCACCATCACCGGCAGGCTGATCAACCACATCCCGCCCAATCCCAAGGCAAAGCAACACCCGGCCAGGCGCGGGCGACTGCGGCGAAACCACCAGGCAAGCGCCAGCAACAGCAGGAAAATACCGGGTGGCAACAACAATTGTTTAATGAAATAACGAAAAGGCATCGGGCATCTCCAAAGATGCCCGAAGCCTAGATGCAACGGGGTTCAGCAACAATCCTTACGAGCATATTTTGTAAACATCAACGGATAACGCGGGGTCACTTGCACCGTATCGACCGGACATTTTCCGGGCTGCGACCGGCCGCCAGATCCTTCAGCCACACTACCTTGGCCGAACGAGGCGACTCGTGGACTGGCGGGGATGCCGGCCCATGAGCGGCGCGCTGGTGGTGCAATTCCAGATAGCGCTTGATCAGTTCAAGCTCTGCCTGGCTCAAGCCTCGCAACTCCAGTTCCAGAGGCCGTTCATCACGCAATCGGCCTGCGGTTCTTGCGGCATCCAATGCCCGACCCAAACGGTCGATCAGTCCTTCATATAACTGCGGTTTCGTCAAAGTTCGCTGCGATTCAGCCATCCCCTCACCTCATTGAAGAAATACTTGCTCCCCAATAAACAGCGTAGCCCCCGTGGCTGCACCTGCCCGGTGCCGCGACAGACGGCCTGGCCTGCGCAATCAGGGTTTCCCTCGATAGAGTGGGGTCATGTATGCTACGGCGCTTCCTGTAACTCCACTTCCCGCAGGGTTTGGGCATGGACGCGCCGCTTTTGGTGTCGATCAACCCGAACGTTGCACCGAAGAGGATTAGGCCACCCCTATCCAGTTCAAAAGTAGCCATGCACGAACAATATCAGCCCCGCGAAATAGAAAATGCCGCACAAACCTTCTGGGACGAGCAAAAGTCCTTTGAAGTCAGCGAACAGCCAGGCAAGGAGACGTTCTATTGCCTATCGATGTTCCCTTACCCCAGCGGCAAGCTACACATGGGGCACGTGCGTAACTACACCATCGGCGACGTGATTTCCCGCTACCAGCGCATGCTCGGCAAGAACGTTCTGCAACCCATGGGTTGGGACGCTTTCGGCATGCCGGCGGAAAACGCCGCGATGAAAAACAACGTGGCGCCCGCCAAGTGGACCTACGAAAACATCGCCTACATGAAGACCCAGCTGCGCAGCCTGGGCCTGGCGGTGGACTGGTCCCGCGAAGTGACCACCTGCAAGCCGGACTACTACCGCTGGGAACAATGGCTGTTCACTCGCCTGTTCGAAAAAGGCGTGATCTACAAAAAAAGCGGCACCGTGAACTGGGACCCGATCGACCAGACCGTACTGGCCAACGAACAGGTCATCGACGGTCGCGGCTGGCGCTCCGGCGCGCTGATCGAAAAACGCGAAATCCCGATGTACTACTTCAAGATCACCGCTTACGCGGATGAACTCTTGTCGAGTCTGGACGACTTGCCGGGCTGGCCTGAACAGGTCAAGACCATGCAGCGCAACTGGATCGGCAAATCCAAGGGCATGGAAGTGCAGTTCCCGTACAACGTCGACTCGATCGGCGAAGCGGGCGCACTCAAGGTCTTCACGACCCGTCCCGATACCCTGATGGGCGCGACCTACGTTGCCGTGGCCGCCGAACACCCGCTGGCTACCCAGGCCGCACAGAACAACCCCGAGCTGCAGGCGTTCATCGCCGAATGCAAGGGCGGCAGCGTGGCCGAAGCCGACGTCGCCACCCAGGAGAAAAAAGGCCTGCCGACCGGGCTGTTCGTCGAGCACCCGCTGACGGGCGAGAAATTGCCGGTCTGGGTCGCCAACTACGTGCTGATGCATTACGGCGATGGCGCTGTAATGGCAGTCCCCGCTCACGACGAGCGCGACTTCGAATTCGCCACCAAGTACAGCCTGCCGATCAAGTCGGTGGTACGCACCAGCGCGGGCGACACCAGCCCGGCCCCGTGGCAGGACGCCTATGGCGAGCACGGTGAGCTGATCAACTCCGGCGAATTCGACGGCCTGGACTTCCAGGGCGCTTTCGACGCCATCGAAGTCGCCCTGATCAAGAAAAATCTCGGTGCCTCGCGCACCCAGTTCCGCCTGCGCGACTGGGGCATCAGTCGTCAACGCTACTGGGGCTGCCCGATCCCGATCATCCACTGCGAAAGCTGTGGCGACGTGCCAGTACCGGAAGACCAATTGCCGGTCGTCCTGCCCGAAGACGTCGTACCGGACGGCGCCGGTTCGCCATTGGCGCGCATGCCCGAGTTCTACGAATGCAGCTGCCCGAAATGCGGCCAGCCTGCCAAGCGTGAAACCGACACCATGGACACCTTCGTGGAGTCCTCGTGGTACTACGCCCGCTACGCCTCGCCGCACTATGAAGGTGGCCTGGTCGAGAAATCCGCAGCCGACCACTGGTTGCCGGTGGACCAGTACATCGGCGGTATCGAACACGCCATCCTGCACCTGCTGTACGCACGTTTCTTCCACAAGCTGATGCGTGACGAAGGCCTGGTCAGCTCCGACGAGCCGTTCAAGAACCTGCTGACCCAAGGCATGGTGATCGCCGAGACCTACTACCGCCGCGAAGCCAATGGCGCCTACACCTGGTTCAACCCGGCGGACGTCGAGCTCGAGCGTGACAGCAAAGCCAAGGTCATCAGCGCCAAGCTCAAATCCGACGGCCTGCCGGTGGAAATCGGCGGCACCGAAAAGATGGCCAAGTCGAAAAACAACGGCGTCGACCCGCAATCGATGATCGATCAGTTCGGCGCCGACACTTGCCGCCTGTTCATGATGTTCGCCTCGCCGCCCGACATGAGCGCCGAATGGTCCGACTCCGGCGTCGAGGGCTCGCACCGCTTCCTCAAGCGCGTCTGGCGTCTGGCCCATGCCCACGTCAGCCAGGGCTTGCCGGGCAAGCTGGACGTCGCGACCTTGAATGATGAACAGAAAGCCATTCGTCGCAGCACCCACCTGGCTATCCGCCAGGCCAGTCAGGACGTAGGGCAGAACCACAAGTTCAACACCGCCATCGCCCAAGTGATGACGCTGATGAACGTGCTGGAAAAAGCCCCGCAGGCCACGGCACAGGACCGCGCATTGATCCAGGAAGGCCTGGAAACGGTTACCCTGCTGCTGGCGCCGATCACGCCGCACATCAGCCACGAACTGTGGAGCCGCCTGGGCCACAGCGGTGCCGTCATCGACGCCCGCTGGCCGGTGCAGGATGACAGCGCGCTGGTACAGGACACGCTGCAGTTGGTGATCCAGGTCAATGGCAAACTGCGCGGCCAGATCGACATGCCGGCCAGCGCCAGCCGTGAAGAAGTCGAAGCGGCTGCACGCTGCAACGAGAACGTGCTGCGCTTTACCGAAGGCCTGACGATCCGCAAAGTGATCGTAGTGCCCGGAAAACTGGTCAATATCGTCGCCAGCTAAATCGGATCGGGCGCAGGGCTTGAGCCCTGCGCCGAACTAAACCTTCAGGGCCTCGATAAGGCCCGCCTGGTTTCAAGGGGAGCAACAACATGATCAAACGCAATCTGCTGGTAATGGGCCTGGCCGTTCTGTTGAGCGCTTGCGGCTTCCAGCTGCGCGGCACCGGCACCAATGAATTGTCGCTCAAGGAACTCGACGTCAGCGCGCGTAACGCCTATGGCGAAACCGTGACTCAGCTGCGCCAGAGCCTGGAAAACGCCGGCGTGCATGTCTATACCGGCGCTACCTACAAGCTGAACCTGGTCGATGAGCGCGAAACCCAGCGCAACATCAGCTACGCCAGTGCCGGCCGCGCGTCCGACATCGAGTTGGCCACCACCGTCAGCTTCGAAGTACAGGGCCGCGATAACTTGCCGCTGATGGGCGACAAGATCCAGGTGCAGAAAGTTGTGAGCCACGACGGCAACAACCTGGTGGGTTCGGACTCCGAGACCCTCCAGGTCCGCAAGGAAATGCGTCGTGAGCTGGTTCAGCGCATGATGACTCGCCTGCAACTGCTCACCCCGGAAAAACTGGCGGAGTTGCAGCAGATCGCCGACAACAAGGCCAAGGCTGACGCCGATGCCCTGAAGGCTGCGCAAGAGTATGAAGACAACACGCCGAAACAGTCGCCTGTTGAAGTACCTGTCGAGTAAGCCAAACGGGGCGCTGCTGGCGCCCCGTTCGCCCTGCCTATGAAGCTCGCCCCCGCCCAACTCGCCAAACACCTGCAAGGTGGCCTCGCGCCTGTCTATATCGTCAGCGGCGATGACCCGTTGCTGTGTCAGGAAGCAGCCGACGCCATTCGCTCGGCGGCGCGCCAGCAAGGTTTCGATGAACGCCAGGTGTTCAGTGCCGACGCCAGTTTCGACTGGGGAACGTTGCTGCAAGCCGGCGCGAGCATGTCGCTGTTTGCCGAAAAACGCCTGCTGGAACTGCGCCTGCCCTCGGGCAAGCCGGGCGATAAAGGCGCGGCAGCGTTGATCGAATATTGCTCGCGCCCTGCTGAAGATACGGTGTTGCTGATCAGCCTGCCCAAGCTGGATGGCAGTGCGCAGAAAACCAAATGGGGCAAGGCGCTGGTGGAAGGCCCGCAGACCCAGTTCGTTCAGATCTGGCCGGTGGACAGCAGCCAGCTGCCGCAGTGGATTCGCCAACGCCTGTCACAGGCGGGGATGGCGGCCACGCAAGAGGCCGTCGAGCTGATCGCCGCCAGGGTCGAAGGCAACCTGCTTGCCGCCGCCCAGGAGATCGAAAAGCTCAAGCTGATGGCCGAAGAGGGGCAGATCACCGTCGAAACCGTGCAGGGCGCGGTGGCTGACAGTGCGCGCTTTGATGTTTTCGGGCTGGTGGACGCGATACTCAACGGTGAACCCGCTCACGCCCTGCGAATGCTCGAGGGGCTGCGTGGCGAGGGTGTGGAACCGCCGGTGATTCTCTGGGCCCTGGCCCGGGAACTGCGGGTACTGGCCAACATTGCCTTGCAATACAGCCAGGGCACGCCGCTGGACAAATGCTTCAGCCAGGCGCGGCCGCCGGTGTGGGACAAGCGCAAGCCCCTGATGAGCAAGGCCCTGCAACGGCACTCGGCGCAACGCTGGGCGCAACTGTTGCTGGAAGCGCAGCGCATCGATGCACAGATCAAAGGCCAGGCGGCCGGTTCGCCCTGGATGAGCCTGAGCCGCTTGTCGCTGCTGATGGCCGGCCAGCGCCTGGCGTTGCCTGCCGAGTAACCTGTCCATCAGTAACACCGCGCAACAATGTGGGAGGGGGCTTGCCCCCGATAGCAGTGGACCAGTCAATTCATCAGGTGACTGACACACCGCAATCGGGGGCAAGCCCCCTCCCACATTTTGATTGCGTTTACAATTTTCGGGCTTTACAGCACCGCTACTTAGGCAGATTATTTTCCCCGCTCCATCCATCCAGCGAGAGACCGACCATGAGCAAAAAGCCATCCAAGCATGGCCCGAACAAGGCCAAATCCATCATCGCCCAGCCACTGTTCCGCAGCCGTCAGGAACGCGCCGGCAAGGGCAAAGGCAGCTACCGCCGCGAAGCCTTCCAGTCTGACAGCTGGGAGGCTTCTTACTTTGTGGCTGCCTGAAGGCAAGCGCCCCTCTGGCATGATAAGGTCTGCACTGGATTTGTAACCCCCTGGACCTGTGCATGCCCTCTAGTCTTTCCCGTCGCTGGCACCTTCGCCAGTTGATTGCTGCCTCCAGCCTCATTCTGCTAGTCGCCTGCGCGGAAAAACCCACCGCCGCGGACGCTCAACCCCTGCCCGCGCTCAAGACCGCACCGGCCGTCGCGCCTGCCGTCGTGGCGCCGCTGGCGGTGGACAACCTGAACATCCAACCGACCCAGACCTTCGCCGAATGGCAGGCCGGGTTCCGTGCACAGGCCCTGCAAGCCGGGATCACCGCGCAAGTCTTCGATAACGCCTTCGCCGGCGTCAGCCCGGACATGGCCGTGATTCGCGCCGACCGCAGCCAGCCGGAGTTTTCCCGTCCGGTGTGGGAATACATCGATGGCGCGCTGTCGCCGCTGCGCGTGCGCAACGGCCAGGCGTTGCTGGTCAAATACGCCGATATCCTGCAGCGCATCGAGGAGCGTTACGGCGTTGATCGCCAGGCACTGGTCTCGGTGTGGGGCATGGAAAGCAACTTCGGCCAGTTCCAGGGCAATAACTCGGTGATCCGCTCCCTCGCGACCCTGGCCTATGAAGGCCGCCGCCCGGCGTTTGCACAGGCGCAACTGCTGGCGGCGTTGCAGATCATCCAGCACGGCGATATCCCGGCCGACCAGATGAAAGGTTCCTGGGCCGGTGCGATGGGCCAGACCCAATTCATCCCCACCACCTACAACACCCACGCGGTGGATTTCGACGGTGACGGTCGCCGCGATATCTGGAACAGCCCCGGTGACGCCCTCGCCTCCACCGCCCATTACCTGCAAAGCTCCGGGTGGCAGAAAGGCCAGCCGTGGGGCGTCGAGGTGCAGCAACTGCCCTCGGGCTTCGACTATTCCCTGGCCGATGGTGGCATCCGCAAGACCGTCGCCGAATGGCTCAAACTGGGCATCCAACTGCCGCCCGGCGTGAGCCTGCCGGCCAACGTCGAGCAGCTGTCCGCCGCCCTGCTGCTGCCGGCCGGCTACCGTGGCCCGGCATTCCTGGTGCTGGATAACTTCCGTGCGATCCTCAAGTACAACAATTCGTCGTCCTATGCGCTGGCCGTTGGCCTGCTGTCGGAGCGCTTTGGTGGCGGTGGGGTGATTCGCGGGAGCTGGCCAAAGGATGAGCTGCCGCTGAGCCGCTCACAACGTATCGACCTGCAGACGGCGCTCAGCGCCAAAGGCTATGACGCGGGCAATGCCGACGGGATCATCGGCGCCAACACACGCAAGGCGATTCGGGCGGCGCAGCAAGCGTTGGGCTGGCCGGCGGATGGGTATCCGACGGTGAAGTTGCTGGAGGCGGTGCAGGGCCTATAGATTGGCGTATGGCGACTACCGTCATCGGGGGCAAGCCCCCTCCCACATTTGACTGCATTCCAAAGGGTGTACAGGGTCCAATTGTGGGAGGGGGCTTGCCCCCGATAGCGGTTTAGCAGTCGACGATTATTTCAAGGGTTGAACACCACATCCTGCTCCAACACCACCCACTGTTCCCCCGCATCCAACCGCACCAGCGCGCCCATCGGCAGCGTCAGGTTCGGGTCGCAGTGCCCGCTGCGCCAACCAGCCAGCACCGGAACGCACAGCGGTTCGAAGGTCTGTTTCAACAGTCCTTCAAGCGCCACCTGATCCACACCGGCCACATCCCCCACCAACACTCCCGCAACCTGATCCAGTTTGCCCGCCAGGCGCAGATGCGTCAGCAAGCGGTCGATGCGATAGAGCGGCTCGTTGACGTCCTCGATAAACAGGATGATGCCTTCAGCGTCAATTTCATAAGCGGTGCCCATCACCGCCGCAATCATCGATAAGTTACCGCCCAGCAAGCGCCCGCAGGCGATGCCTGGCTCGATCGCGGTCAAGGGGTAGGCCACCGGGTGCGCGAGCACACTGCCGGCGCCCAACTGGCCGCGCAACAGGCTGAACAGCGAGGTCTCGGTAGGGGGTTGCTTGTCACCGAGCAGGTCTGCATTGAGCATCGGCCCGTGGAATGTGACGAAGCCGGCATAGCGGTTGATCGCCAGGTGCAAGGCGGTGATATCGCTGTAGCCGACGAAAGGCTTGGGGTTGGCGCGCAGCAGGTCGAAGTCCAGTGCATCAAGTAAACGTGGCGAACCGTAGCCGCCGCGCAGGCAGAAGATGGCATCGATTTCGGGGTCGGCGAAGGCGGCGTGAAGGTCGTTCAGACGCACTTGATCGCTGCCGGCCAGGTAGCCGTCGCGTTCATACACACCGGGGAAAATTCGCAGTTCATAGCCACGGGTGCGCATCCATTGCCCGGCTTTTTCGACGTCCAGGGCAGCAGGACCGGCGGGGGCGATCAGGCCAATGGTGCCTTCGAGGCGCAATGCAGGTACGGCGGCAGTCATGCACAATTCTCCCTAATATGACGCATAACGAAATGTGGGAGGGGGCTTGCCCCCGATGGCGATGTATCAGTCACTCATGTATTGACTGTCACACCGCAATCGGGGGCAAGCCCCCTCCCACATCGGACCTGCGGTGTTGCACAGGCCTGTGTTACGAAACCAGGCTCGCCTTGACCAGCTTGGCCTGCTCATCGGCGTGATACGAAGACCGTACCAGCGGGCCCGATGCGACGTTCTTGAAGCCCATCTTGTAACCTTCCTCGGCGAACCAGGCGAAGGTGTCCGGGTGCACGAAACGTTGCACCGGCAAGTGGCTGCGGGACGGTTGCAGGTATTGGCCCAGGGTCAGCATGTCAATGTCATGCTCGCGCATGCGCTTCATGACTTCGATGACTTCTTCGTCGGTTTCGCCCAGGCCCAGCATCAGGCCGGACTTGGTCGGAATGTGCGGCATCATCTGCTTGAACTTCTGCAGCAGGGTCAGCGACCACTGGTAATCCGAACCCGGACGCGCAGCCTTGTACAGGCGCGGCACGGTTTCCAGGTTGTGGTTGAACACATCCGGCGGCTCGGCGGCGGTGATTTCCAGCGCCACGTCCATGCGACCGCGGTAGTCGGGCACCAGGGTTTCGAGCATCACGTTGGGCGACAGCTTGCGGATTTCGCGAATGCAGTCGGCAAAGTGCTGGGCGCCGCCGTCACGCAAGTCGTCACGGTCGACCGAGGTGATCACCACGTATTTGAGTTTCAGGTCGGCGATGGCGATGGCCAGGCTTTGCGGCTCGTTGACGTCCAGCGGCTTCGGCCGGCCGTGGCCCACGTCGCAGAACGGGCAACGACGGGTGCAGATGTCACCCATGATCATGAAGGTGGCGGTACCGCCGGAGAAGCATTCACCCAGGTTCGGGCACGACGCTTCTTCGCACACGCTGTGCAGCTTGTGTTTGCGCAGCAGCGCCTTGATACGGTCGACTTCCGGCGAGACCGGGATACGCACGCGAATCCAGTCAGGCTTTTTCGGCAGTTCGGTGGTCGGAATGATCTTCACCGGGATGCGTGCAACCTTCTCGGCGCCGCGCAGCTTGACGCCGGCTTCCACCTTGGCACGCGGGGCCGGGGCTGGACGCTCGGTGATGTCCAGCGTCGGGATCATGGTTTGCACAACATCAGTAGTCATATCAATCGATTCCGCCCGTCAGGGTCGTCTGCTCAGCATAGTCGAGGTGTTTGACGAGCTGCGCGCGCAGCCGGGCACTTACCTCGGCAAATTCTATGGGTGTTGCATGGTCGCTCAACTGGGTCATCGCCAGCCCCGCATAACCGCACGGGTTGATCCGTCGGAACGGGGCCAGGTCCATGTCCACATTCAGGGCCAGGCCATGAAAGGAACAACCGTGCCGGATACGCAATCCGAGGGAGGCGATTTTCGCGCCATCCACATACACACCTGGTGCATCGGGCTTGGCCGCGGCGGTCACGCCGTAACTGGCCAGCAGCTCGATCAGGCAAGCCTCCATGCGGCTGACCAGATCACGTACACCAAACCCCAACTTGCGCACATCCAGCAACAGGTAGGCAACCAGTTGGCCAGGCCCATGGTAAGTCACTTGACCCCCTCGGTCGACCTGCACCACCGGAATATCACCCGGCAGCAGCAGATGCTCAGCCTTGCCGGCCTGGCCCTGGGTGAACACCGGCGGGTGCTCGACCAGCCAGATTTCATCCGCTGCCGCGCTGCCGCGCTCGTTGGTGAAGCGCTGCATGGCGTGCCAGACGGGCTCGTAGTCCATCCGGCCGAGCTCGCGAACGCCCAGGACGTGCGACATCACAGCACCATGTGCACGAAGCCGGTAGCCCGCAGTTCGCTGTTGATGTTGTAGAGCTGGTCCTGATCCGTCGCAACGATGTGCAACTGGATCGTCGTGTACTTACCCGTGGAGCTGGAACGTTCGTCCACACGGTTGTCGTTGATCGTCGCATGTTTGCGCACAATCTCAAGAATTGTGTCTTTGCGACCTACGCCGGTATCGCTGATCACCTTGATGGGATAATCCGTCACCGGGAATTCGATCTTTGGCGCCTTTACTTCTTTATCGGTCATGGCAGAACGGCCTCGTAAGCGGTAAGCCGTGGCGACGGCAAAGCCCCGCGTCGGATCAACGCGGGGCTTTGCAGGTGCACACAATCAGTTGAACAAGCCGTAGAAGAATAGACGGATGCTATCCCACACGCGGCGGAAGATACCACCTTCGTCGACGGCGTCCAGTGCGATCAGGTCGGCGCTGTGCACCACCTTGTCGTCCAGCTTGACTTCAACCTTACCGATCACATCACCCTTGGCGATTGGCGCAACCAGTTGCGGGTTCAGGGTCATGCTGGCAGCGAGCTTTTTCAGCTGGCCTTTAGGCATGGTCAGGGTCAGGTCATCGGCCAGGCCGGCCTTGACCTGGGAGGTCGCGCCCTTCCATACCGGCGCGGTCGCAAGCTCGGTGCCCTTCTGGTAGAAGGTCTGGGTTTCGAAGAAGCGGAAGCCGTAGGTCAGCAGTTTTTGCGTCTCGGCCGCACGGGCCTGCTCGCTGTTGGTGCCGAATACCACGGCGATCAGGCGCTGGCCATCACGTACGGCGGACGACACCATGCAGTAGCCGGCTTCGTCGGTGTGACCGGTTTTCAGGCCGTCGACGGTCTTGTCGCGCCACAGCAACAGGTTGCGGTTAGGCTGCTTGATGTTGTTCCAGAAGAACTCCTTCTGGGAGTAGATCGCGTAGTGCACCGGGTCGACACGGATGATCGCGCGGGCCAGGATTGCCATGTCGTGAGCCGACGAATAATGCTCCGGGTTCGGCAGGCCGGTCGGGTTCATGAAGTGGCTGTTGGTCATGCCCAGGTCGCCGGCCGTCTTGTTCATCATGTCGGCGAACGCATCTTCGCTGCCGGCGATGTGTTCGGCCAGGGCTACGCTGGCGTCGTTGCCGGACTGGATGATGATGCCGTGCAGCAGGTCGCTGACCGTAACTTGCGAGCCGACCTTGATGAACATCCGCGAACCACCGGTACGCCAGGCGTTTTCGCTGACGGTCACCGGATCGTTCTCGCCGATCTGGCCCCGACGGATTTCCAGGGTCGCGATGTAGGCGGTCATCAGCTTGGTCAGGCTGGCAGGCGGCAGACGCACGTCACCACCGTTTTCGACCAGCACGTTGCCACTGGCGGCATCCATGAGGACCCAGGCCTTGGCGGCCAGTTGCGGGGAAGCCGGCACCATCTCAACCGCCCAGGCGGCCGGGGTGATGATCAGCGAGATAAGCAGGCACGTACGTTTGGCTAAGGTGGTGATGTTCATCCGTCTCTCGAAATTGCTTATGGAAACTTGCCCTCGCGGGCAAAACTATTCAGACAGCCCGCTTCCAGACTGTCACGTGTTCGGTTGCCCGCTCACCCCTTGCCCCTGGGTTTTTATTGTTCAACGAGCCAACAACCAGGGCCCGGGCACGCGCACGCGCCTGAACCTTCAATCCTGTATTGCCTTATTCCGCGGTCACTACGCTGGGTTGCCCCAGGTTAGCCAGGCGCACGCTGTTCTGCACTTGCGCAACTTCGCTCGGCGAGCCGATCGGCCCCATGCGCACACGGTGCAGGGTCTGCTGGTTACGCACGATGGAGCTGATGAACACCGGCGCGCTGACCATGCCGCTGAGCTTGGACCTTAACAGTTCTGCCGCATCCGGGTTGGCGAAAGCGCCCACCTGCAGGTACTGCCCGCCCACCTTGGAGGCACCGGGCGCCGCATGGGGCACGACCACGGTGTCCGGAGCATGCTGCGCCGGCGGCGGTGTCCATTGTTCGATCTTGCCGGTCGACGCCGTCACTTGCGGTTGCGGGGTTTGCGGCTCGTTGAGCATCAACGGCGCCGGCTTGCCACGCTGGGCCCAGTACTGCGCCGGGTCGATGCCTTCGACTTTCACCCGTGCGGTACCGATTTCGGCGTAACCGAGTTTCTTCGCAGCGGCATAGGAGAGGTCGATGATCCGGTCCGAATAGAACGGCCCACGGTCGTTGACCCGCAGGATCACGGTGCGGTTGTTGTCCAGGTTGGTCACGCGCACGTAGCTGGGCAGCGGCAGGGTCTTGTGCGCCGCACTCATGCCGTACAGGTCATACACTTCGCCGTTGGCGGTGTTCTGGCCGTGGAACTTGGTGCCGTACCAGGACGCCGTGCCCGACTGCACGTAGGTCCTGGATTCCTGCAGCGGGAAGTAATTCTTGCCCAGCACGGTATAGGGGTTGGCCTTGTAGGGGCCGGAGTGCAGGGTTGGCGTGGCATCCGGGATCTTGGACACATCCACATCCCACCACGGCGCGCCGTCCTTGTGCGCACGGTTGATGTCCAGGCCCGGCTGGGCGCGAACCACCGCGCCGCCGGCCTTCTTGGCTGGCGCTCGATTCGGCGTCGTGGAGCAACTGGCGACCAGCAGGGACAACGCGGCGAACGCCACCAGCTTGAGCGGTTTTTTGAACGGCGATACCCGCATTACTTGTTGCCCCGTGCTTGAACCAGCTCGTCTGACAGCTGATGCACGGCCATGGCGTACATCACACTGCGGTTATAACGCGTGATTGCGTAGAAATTCTTCAGGCCCATCCAGTATTCCGGGCCATTTTCACCTTCGAGGCGGAACGCCGTCACCGGCATATCATCGCGTGGCGCATTCTGACTCGACCAGCCCAGCGCTCGCAACTCCCCGACGGTCTTCACCGGGTCGATACCCTGGGTCAGGCCTTCATCGGCGCGCTCGCCCGTCACATCGGCGCGCACCACCACCGGTTCTCCGCCCACCCAGCCGTGACGCTTGAAGTAGCTGGCCACGCTGCCGATGGCATCGTCGGGGTTGCTCCAGATATTGATATGCCCGTCGCCGTCGAAATCCACCGCATAGGCGCGAAAGCTGCTCGGCATGAACTGCGGCAAGCCCATCGCCCCGGCGTACGAGCCCTTGAGGGTCATCGGGTCGACCTGTTCTTCGCGGGCCAGCAGCAGGAATTCGCGCAGCTCCTTGCGGAAGAACTCGGCGCGCGGCGGGTAATCGAAGCCCAGGGTCGACAACGCGTCGATCACCCGGTAACTGCCGGTGTTGCGCCCGTAGAAGGTTTCAATGCCGATGATCGCGACGATGACCTGGGCCGGCACGCCGTATTCCTGCTCGGCGCGGGCCAATACCGCCTCGTGCTGGCGCCAGAAGTCCACGCCCCGGGCCACGCGGGCGTCGGTGAGGAACATCGGGCGATATTCCTTCCACTGCTTGACCCGCTCGGCAGGGCGCGAGATGGCGTCGAGGATCGCCTGCTTTTTGCGGGCTTCGCGAAACACGCCCATCAGCTGTTCACCGGCGAAACCGTAGTCGCGGGTCATCTCACCGACGAATTCGGCGACCTGAGGTGAGCCATCGTAGTCACCGGCCTGCGCCTCCTGCGTGGCGCCCAGCAGCCCAATCAGGCCCATCCAGGACGCATGCCGAGTGGCCCAGCCGCGCATTACTTGCATTGACATCTTCACCTTATTCAAACCTGAGCGATCCATTTGCGATGCGTATGAATCGACATCAAAACCCCAAACGCTGACAGCAATGTCACCAGCGAAGTTCCGCCGTAGCTAATGAATGGCAACGGCACCCCAACCACCGGCAGCAGGCCACTGACCATACCGATGTTGACGAAAACATAAACAAAAAACGTCATGGTCAGACTGCCGGCCAGCAACTTGCCGAACAGCGTCTGCGCCTGTGCGGTAATCACCAGCCCGCGCCCGATCAACAGCAAATAGATCAGCAGCAGCGCGCAAATGCCTACCAGGCCGAACTCTTCGCCCATCACCGCGATAATGAAGTCGGTGTGGCTTTCGGGCAAAAAGTCCAGGTGCGATTGGGTACCCAGCAGCCAGCCCTTGCCGAACACGCCGCCGGAGCCGATGGCGGCCTTGGACTGGATGATATTCCAGCCCGTACCCAGCGGGTCGCTTTCGGGGTCGAGGAACGTCAGGATCCGCTGCTTCTGGTAGTCGTGCATAAAGAAGAACCACATGGCCACCGCCACCGGCACGGCAGCGGCCAGCACGCTGAGAATCCAGCGCCAGCGCAGGCCGCCCATGAACAGCACGAACGCGCCGCCCGCCAGGATCAGCAACGAAGTGCCGAGGTCCGGCTGGCGCACGATAAGAATGAACGGCACGCCGATCAGGACCAGGCTGATCCCCACATGCTTGAGCTGTGGCGGCAAGGTGCGCTTGGACAGGTACCAGGCGATGGTGGCCGGCATCAGGATCTTCATGAATTCCGACGGCTGGAAGCGAATCACCCCCGGAATGTTGATCCAGCGGGTCGCGCCCATGGCGTTGTGACCCATCACGTCCACCACCACCAGCAGCAACACTCCGGCGACATAACCCAGCGGCACCCAGCGCGCCATGAAACGCGGCTCGAGCTGGGCGATCACCACCATCGACAACAGGCCCAGGCCGAATGACGACGCTTGCTTGATCAGCAGGTCCCAGTTCTTGCCGCTGGCCGAATACAGCACGAACAGACTGCCAGCCGCCAGTATCAGCAGCAGCACCAGCAACGGGCCATCAATGTGCATGCGTTGCAGCAACGTCGCACGGCGACGCATCACATCTTCACTGGAGAGGATGCGGTCAAAATTACTCTTCACGGGCCGTAACCTCGGGGCTTGAAGGGGGGCCGCCATATTCGGGCTTGAGCTTGCCGTCGGGGGCCAGCAGCCAGGCATCCATGATCTGGCGCACCACAGGCGCGGCCACACCGGAGCCGGACTCGCCGTTCTCCACCATCACCGCCACCACGATTTTCGGGTCATCGGCAGGGGCAAAGCCGACAAACAAGGCGTGGTCGCGGTGGCGCTCCTGCACCTTGGAGCGGTCATATTTTTCACCCTGCTTGATCGCGACCACCTGAGCGGTACCGCTCTTGCCGGCGATGCGGTATTGCGCGCCGAGCGCCGCCTTGCGTGCGGTGCCGCGAGCGCCATGCATCACCTGCTGCATGCCGTGATTGACCTTCGCCCAGTCGGACGGGTCGCGCAGCACGATGTCGGGGATCGGGTTCTCATCCACCGGTTTCTCACCTTCGATGGTCCTGGCCAGGTGCGGCCGGTTCCACACGCCCTTGTTCGCCACCAGCGCCGTTGCCTGGGCCAGTTGCAGCGGGGTGGCCTGCATATAGCCCTGGCCAATGCCGAGGATCAGGGTTTCGCCGGGGAACCACGCCTGCCGGCGCGTCGCGCGCTTCCATTCGCGCGACGGCATCAGGCCGGGAGACTCTTCGAACATGTCCAGGGAGACCTTCTGACCTAGGCCGAACTTGCCCATGTAGGCCGCCAGGCGATCGATCCCCAGCTTGTGGGCCAGGTCATAAAAGTAGGTGTCGTTGGAGCGCATGATGGCGGTGTCCAGGTCGACATAGCCGTCACCGGAGCGGTTCCAGTTACGGTATTTGTGATCGTAGTTGGGCAGCATGTAATAGCCGGGGTCATAGACCCGGCTCGACGCGGTGACCACCCCTGAATCCAGGCCGGCAATCGCCACCGCCGGCTTGATGGTCGACCCCGGCGGATACAGGCCGCGCAGCACCCGGTTGAACAGCGGCCGGTCGATGGAGTCGCGCAACTCGGCGTAGGCCTTGAAGCTGATACCGGTCACGAACAGGTTGGGGTCGAAACTCGGCTGGCTGACCATGGCCAGTACTTCGCCAGTCTTCGGGTCCAGCGCCACCACCGCACCGCGACGACCGCCCAGCGCCATTTCGGCGGCTTCCTGCAACTTGATGTCCAGGCTCAGCACGATGTCCTTGCCCGGCAATGGGTCAGTGCGCTTGAGCACGCGCAGCACGCGGCCACGGGCGTTGGTCTCGACCTCTTCGTAACCCACCTGGCCGTGCAGTTCGGGCTCGTAGAAACGCTCGATGCCGGTTTTGCCGATGTGATGGGTGCCGCTGTAATTGACCGGATCGAGGCTTTTCAGCTCTTTCTCGTTGATGCGCCCCATATAGCCGACCGAGTGGGCAAAGTGCGGCCCCTGCGGGTAATGCCGCACCAACTGCGCCACCACTTCCACGCCGGGCAGGCGGAACTGGTTCACTGCGATCCGCGCGATCTGCTCTTCGTTGAGCTCGAACAGGATCGGCACCGGCTCGAAAGGCCGGCGGCCCTGCTTCATGCGCTTCTCGAAAATCCCCCGGTCTTCCGGCGTCAGCTGCAGCACTTCGACAATCACATCGAGCACTTGCTGCCAGTCGCCGGAACGCTCGCGGGTCATGCTCAGGCTGAAGCTGGGCCGGTTATCCGCCACCACCACGCCATTGCGGTCGAAAATCAGCCCACGGGTCGGCGGGATCGGCTGCACATGCACCCGATTGTTTTCCGACAAGGTGGAGTGATACTCGTACTGGATCACCTGCAGGTAATACAGACGGGCAATCAGCACACCAATCAATGCCACCACCATGACCGCGCCAAACACCACGCGCGCGCGTACAAGACGTGCGTCCTTCTCGTGGTCCTTGATGCGGATTGGCTGGGTCATCGACAATGGCGCAGATTATTTGTGATAAGGGTGCCCGGACAGAACTGTCCAGGCGCGATACAGCTGTTCACCGATCAGGATCCTTACCAACGGGTGCGGCAGCGTGAGCGCCGACAGCGACCAGCGCTGATCGGCCCGCGCACAGACTTCCGGCGCCAGCCCTTCGGGACCGCCGACCATGAAGTTGACGGTGCGCGAATCCAGGCGCCAGCGGTCCAGTTCCACCGCCAATTGCTCGGTGCTCCAGGGCTTGCCGTGCACTTCAAGAGTGACGATGCGCTCGTTGGGGCCGACCTTGGCCAACATGGCTTCGCCTTCCTGACGGATAAAGCGCGCCACGTCGGCGTTCTTGCCCCGGGTATTGAGCGGTATTTCCACCAGCTCAAGCGAAAGCTCGGCAGGCAGGCGCTTGGCATACTCGTGCCAGCCCTCTTCCACCCACTTGGGCATGCGTGAACCGACAGCGATCAGACGCAGGCGCACAGCCGTTCCTTATTCCTGGTCTTTGTTGAGCTTGTCGAAGTGCGCGTGGCCCACTTCCGGGCTGTGGTGCTTGCCATCGGCGGCACGGCTCTGCTCGGCGCCTTTCCACAGACGCTCCAGGTCGTAGAACTGACGGGCGTTGGAGGTCATCATGTGCACGATCACGTCGTCCATGTCCAGCAGCACCCAGTCGCTGTCGCCCTTGCCTTCTTCACCCAGCGGCTTCACGCCCTGGGCTTTGACGGCTTCGCGCACCTTGTCCAGCATCGCGCCGATCTGGCGGTTGGAGGTACCGGTGGCGATGATCATGTAGTCGGTGATGCTCTGCTTGTCGCGTACGTCCAGCACCTGGATGTCCTGGGCTTTCACGTCTTCCAGGGCCGCCACGGCGACTTTTACCAGCTCTTCGCCAGCCAGTTCCGGGCCAACGTGGGCTTCTACCGGCAGCGGTGCGCTTTTGAAGGTGCCTTTGCGCTTAACTTTGCTTACGTCTTTGTTCGTCATATAAAACTCGTTTTGCTCGTATGTTCGGGCGCTCGCTGCACGATGGTGCGTAGCGACAAGCGCGCCTTTTCAGTTCGACGCACGGTAAAGCCCGTGCGCATCGATGTAGGCCAGGACCGCGTCAGGCACCAGGAAACGTACCGACTTACCGCTGGCCAGCAGTTGACGGATCTGGGTGGCGGACACCGCAAGCGGGGTCTGCCAGACGAATGCA
Organism: Pseudomonas sp. CFBP13528; assembly: GCF_005233615.1. Classification (NCBI taxonomy): domain Bacteria; kingdom Pseudomonadati; phylum Pseudomonadota; class Gammaproteobacteria; order Pseudomonadales; family Pseudomonadaceae; genus Pseudomonas; species Pseudomonas sp. CFBP13528. The sequence continues at coordinate 250,135 of NZ_QGAJ01000006.1, forward strand.
ATATTCCCGTTCGGCCCGGTCAGGGCCAAGGGGTCACTTACCGACCGCGCAGCCAGCAGGTTGCGCAAGGCATCCGGCGGTTCGCTGTCGGCATCCGGGCGTTGCAGAACCAGGATGTGGCAATGCTGGAGGAGTTCCTCCCAGCGGTGCCAAGAGGGCAGGCCGCAAAATGCGTCCCAGCCCAAAAGCAGAAACAACTGGTCATCGGCGGCCAACTCGGCGCGCATCAGCTCCAGGGTGTCGACAGTGTAGGACGGTTTATCGCGCTTGAGCTCGCGATCATCCATCACCAGTGGTGCTATGCCCTCCACCGCAACGCGCACCATTTCCAGGCGCTGCTGCGCGGACACCTGCGGCGTATCGCGGTGGGGCGGCCGGAAATTGGGCATCAGGCGCAATTCATCCAACGCCAGGGCATCCGCGACTTCCAGGGCACTGCGCAAATGGCCGATGTGCACGGGGTCGAAAGTACCGCCGAGCAGCCCGATGCGTTTAGCCATCAAGTGCGCACGTGACCGTCGCCGAACACCACGTACTTCTCGCTGGTCAGGCCTTCCAGGCCGACCGGGCCGCGTGCGTGGAGCTTGTCGGTGGAAATGCCGATTTCCGCCCCCAGGCCGTACTCGAAACCATCGGCAAAGCGCGTCGAGGCATTGATCATCACCGAAGCGGAATCCACTTCATTGAGGAAACGCCGGGCATCGCTGAAATGCTCGGAGACGATGGCGTCGGTATGCTTGGAGCCGTAGGTATTGATGTGTTCGATGGCCTGGTCCAGGTCGTCGACAATGCGGATCGACAGGATCGGCGCCGTGTATTCGGTGTACCAGTCCTGCTCGGTTGCCTCGATCACGTCCGCCCCCAGCAGCGCACGGGTACGCTCGCAACCGCGCAACTCCACGCCCTTGTCGCGGTAGATGGCGGCCAGCGGCGGCAGCACGCGCTCGGCAATGCCGGCGTGCACCAGCAGGGTTTCCATGGTGTTGCACGGCGCGTAGCGATGGGTCTTGGCGTTGTCGGCGATGCGGATCGCCTTGTCGAGGTCGGCGGCGATGTCGATAAAGACGTGGCACACGCCGTCCAGGTGCTTGATCACCGGCACCTTGGCGTCGCGGCTGACGCGCTCGATCAGGCTCTTGCCGCCACGGGGCACGATCACGTCAACGAACTCGGGCATGGTAATCAGCGCGCCAACCGCTGCGCGGTCGGTGGTTTCCACCACTTGCACCACCTCGGCGGGCAACTCGGCCACGGCCAGGCCCTGCTGGATGCAGGCCGCGATGGCACGGTTGGAATGGATCGCCTCGGAACCGCCGCGCAGGATGGTGGCGTTGCCCGACTTCAGACACAGGCTCGCGGCGTCGATGGTCACGTTCGGACGCGACTCGTAGATGATGCCGATCACGCCCAGGGGGACGCGCATCTTGCCGACCTGAATGCCGGACGGCAGGTAACGCATATCGCGAATTTCACCGATGGGGTCAGGCAACTTGGCCACCTGACGCAAGCCTTCGATCATGTCGTCGATACGCGCCGGGGTCAGTGCCAGACGATCCAGCAGGGCCGGTTCCAGGCCATTGGCGCGGCCGTTGGCCAGGTCCTGTTCGTTGGCGGCGGCCAACTCGGAGCGCGCAGCATCCAGAGCATCGGCGGCGGCCAGCAGGGCACGGTTCTTCTGCGCAGTGCTCGCACGGGCGATCAACCGCGAGGCCTGACGGGCAGCGCGACCCAGGCGGGTCATGTAGTCAAGAACGGACTCAGTCATGGGTCAGGAAGTCTTGGCAAAGAGGAAAGCGGCAGATTATAGCTGTGACGCCGCCTGACTGACAGCGGTGAGGGGCGGATGGTCGAAATGAACTGTAAAAACCTGGGGTTCAGCGGTAATTAAGGTGAGAGTTGTTATGATTCCGTCACATTTAGCCGTAATAACCCTGAACGTTATGCCCACAATGACGCCCGAACGCCCCACCCGCGCCCTCCCCGACAGCTTCTTCGACCGTGACGCCCAGTTGCTCGCGCAAGAACTGCTGGGAAAAGTCATTCGCCATCGTGTCGGCGAAACCTGGCTTTGCGCGCGCATTATCGAAACCGAAGCCTATTACGTGGCCGAAAAAGGCAGTCACGCTTCACTCGGCTACACAGAAAAGCGTAAGGCTTTGTTTCTGGATGGTGGGCATATCTACATGTACTACGCCCGGGGCGGTGATTCGCTGAACTTCAGCGCCCATGGCCCGGGCAATGCCGTGCTGATCAAATCGGCCTATCCCTGGGTCGATGAGGTGTCCGGGCCGGCGAGCCTGGCGCAAATGCTGTTGAACAACCCCAACCCCGACGGTAGCCCGCGCTCCTCGCAGAAACTCTGTGCGGGCCAGACGCTGCTGTGCAAGGCGCTGGGCCTGAAGGTGCCCATGTGGGATGCCAAGCGCTTCGATCAGGAACAGTTGTATGTCGAGGACGTGGGCCAGGTGCCCACGCAGATTATCCAGACCACACGGCTGGGCATTCCCAGTGGACGCGATGAGCATTTGATGTACCGCTTCGTCGATGCTGGCTATGCGCCTTATTGCACACGGAACCCGCTGCGGCGCGGGCAGGTCGAAGGCCGCGATTATTTTTTGATCTGAACAGACTGAACCGGCTGGAATCGATACCTGTCGTACAGAGATTTTAATGTGGGAGGGGGCAAGCGCCCCCTCCCACACTTGATGGAGTGGAGTGTATGGGCCAATGGCTCGATAGCATTACCGGCTGGCTGACCCTCAACCCACAATGGCTGGCGGCGGCGGTGTTTATCGTCGCGTGCGTGGAATGCCTGGCCATCGCCGGGCTGATCGTGCCGGGCACGGTGCTGCTGTTTGCGATTGCCGCGCTCGCCGGCAGCGGCGCGCTGTCGTTGAGTGACACCCTGCTGCTGGGCTTCCTTGGCGGGTTATTGGGCGACGGGGTTTCCTACTACCTGGGCCGACATTTCCATCAGAATATCCGGCGTCTGCCCGGCCTGCGTCACCATCCGGAGTGGATGGATGGCGCGCAAACCTACTTCCATAAGTACGGCATCGCCAGCCTGCTGGTCGGGCGCTTCATCGGCCCGTTGCGCCCCATGCTGCCAATGGTCGCCGGCATGTGCGACATGCCGTTCCCGCGCTTCGCGATCGTGAGCGTTATCGCGGCGGCGGGTTGGTCAGTGGCTTATCTGTTGCCGGGCTGGGCTGCCGGTGCTGCGTTCCGCCTGCCCCTGCCCGAAGGTTTCTGGCCGGAAGCGGCGATTGTCGCGGCCTGCCTGGCAGCACTGCTGGGGCTGAGCTTGAACAGCAGCTTGCGCGGCCATCGTCGAGCCACCCTGTGGACCGGCTGCGCCAGCCTGACGTTGCTGGTCGCGCTGTTTATCGGCTACCCGCATCTCAACGATTTCGACCAGGGCCTGAGCGCATTGGTGCAGGAGCATCGCAGCCCGTGGCTCGACGAGGTGATGGTGCGGATCACCCAGTTGGGCGAATTCAAGAAAATGTTCGTCGCCAGCGCGGTGTTTACCGGCCTGTTGTTGCTGGCGCGACAGTGGCGTCATGCCATATTCGTCGGCGCCACGCTGGCGGGCGCCGCCGTGATCAATACCGGCACCAAGCTCTTCTTCGCCCGCGGGCGCCCGGAGATCCTGACCGACCCCCTTACCAGTTTCAGCATGCCCAGCGGCCATGCCTCCGGCGCGTTTGCGTTCTTCCTGGCCCTGGCGGTACTGGCCGGCCGAGGCCAACCCACGCGACTGCGCCTGACCTGGCTGCTGCTGGGCTGCATACCTGCCGCGTTCATCGCGTTGTCGCGGGTCTACCTGGGCGCTCACTGGCCTACGGATATCCTGGCCGGTACGCTCTTGGCCATGAGCGTGTGCGCATTGAGCCTCACCCTTATTCAATACCGCAGCCCGTTGCCGCCGATGACGCAAAAAGCCTGGTGGCTGGTCTTGCCCGTGGTGGTGGCGGTGCTCGGCTTTATCGCGTTTACCGGTACGTCCCACGCGCTGCTCAGGTACGCCTACTGACCTTTGGCCGGGCCAATCCAGTCCACCGACGCGCTGCGACGTTCAACACAACGCTCGCGTCGTTCCAGCAGCATTTCATCGGCAATGTCGGCGGCGTGCTCGGCGATGTATTGCGCGCCCCGCGTGGGATCGTGCTGGAGCAGGTGGGTGGCCACGCTGACAAAATACGCGTCCCAGGCGACTTGTTCCGAGGGTGTCAGCTGAAGCATGGTCATCTCCGATCATTGGGGTGTGATCGGAAAATAGTGCGGGTCGGGGGCCCAGGAAGCGACCAAACAAAGTCTGAAAACCCCGCCAGGAAAGTCCGAAGTTCAGGTGAACAATTCACCTTGCAATTCATCCAGCAACATCTGGATCGCATCCAGCCGCTGCTGCGGATCGTCGAGTTGCAACAGGTCGACTTTATCCGCCTCGGTGAACGGCAGCAGATACGCCAACTGATGACTCAGGGCCTGCTGGCCCTCGGCATGGGCGTCCATATCCAGCGCAGCGACCATCGGGTGCTCGGCCAATGCCTGCAGCAGCGCCAGCAGGTCGGCATCTTCTTCTTCCAGCGGCTGGTCCGGCAGCTCTTCCAGCCATTGCACCTCGGCCACCAGCAACTGGTCCTTCTGCACCTGGGCATCGCGCACGCGAAAACGCCGCCCGCCCTCGACGCGAATCCCCAGCAGGCCGTTATCCTGTTGTTTAAAGTCGCGGATCAGCGCTTCGCAGCCGATCAGCGCATAGCCATCCGGGGCCAGGCCGACTTCCTTGCCATCGAGAATGCAGACCACACCGAAGCTTTCGCCCTTTTTCATGCAGCGACTGATCATGTCCAGGTAACGCGCCTCGAACAGTTGCAAATCGAGGGTGCAACCAGGGAACAGCACGGTGTTGAGTGGAAACAGCGCCAGACTCATAAAGGTTTCCTTAAACCCGGTTTAAACGATCACCGACACAGCCAGCGGCAGGAACACTGCCGTGGCCACGCCCATCAAACTCATGGCCAGCGCCGCAAAGGCGCCGCATTCTTCGCTTTCCTGCAGGGCCACCGAGGTGCCGACAGCGTGGGCCGTCATGCCCAGGGCCATGCCGCGCGCCTCGGGGCTGTAGACACCCAGGCGCGACAGGAACGCCGGGCCGATCATCGCGCCGGCCACCCCGGTGATCAGCACGAACACGGCGGCCAATGCCGCCACCCCACCGATCTGCTCGGCCACCAACATCGCAATCGGCGACGTCACCGACTTGGGCGCCATGGTCATCAGCACCCTGTGCTCGGCACCGAACCACCAGCCCAACAACACGCACAGGCCGGTGGCCAACACCCCGCCTATCACCAGCGTAGTAAAAATCGGCCAGAACAATTGGCGAATCCGTCGCAGGTTCAGGTAAAGCGGCACCGCCAGGGCCACCGTCGCCGGCCCCAGCAGAACGCCCATGATCTCGGTGCTCTTGCGGTATTCGGCGTAGCTCAGGCCGCAGATCAGCAACACGCCAATTACCAGCAACATGGAGACCAGCACCGGCTGCAGGAAAATCCAGCGGGTTTTCTCGAAAGCCGCCAGTACCAGTTGATAGGCGCCCAGGGTAATGCCGATACCGAACAACGGGTGATGAATGACGGCCACCCAGGCGCCCTGCCAGTCGAAGATCATTGATTCTTCTCCTTGCGCCGGACCATCTGTTCCATCAGCACGCCGACAACCCCCATCGCGATGACCAGCGACAGCACCAGCGCGCCGACGATGGCCCAGAAGTCGGCAACGATGTCCTTGGCATACACCATCACGCCCACGGCCGGCGGCACCAGCAGCAACGGCAAATACCGCAGCAGGCTGCCGGCCGCCAGGCTCAGCGGCTCGCTGACTTCGCCGCGCCAGATCAGGAAGCCGAGCATCAGCAGCAGGCCGATGATCGGCCCCGGCAATACCGGCAACAGCAGATGATTGAGCGCAGTGCCGATCAATTGAAACAGCACCAGCCAGGTCAGGCCACGTAACAGCATCCTCTCTGCCCCCCTCAAAGTTCGTGCGCATTATAAGCACGCCCGCCCTATGCTCCGGCATTCGCCAAAAGCATGTTGGGTTGACCGGGCCGATTGCCCATGATGATCTACATTGGTTCTCTGTACCCCATAAAAACCCCTCGTCAGCGGGGATAAAAATGATGAACCCGGGAGAAACGCAATGCCCTGTGTACCCGTAGCGCAGCTCAAAGATTATGTCGGCAAGGAACTGGGACGTTCCGAATGGCTCACCATCGACCAGGCCCGCATCAACCTGTTCGCAGAGGCCACCGGCGATCATCAGTTTATCCACGTAGACCCGGTCAAGGCGGCGCAAACCCCGTTCGGCAGCACCATCGCCCATGGGTTCCTGTCGCTGTCGCTGATGCCCAAGCTGATGGAGGACATCCTGATCATGCCCGAGGGCCTGAAAATGGCAATCAACTATGGCCTGGACAGCGTGCGCTTCATACAGCCGGTGAAGGTCGACTCCAAGGTGCGCCTGAACGTCACCCTCACCGACGTCCACGAGAAAAAACCTGGCCAGTGGCTGTTCAAGGCCACCGCCACCCTGGAAATCGAAGGTCAGGAAAAACCGGCTTACATCGCTGAGTCATTGTCACTCTGCTTCGTGTAGGACGTTGCCTGTGGCGAGGCCACAAACCTTGCCACAGTGTATGTAAATTTATGTATGAAACGCGCAGCTGCGGCATACTCGGCGCTCAATTATCCGGATCCCGCTATGCGCCCACTCGCTCCCCTTGCCCTTGCCCTGTTGCTCACCGCTTGCGGAGATGGCGAATCGCTGTTGCCGCCCGATGCGCGCCTGCCCGATGGCGGCCGCTACCGGGGCGATGTGGTCAACGGCTTGCTGCAAGGCCAGGGGCGCGTCGACTACCCCAACGGCAGTTGGTACGCCGGCGAGTTCGATAACGGCCAGTGGCACGGGCAGGGCGAATGGCATGGCAGCAACGGCGAAGTCTACAAGGGCCAATTCAAGCAAGGCCTGTTTGACGGCCAGGGCAGCCTGACCACGGCGGGCAGCAGCTACGTGGGCGGCTTCAAGAACGGTCGACGCAACGGCGAAGGCACCCTCAAAGAAGGGCAGATGACCTATCGCGGCGAGTTCAAGGACGACCAGTATTCCGGCCTCGGGCGCCTGGAGCTGGCCGACGGCAGCCAATACCAGGGCCAATTCGCCCACGGCAAACCCAATGGCGAAGGCCAGCGCAACGACGACAGCGGCAATCAGTTCAGCGGTCACTTCGTCGATGGCCAGCTGGAAGGCAATGGCACGTTCAACAGCGCGGATGGCGATATCTACGTCGGCCAGTTCAAACAGAACCAGCTCAACGGCAAGGGACGCTATGAAAACGCCGATGGCGACGTCTGGATCGGCCAGTTCAAGGAAGGCGCGCTGAGCGGCAAAGGCGAACTGATCGGCGTCGATGGCAGCCATTACGTCGGCCAGTTCAGCGACTGGCGCTTCAGCGGTGAAGGTCGCCTGAACCTTACCGATGGCAGCTTCTATATCGGCGGTTTTGACAGCGACAGCTACCAGGGCCGCGGCACACTGGTGCTGACCGACGGTACGGTACAGGCCGGCACCTGGGTCAACGGCATGCGCGTGCGCGACGCCGAAGGCAAGCTGCTGCCCGACCCACTGGAAATCGGCGTATTGGCCCAGGGCCACTTGCTGGCCGAGGCCCTCGCCGCCGTCCCCGCGTCCACGCCTGCCGTCGAGCTTTACACCCTGGCGCTGGCCGGCGACGGCAAGCAAAGCGTGTTCCTGCGCGAAGCCGATTACGTCAGCAACATGCTCGCCACCCGCTTCGGTGCCCATGGGCAGATTCGCCTGGTCAACCACCGCGACCATATTGCCGACCGGCCAATGGCCACCCGCGAAAACCTGCGCCGGGCCGTACAAACCCTGGCCGAACGCAGCGGGCCGGAAGACCTGGTGTTCATCTATATGACCAGCCACGGCACCCACGAACACGAACTGGTGCTCGACCAGCCGCGCATGGAACTGGCCGACCTGCCGGCCGATGAGCTGGCCGCCGTGCTCGCGCCACTGAAAAACCGCGACAAGATCATCGTGATTTCCGCCTGCTACTCCGGCGGCTTCATCCCGGCATTGAAAGATGAGCGCACGTTGATCATGACCGCCTCGCGCGCTGATCGCGTGTCGTTCGGCTGTTCGGAAGAGGCGGACTTTACCTACTTCGGCGATGCCCTTTTCGCACAGGCTTTCAACCAAACGGACGATTTGCAACAGGCCTTCAAACTGGCACAACTGCACGTGGCCGAGCGCGAACAGGCGGACAACTTCGAAGCCTCCGAACCGCAGATCTGGGCCCCCAAGGGCGTGATCGCCCACTGGCAATTATTACGTAAACAGCAGGCACGAAAGGCGCTCGAAAGCGTCTCAATGAATAGCAAGGAAGCCAAAGGCAACTAAGCTGTAACGTGTAACAAGGGGGAAACACCATGTACCTGACACCGCAGCATATCTTACTGGCCGGCGCTTCCGGCCTCACCGGCGAACACTTGCTGGACCGCCTGCTCAACGAACCCACCGTAACCCGCGTGCTGGCACCGAGCCGCAAACCACTGGCCGAACACCCACGCCTGGAAAACCCGGTAGGCGACCCGGCAGTGTTGCTGCCCCAGTTGAGCGGCCAGGTGGATATCGCCTTCTGCTGTTTGGGTACCACAATCAAGAAGGCCGGTTCCGAAGCGGCGTTCCGTGCGGTCGACCTGGATATGGTGGTGGCCTTCGCCAGGCGCGCTCGGGAACTGGGCGCACGGCACCTGATCGTGATCAGTGCGATTGGCGCCGACCCGAAATCCTCGGTGTTCTACAACCGCGTCAAAGGGGAAATGGAACAGGCGTTGAGAGCCCAGGATTGGCCGCAACTGACCATCGTGCGGCCATCATTATTGTTGGGGGAACGACTCGAACCTCGGCTGGCCGAACAACTGGCCGGGCCGCTGTCTCGGTTGATTCCCGGCAAGTACCACGGTATCGAAGTGTGCGAACTGGCCCGCGCCATGTGGCGTCTGGCGCTGGAAGAGCAGGATGGCGTGCGGGTGGTGGAGTCGGATGAGCTGCGCAAGCTCGGTAAATAAATAAAGGCGAACACTGAACCCAATGTGGGAGGGGGCTTGCTCCCGATGGCGGTAGTCCAGTCAATCTCTTCAGTGACTGACACTCCGCTATCGGGGGCAAGCCCCCTCCCACATGAGTTTGTGGTGCTGTTGAGGTTTGCGTTACAGGCCGCCGGTGGCGTTGAAGCCGACACCCAGCACGGTCAACAATGACAGTGGCAACAGCAGCGTATCGAGCAACGCGCTGGCGGGCAGGTCGATATGGGGATAGGTGGGGGCCTCGGCGCCGAACCTGTCCCTGGCGCAGCAGCCCCCGTTGATCGCGTACATATCCAGCCGGGTCCCGGCGTACACCACTGGCGCGCCCGGTTGCGCCGCATCCAGCGTGCGCGCGGTGGCGCAGCCTGTCAGCTGCAGCACCAGCACAACCCACAGCGCCTTATTCATCGCCACTCAAGTGATGCTCGCCCCAACGCGGCAGCATGTCCTGGGGGATGTTCAGCAGGTTGAGAATACGCGCCACCACAAAGTCCACCAGGTCATCAATGGTTTGCGGCTGGTGATAGAAGCCTGGCGACGCCGGCAAAATGGTCACGCCCATGTTCGACAACTTGAGCATGTGCTCCAGGTGAATGCTGGAATAAGGCGCCTCGCGTGGCACCAGAATCAACTGGCGCCGCTCTTTCAAGGTGACGTCCGCCGCGCGCTCGATCAAGTTATTGCACGCTCCGGTGGCAATCGCCGACAGGGTGCCGGTGGAGCACGGCACTACCACCATCGCCGCCGGCGCACCGGAGCCGGACGCCACTGGCGACATCCAGTCCTCTTTGCCATACACCTTGATCTGCCCCGCCGCCGCACCGGTGTATTCGGTGAGAAACGCTTGCATCATCTGCACTTTGGCCGGCAGCTCCACGTCGGTCTCGGTCGCCAACACCAACTGCGCGGCCTTGGAGATCAGGAAGTGCACTTCACGGTCTTCACGCACCAGACAATCCAGCAGGCGCAGACCATACGGCGCACCGGACGCGCCGGTCATCGCCAGCGTGATACGTTCCGGGCCGCTCACTGGAGTGCCTCAGCCAGCTTGCCGTGCAAGCCGCCAAAGCCACCATTGCTCATGATCACCACGTGGGTGCCCGGCTTGGCCAGGTGTTTGACGTGCTCGATGATGCCCTCCAATGAGTCACATACTGTCGAGGGCACGCTGCACAGCGCGGCGATGGCCGGCAGGTCCCAGCCGAGGTTGGCGGGCGCGTACCAAATCACTTGGTCGGCGTCATTCACGCTTTCGGGCAGGCCATCGCGGTGCGCCCCCAGCTTCATGGAATTGGAGCGCGGCTCGACGATCGCAATGATCTGCGCATCACCCACGCGTTTGCGCAGGCCATCCAACGTGGTGGCAATCGCCGTGGGGTGGTGGGCAAAGTCGTCGTAGATAGTAATACCCTTCACGTCGGCAACCTTTTCCATCCGCCGCTTCACGCTCTTGAACGCGCTCAATGCGGCGACGCCCACGGCGGGCGTCACGCCCACATGTCGCGCAGCCGCCAGGGTCACCAAGGCATTGGCGACGTTATGCTGGCCGGTCATGCCCCAATCGACGATGCCTTGAGCTTCGCCTTCGAACAGTACCTCAAATCGGGAACCGTCTTCGCTGAGCAACTTGACCTGCCACTGTCCGCCTGCGCCGGTGGTTTGAACCGGGGTCCAGCAGCCCATGTCGATCACACGCTGCAACGCCGGCTCGGTCGTCGGATGGATCACCAGGCCCTCGCTTGGGATGGTACGCACCAGGTGATGGAATTGCCGCTCGATGGCCGGCAGATCGGGAAAGATGTCAGCGTGATCGAATTCCAGGTTGTTCAGGATCGCCGTGCGTGGGCGGTAGTGGACGAACTTGGAACGCTTGTCGAAAAAGGCGCTGTCGTATTCATCGGCCTCAATCACGAAAAACGGCGTATCCCCCAGACGCGCCGACACCGAGAAATTCTGCGGAACGCCGCCGATCAGAAAGCCCGGGCTCATACCTGCGTGCTCCAGCACCCAGGCAAGCATGCTGCTGGTGGTGGTCTTGCCGTGGGTGCCGGCGACGGCCAATACCCAGCGGCCTTGCAGCACGTGATCAGCCAGCCACTGAGGACCTGAAACGTAAGGCAAGCCTTTATTCAGCACGTATTCGACCGCCGGGTTGCCGCGCGACATCGCATTGCCAATCACCACCAGGTCCGGCACCGGGTTGAATTGCGAAGGATCGTAACCTTGGGTCAGTTCAATCCCTTGCGCCTGCAGTTGCGTGCTCATCGGTGGATAAACGTTGGCATCGGAGCCCGTCACGTGATGGCCCAGCTCTTTGGCCAGAACCGCCATCGAACCCATGAACGTGCCGCAGATACCCAGAATATGAATGTGCATAGTTGACCTCGTAAACATCGAGGCAGGTTAGCGTAGGGTGGGAAAGTTCGCACGCTTTAGCTGAGGGCGAAACGCCCGTCGCTGGGATACGACGGGCGCGTAGGCAGGGTTAACGCGGCGCCAACCCTGCAAGGCTATTGGATGGCCACCAGCCGCTGCGAAGCGTTCCCTATCGGCGAAACCGGCGTATTGGACTTGGGCGCGGGTGTGATGCTAATGGCCCCCAGCAACGCTGAAAGAGCTGCCATCCGGCTCTCCAAATCGATCACACGCTCCTTGATGGCGTCTTTTTCAGGCCCCGTGGACGCCGGCTGAAAATCAATGTTCTGGGCCTTGGCCTCTTTACCCAGCTCCCGCTCGACATAGCCAATCATGGCCTCCAGCGAGTCAAGGCGCTCCTCTCTGGTTTGCATCATCCAGTTCAGGTTCGGCTCGACAAGCTGCTCTCCACGCAGTTTCGACAAGGTATTGACCAACAGAAAAGTAGTGTTTTGCGCGTAATCGACGAGCCGCCCTTCTTCGATGCTTTCTGGTGTCACGGGTGCAGGCGGCGGATTGATCAGCGGCTTGAGCGCTTCGTTGACACTCCCGACCACGACCAGGCCGATCGACGTCACAGGTACGCTGATCGCCGTCGTGATCGCTGCGGTCTTGAGCAGGGTCGTGTTAGTCGGCGGCAGCGCGGTCTCCTTCGCCTTGACCGCCGTCTTGGCATTCTCTTCAAGGGTTCGCGCCGAAAAAGGTTCGACATCCTGCCCATTGACGCGCCCCGGACTGGGCTGACCGAACAACTGATCGCGGATTTGCACATCCCTCGCGGCTTGCCAGGCTCTTCGCTGGCTTTCTACATACGCGGCCATTTCGGGCGTTTGCCCGGCGCCTGACGCAGCGTCTCCCGCCTGCCGCGTACCACTGGCGTGACCTGGGCCGTCGAAGCCATTGACTCTTGAGTCCACGAACCCTTGATCGAACGGTCGGTGGCCTGTATCCACGCTACTGCGTGTGGTACCTCCGACATTGGGCGCGTCAACCCGTGTCGGGCTCGGCAAACTCTCTCTGGAACCGCCCCTCAGCAGGCCGCCAATGGAATCGCCTATTCTTGAACACTGTATCGTACGATACGAATTTTTATGATGGATACGGCCCTTGACTACAATCGAAGTGCGGACAGGACGTAACGCCGTTGTTATTGTTGTTGAACGCTTCATCGTCATTTACCTTATTCAGGACAGATACAAACCATTCACATTCCCTGTCGAATGAATATTAAATAATGAAAATCCGGTTATCTGAACACGTCCGTGTATCAGCGTTGCAATGAACTCACCGCACCAAACTGTGCCAACTGAACACCAAACGGCGTTTTAGTGACAACGTTATAGGCATACCAGGCACCTTTCTTGAAGACGGCCACGGCAGGTCGCCATACAGTGTCCTCAGCGGCGTAAAAAAACCCTTTTACAACATCGCCCTCCTTATAGATCTTAGTAACATCGTAACTTCCATAATGCCCTCTCAAACGCGACAAAACATCATGCCCCTTTTCAGCCAAGAACTTCGCATCCTTATAACCGGCGCGCGCGCCCTTATTTAAGTTCTTCGCAATATCGACTGAGTCGGTATAGCCTACGGACGCACCAATACCCGCAACGACACCGCTTTTAATTGTATTCAGAACACCTCTGCCCGCTTTGGCGGCTTTGCGCGCGGCATTCGCGCCGGGAATGACAAAGCCGAGAATGTCGAACCCGAGATTGAATACCGCCCCGCCTATGTCACCTTTGATAGCGTCTTTGACACCGTCATAAAAAGGCACGAGGCTCAGAAAAAATCCCTTCAGCTTTTCGTCGTAAGCCCGTCCTTTTTCAATCTCGGTGACGCCCGCCGCCTCCTTCTGCAGGGGTCCGTAGTCCTTGGTGAAATAACCACCCGCCATTTGTGCGAGCGCACCCGATTTATCAGCAAAGTAGTCACCTTGTTTTTTCCCGTCCGGCGCAGGCGGATCGCGCGTTTTATCCGTGACCCCATATTGCGCGTAGGTATGCGGTAAACCCGGGATATAACCTTCGCTCTCCCCGCCAAAATAGGCACGATCGTCCAGGTCGATTCGCCCGCCCGGAAAGCCGTCTTCCTTGACGATCTTGCCTTCGGCGGGAAAGTAACTGTAGGCGCTGACACTGCCACCAGGCTCCACCACTTTCATCAGCAACCCGTGCCTGCCCTTCAGCGCTTCAAGCTCCTGCGCAGTAGGCGTCGGTGGCAGGCATTCCCTGGGGGTGAACAACCCTGAGGTACACGGTCCGTTCTTGATATAGGCGCGGGACACCTCATAAAAACTGACGTCCGATTGGCTGATACGTACCCTGTCCGCCATGGGCAGCAGTGACAGCTGATATTTGAACTGGATAGCCCAGGCACTTTCCTGAACCTTGCGATATTCCTGAAACTTCGCTGTAAACACTTTATTAATGTCAGGTGCCAGCTCAGACAGGCGCGACTTCAAACACTTATAGGGAAAACGCTGCTCATCCTTGGATATCCAATAGTCCGGTTGGATCGGCCCCGTCATGTAAATATCCAACAGCGACATTGGCTTATGTTTGATGGAGGCCTGCTGCATCACCTCAAGCGTCGGGTCCACCTGGGGAAATACCCGTTTCAACTCTGCCAGCGCCAATTCCCGGCGCGTCGTCGGCGGTGTCTTCATGGCATTACTCGCCCAGCGAAGTTCTTTTTGCTGCTTGTTGAGTGCCTGTTGCGCCTGCTCGGCCTGCGCATCCGAATAAGTCTGCGTCGGGCTGGTGTCGATAACACGGTTGGCAATGCCCCAGGCAATGATCGGGTCGCGCGCGGCGACGTTCAGTTGATCCTCACCCTCGATGGACACCGGCGGCGTATTACCGAAACCCATCACCTGGCTGAAGGTCATGTTTGCCGCCGCGCCAGGCACTTGCAGCTCTATGCGCGACACCTCTATACAAAAATTCGTCCAGGTGTGGGAGCCGTATAGCAAATTGGGCGGGATGTCTTTGACCAGAAACTCAGGGGCTGCCGCCGATAATAAAAGATGGGCGGCGACGGCTGCGCCCTCGTTGCCGACCCTGCCGGCGAGGTGTGCCGTAAAGCGTTTGACGATCGTTGCCGAAGAAGCGCCTGCATTGTCAGCGCTATACAGGTTGTAGCCCGCCAGGTTGAACCGCGACTTGCCCAAGCCAGGATCGAGTTCCTGGACCAGGGCTACGCCAAGACTTTCAATCGCGCTCGTGGGTGTGTCGATAACCTTGAGCACCTCCTGGATCAACTTACCCAGCCGCTGCGCCTCGGGTGTGCGCAGGAGCTGGTCAAGGGCAATTGACGGATAATCAGCCATGGCCTTTCTCAGGTTGGCTGGAAGATGATCGATCAACCGACTCAAGAGGCTGCCCGTTCCAGGCGCGCTCGTCGTGCCTGGCGCGATCTGCGCCTTTACGAGCTTTCCCATCTTGCGCAGTGAAGTAGACGACAGCCCCTGACCGATGTGCCTTACGCCACCTGAGTCGACGCCCGGCGCCCTGTGCGCCAGGTCGAAGGAGAGTGCCGAGGCCAACGCATGGGCCTGAGCACTGTTGGCGGGCACCTTGTAGCCTTCCAGCTTGAGCATCTGGGCAAGGCTCGGCGTTTTGCTCGGCGCTCGCTCAAACAGCGCAGAGCGAGGATCGATGGGCACGTTGATCGGCTCCAGATCAACACGCCCGTCAGCATCGTCGACCAAAGCGTTCAATGCGCTCATCAGGCTGTGCCGATTGGCCTCATCGCCCAGCGCCTGCCGATGCGCCGCCAACGCCGCGTCGGAGTGGGTCGAGAGGGGGCGCTCATGCAGATTGAAGCCGGGATTATCCGTGAACTGTTTGCGGCGAACGCTGGCTTGGTCGCCCTCAAAAAGATCAGGCGCCTTGTAGAATTGCGCGACCAGCGTCATCGATACGCCGCCCTGCCCGCTCCCTGGGTATCGCACCGCTTGACCGTGTTCGGGGGCGAATACCTTGCCAAGGGCCAAGAGCGTGCGGGAAACATCAGACCAGCCCGAATCGTCTGACAGATAAAAGGTTTTGCGCCGGCCGTCTACATAGCCTTTTATTTCCCCGCGTGCGGGAATCAACGTCAGATAACGCGTGTCCAGCCCCTGCTTTTTAGCCCAGGCTGAAAACCCTTCGCTTTTAAATGCACTGTCCAGTTGGGCATACCAGAGCGCTACCGTCGAGTGGGGCGGGACCTGCATATCAGGTGGCCGGATTGAAGTTCTATAACTGCCGTCGAGCAATAATGCGGCGAATGAGCTGGCAACTTCAGCATCGGCCTCGGCGCGACGTGTTGAAGGCGTTTTACGTGCTTGAGTTGCAGGGTGGGCATTATCGATCGCGATGGAAACCTTGTGATCTGCATAGACTTCGCCTCCTTCAGCAAGAGAGCTGAAGGACACTGTGATTGGGGACGCATACGCCGTTGGAATACTCATAATCCACCCTGAATACCGTGATCAAGCTGCTAAACAACCGAAGCTTCAATGTACTCAATGAGTGGGACAAACATTCAAAATAAGCGACATTTAAAATTGACATAATATTACTGAACTCAACAACTTACACACCCCAAACTACTTATTAACCAAGGCACCTGTAAAACTTCAAAAAAACTGTAGGCTAAACTACCGAACCGCGTGAAATTTCATACTTCCTCAACTTGCGGTACAACGTGTTACGGCTGACGCCCAAATGCGTTGCCGCATGGCTCATATGCCAGTGCTGTTGCTCCAGAGCAGCCAGCAGGGTTGACCGTTCGGCCTCTTCAAAGGGCGACAGCGAAGAAACACTTGATTGAGCGTCATGGGTAGGAGCGTGACGAATCATCGGCGGTAAATTCTGCGGACCGACCTTCCCGTCTTCGCACAGCGCGACCAGCGTGCGCAATACCGTACGCAACTGTCGGACGTTGCCCGGCCAGGCAAACGCCAACAACGCGTCGCGCGCAGCCGGCTCCAGATCTACCGCCTGGTCACCGGCTTCCTGAGCCAGCAGCAGGTCCAGCAACTGTGATTTGTCACTGCGTTGACGCAACGCCGGCAGCGCAACTTCCAGGCCATTGAGCCGATAATACAAATCCTCGCGAAAGCCGCCGTCCTTTACCCGGGCCAGCAGATTGCGGTGGGTAGCGCTGATAATTCTGACGTTTACGGCGCGGGGCTCACCACCGATAGGCACCACCAGGCGATCTTCCAACACTCTGAGCAGCCGCGTCTGCAAGGCCAGGGGCATGTCGCCGATCTCGTCAAGGAACAGGGTGCCGCCATCGGCTTGCTGCAGCTTGCCTTGCATGCCTTCTTTGCGTGCGCCGGTAAAACTGCCGCCGCGATAGCCGAACAATTCGCTCTCGATCAGGTTTTCCGGGATAGCGGCGCAATTGAGGGCAACGAAGGGTTTGTCGGCACGCTGGCTGGCCAGATGTACCGCCTTGGCAAACGCTTCCTTGCCCGAGCCGGTTTCGCCATTAACCAGCAGCGGCACGTCACGCTCGAACACCCGCACAGACTGGCTGAAAGCCTGCCGCAGCGCCGGGTCATCCAGGCAGACGCCGGGCAAGCGCGAACGGCCGGGAACAGTCGGTTTGGCGCTGGGCGCCGGGGCCGGACGCCCCTGCCCGCGTAACGCTGCGAACAACGGGCGGCCATCGCGGGTACGTAGCGGCCAGCCGGCCGTGGCGTTGGCGCTGGCGCGCCCCAGCAACTGATCCAGGGAACAGTCGAAAACCGCTTCCACCGGCTGACCCAACACGCTGCCACGAAGCTGCCCCAACAGGTTCAGTGCGCTCTGGTTGAGCGCACAGATGCGCCCTTCGCCATCAAAGGCCAACAGCCCTTCACTGAACAACCCGACCGACTCCGCCTGCAGGTGAAAGCGCAGCAACCAGTGCTGTTCGAAGTGGCGCAAAAAGTAGCAGCTTTCAATCATCTTGGCCGACAGGTTGACCAACGCCATGGTGTGGAACTGACTCTGGCGCGACACGGCTTCGCGGGCCGACGACACGTCCAGCACCGCCAGCAACTCGCCGTGGGGGTCGAACACCGGGCTCGCCGAACAGGTCAGCCCGGTATGGCGACCGCGAAAATGCTCGTCACGGTGGATGGTCAGGGATTGGCGCTCGACCAGACAGGTGCCGATGCCATTGGTGCCTTCGCAGGCTTCGCTCCAATCAGCGCCCAACCACAGCCCGGCGCGTTCGAAAATCCTGCGCTCGGACGGCGCGGTGACGCAGTTGAGGATCACCCCACGCGCATCGGTGAGCAGCACCGCGTGGCCCGCGCCCGAGAGCTGCTGGTGCAGGCTGTTCATCTCGGCGCCGGCGATGTGCAAGACTTGGCGCAGGCGTTCGCGGCTTTCCAGCAGGCGGCCATGCTCAAGCACGGTGGGGGCGACGGTCAGCGCAGGATCGAGGTGGTAGTCCTCCAGGCAACGCAACCAGGAGCGGGCAATGGACGGGTCGCTGCCCGGCCCGTGAGGCGGCTCTTGCCCACGGGTGACGGTGAGCACCTGCTGGGCATGGCGACTGAAATGATCGTTGTGCATGTTCTTATTATTCTCCCTGCGTGAGAACGCCCAGCATCCCCCAGGCATCCGGCCATTGCAATCCCGCGCCGACCCATCGGTCACAGGCTGTACCGTTTATGGCACACAGTGTCACCCACCTGTATCGATCCGGCCACAGTCACGCCTTGTAAACAAAACCAAACCCTTGATTTACCTGGCCCGCACGCAGTGGCCCGACCTTTGCTCTACGCTTTATAACGCGCTTGCCGCGCTGTACTCCGATAAACATAAAAGCAGGAGATGCCCACCATGCGTTATGCACACCCCGGTACTGAAGGCGCCATCGTTTCGTTCAAGGCCAAGTACGGCAACTACATCGGTGGCGAATTCGTTGCGCCGATCGATGGCAATTACTTCACCAATACCTCGCCGGTCAACGGCAAGCCTATCGCTGACTTCCCGCGCTCCACCGCCAAAGACATTGACAAGGCGCTGGACGCCGCCCACGCCGCCGCTGACGCCTGGGGCAAGACCTCGGCCCAGGACCGCTCGCGGGTCCTGCTGAAAATCGCCGATCGCATCGAACAGAACCTCGAACTGCTGGCCGTCACCGAGACCTGGGACAACGGCAAGGCCGTGCGCGAAACCCTCAACGCCGACATCCCGCTGGCCGCCGACCACTTCCGCTACTTCGCCGGCTGCATCCGTGCCCAGGAAGGCAGCAGCGCCGAAATCAACGAACTCACCGCTGCCTATCACTTCCACGAGCCGCTGGGCGTGGTCGGCCAGATCATTCCGTGGAACTTCCCCTTGCTGATGGCCGCCTGGAAACTTGCCCCGGCCCTGGCCGCCGGTAACTGCGTGGTGCTCAAGCCGGCCGAGCAGACACCGCTGGGCATCAACGTGCTGATGGAACTGATCGGCGACCTGCTGCCGCCCGGCGTACTCAACGTCGTGCACGGCTTCGGTAAAGAAGCCGGCGAAGCCCTGGCTACCAGCAAGCGCATCGCCAAGATCGCTTTCACCGGCTCCACGCCGGTGGGTTCTCACATCATGCATGCGGCGGCCGAGAACATCATTCCGTCCACGGTTGAGCTGGGCGGCAAGTCGCCGAACATCTTCTTTGCCGACATCATGAACGCCGAACCGCAATTCATCGAAAAAGCCGCCGAAGGCCTGGTGCTGGCATTCTTCAACCAGGGCGAAGTGTGTACCTGCCCGTCCCGCGCGCTGGTGGAAGAATCGATCTACGACGACTTCATGAAAGTGGTGATGAAGAAAGTCGAGTCGATCAAACGTGGCGACCCGCTGGACACCGACACCATGGTCGGCGCCCAGGCGTCCGAGCAGCAGTTCGACAAGATCCTGTCCTACCTGGAAATCGCCAAGGGCGAAGGCGCGCAACTGCTCAGCGGCGGCAAGGTGGAGAAACTCAGCGGTGACCTGGCCACCGGCTATTACATCCAGCCGACCCTGCTCAAGGGCACCAACGAAATGCGTGTGTTCCAGGAAGAAATCTTCGGCCCGGTGGTGAGCATCACTACCTTCAAGGACGAAGCCGAAGCCCTGGCGATTGCCAACGACACCGAGTTCGGCCTGGGCGCCGGTTTGTGGACCCGCGACATCAACCGCGCCTACCGCATGGGCCGCGCGATCAAGGCCGGCCGCGTGTGGACCAACTGCTACCACCTGTACCCGGCTCATGCCGCGTTTGGCGGTTACAAGAAGTCCGGTGTGGGGCGCGAGACGCACAAGATGATGTTGGATCACTACCAGCAGACCAAAAACCTGCTGGTGAGCTACGACATTAATCCGCAGGGCTTCTTCTAACTAACCTGCCCTCCCACATTTAAAATGCACTCAAGTGTGGGAGGGGGCTTGCCCCCGATTGCAGTGGATCAGCCAATACTGAATTGATTGACACACCGCCATCGGGGGCAAGCCCCCTCCCACAGTTTTAGATCTTCATAAGCACTTGCGATGCGCATTCGGCACACAGAGGCCGAGTTAAAACAATAAGAATGGAAGGTACTTCCCATGCCCAGCGAACCCACGAGTTCTTCCGTCGACTTCGAAAAAGTCGACTCCCAATACTTCCAACAACGCGAACTTAAAAAAGGCGCCGCCGGCTGGGTGTTATTAGTTGGCCTGGGCGTTGCCTATGTCATCTCCGGCGACTATGCCGGCTGGAACTTCGGCCTGGCCCAGGGCGGTTGGGGCGGGATGTTTCTCGCCACGCTGCTGATGGCCACCATGTACCTGTGCATGTGCTTTTCCCTGGCCGAACTGTCTTCAATGATCCCCACCGCCGGAGGTGGCTACGGCTTTGCCCGCAGCGCGTTCGGCCCCTGGGGCGGGTTCCTGACGGGCACGGCGATCCTGATCGAATACGCCATCGCTCCCGCCGCCATCGCGGTGTTTATCGGCGCGTATTGCGAGTCGCTGTTCGGTATTGGCGGCTGGATGATCTATCTGGCGTTCTACATCATCTTTATCGGCATCCACATCTTTGGCGTCGGTGAAGCGTTGAAGTTGATGTTCGTGATTACCGCCATCGCGGCCATCGCGCTGGGTGTGTTCCTGGTATCGATGGTGCCGCACTTCAACGTCGCCAACCTGCTGGATATCCCGCTGACCGACGCCAAGGGCGCCAGCAGCTTCCTGCCATTCGGCTACGTCGGCGTGTGGGCGGCGATTCCCTACGCGATCTGGTTTTTCCTCGCGGTAGAGGGCGTGCCACTGGCTGCGGAAGAAACCAAGAATCCCAAGCGCGACCTGCCACGCGGGCTGATCGGCGCGATTGTGGTGCTGACCAGTTTTGCCCTGTTGATCCTGGTGATCGCGCCCGGCGGCGCCGGCACTTACGCGCTGATCAAATCCGGCAACCCGCTGGTGGAAGCCCTGGCATTGGCCTACGGCGGTTCGACCTGGATGGGCAGCTTCGTCAACCTGGTGGGCCTGGCCGGCTTGATCGCCAGCTTTTTCTCGATCATCTATGCCTATTCGCGGCAGATATTCGCCTTGTCCCGCGCCGGCTACCTGCCGCGCAAACTGTCCGAGACCAACAAGAGCAAGGCGCCGGTACTGGCGTTGGTGATTCCCGGGATTATCGGTTTTGGCCTGTCGCTGACCGGCCAGGGCGATCTGCTGATTCTGGTGGCGGTGTTCGGCGCGACCATTTCCTACGTGTTGATGATGGCCGCCCACATCACCCTGCGCATCCGTCGCCCCAAAATGGATCGCCCGTACCGCACGCCAGGCGGCATCTTCACCTCGGGCGTGGCGCTGGTACTGGCCTGCGTGGCCGTGGTGGCGGGCTTTCTGGTGGATCCACGGGTGGTGATTGGCGCCGCGATCATCTATGGAGTATTAATTGCTTACTTTGCTTTCTACAGCCGGCATCACTTGGTAGCAGGCACGCCGGAAGAAGAATTTGCGGCGATCCAGGCCGCAGAGGCCGCCTTGCACTGATTGCCGAAAACCTCGACGCGGGCGGCTTTTCCACGCTTGCCCGCGTCATTCAGGAGACACTGTATGGCAAGCTTTTCCCACGCGGTGGGTGCACACACCTACCGCTTCGACAGCCTCAAGGATGTGCTGGCCAAGGCCAGCCCGGCGCGTTCCGGGGATTTCCTCGCCGGTGTTGCCGCGCAGAATGACGGCGAGCGGGTGGCAGCGCAGATGGCGCTGGCGAATATTCCACTCAAGCACTTTCTGCAGGAGGCGCTGATTCCCTACGAGAGCGATGAAGTCACCCGACTGATCATCGACACCCACGATAAACAGGCGTTTACACCGGTCAGCCACCTCACCGTCGGCGGCCTGCGCGACTGGCTGCTCAGTGATGCGGCCGACGAACAGTCCCTGCGTTTATTGGCACCGGGGCTGACACCGGAAATGGCCGCCGCCGTGTCCAAGATCATGCGCGTGCAGGACCTTGTGCTGGTGGCGCAGAAGATCCGCGTCGTCACCCAGTTTCGCGGCACCCTGGGCCTGCGCGGGCGTCTGTCCACGCGCCTGCAACCCAACCACCCCACCGACGAACCGGCGGGCATCGCCGCCAGCATTCTCGACGGCCTGCTCTACGGCAACGGCGACGCCATGATCGGCATCAACCCGGCCACTGACAGCATCGCCTCGATCTGCGCCATGCTCGAGATGCTCGATGCGATCATCCAGCGCTACGAAATCCCCACCCAGGCCTGCGTGCTGACCCACGTCACCACTTCCATCGAGGCGGTCAACCGGGGCGTGCCGCTGGACCTGGTGTTCCAGTCGATCGCCGGCACCGAAGCGGCCAACGCCAGCTTCGGCATCAGCCTGAGCCTGCTGCAGGAAGGTTACGATGCCGGCCTGAGCCTCAATCGCGGCACCCTGGGCCAGAACCTGATGTATTTCGAAACCGGCCAGGGCAGCGCCTTGTCAGCCAACGCGCATTCTGGCGTCGACCAGCAAACCTGTGAGACCCGCGCCTATGCGGTGGCCCGGCATTTCAAACCGTTTCTGGTCAACACCGTGGTCGGTTTTATCGGCCCCGAGTACCTGTACAACGGCAAGCAGATCATCCGCGCCGGTCTTGAAGACCACTTCTGCGGCAAGTTGCTCGGCGTGCCGATGGGTTGCGACATCTGCTACACCAACCACGCCGAAGCCGACCAGGACGACATGGACACCCTGCTGACCCTGCTCGGCGTGGCCGGGATCAATTTCATCATGGGCATCCCTGGCTCTGACGACATCATGCTCAATTACCAGACCACCTCATTCCACGACGCGCTGTACGCCCGCCAGGCACTGGGGTTGAAGCCGGCGCCGGAGTTCGAGCAATGGCTGGCGAAAATGGGCATTTTTACACAAGAAGGTGGCAAGGTACGCTTTGGTAACAGCCTGCCACCGGCGTTTCGCCACGCGTTGGCGCAATTGGGATGAAGGAGCCGCCTGTGCAACTCGACCTGCCTGACAATCCATGGTTGCAACTGCGCCGCCTGACCCCGGCGCGCATTGCCCTGGGCCGCACCGGCACCAGCATCCCGACCAACGCTCAACTGGATTTCCAGTTCGCCCACGCCCAGGCGCGGGACGCGGTGCACCTGCCCTTCGATCATGAAGGGCTGAGCCGTCAATTCGCCGAACGCGGCCGCGACAGCCTGTTGCTGCACAGCGCCGCACCCGACCGGCATACCTACCTGCAACGCCCGGATCTTGGACGCCGATTGAGTGATGAATCGGCCCAGACCTTGCGCGATTACGCGGCAGCGCATCCGAATGGGGTGGACCTGGCGATCGTAGTGGCCGATGGCCTGTCGGCGCTGGCCGTGCATAAACACACCGCGCCTTTTCTGACACGCCTGGAAGAACAGACCCACGCTGAAGGCTGGTCTTTGTCACCGGTAATCCTGGTAGAACAGGGCCGCGTCGCAGTGGCCGACGAGATCGGGCAACTGCTCGGCGCCAAAATGGTGGTGATCCTGATCGGCGAACGGCCGGGGCTCAGCTCGCCGGACAGCCTGGGGCTGTATTTCACCTACAACCCCAAGGTCGGCCTCACCGACGCCTACCGCAATTGCATCTCCAATGTACGCCTGGAAGGCCTGAGTTACGGCATGGCGGCCCATCGCCTGCTGTACCTGATGCGCGAGGCCTGCCGCCGGCAGTTGTCCGGGGTCAACCTCAAGGACGAGGCGCAGTTGCAGACGATTGAATCAGATGATTCGGGCTTGATGAAAAGCAACTTCCTGCTCAGCCCACCCATAGACTGATCGCCGCACGATTGCGCTTTTTCGTGGCTTTAGGCAGCATCAAGCGAAGACCGCGCGCGTGGTCGTACCCATTTGGAAGTTGAGGCCTGGCATGCGGATTACTCAAGCGACCCTGGAACACCTGGACCTGCTCACTCCGCTGTTCGTCAAATACCGCGAATTCTATGGCGCCTTGCCGTTCCCGGACTCGTCGCGGGCCTTCCTGGAAAAGCGCCTGCGCCGCAAGGAATCGGTGATCTACCTGGCGCTTGCCGATGATGATGACAAGCGGCTGCTGGGGTTCTGCCAGCTGTATCCGAGCTTCTCTTCGCTGTCGCTCAAACGTGTGTGGATCCTCAATGACATCTATGTGGCAGAGGACGCGCGTCGACAACTGGTCGCCGACAACCTGATGCGCGCGGCGAAGAAGATGGCCAAGGAGACCCACGCCGTGCGGCTGCGGGTATCGACCAGCAGCGATAATGACGTGGCGCAGAAGACCTATGAGTCCATCGGTTTTCGCGAAGACACCGAATTTAAGAACTACGTGCTGCCGATCAGCGAAGACTGACCTCCAACCACCGCAAATCCCCTGTGGGAGGGGGCTTGCCCCGATGGCGGCGTGTCAGTTAACGAATCTGTCCCTGACCCACCGCCATCGGGGGCAAGCCCCCTCCCACATTTAAACCAAGCCCCACCGCTTCACACTTTCACGACACTCCCCGCTACAAAAGCCACACGCTTTTCACCATTCAATCCGTATAATGCGCACCTCTCAGGGTTGTAAGAATCTCGACATACACGTGTAGTCTTATTACCCGTCGTTCCCGCACTGGCCTGCTGAGCCGGGCCATTGACACAGGTGCCATCCATGGATTTCAACCCGCTTGACCTTATCCTGCATCTCGACGTTTACCTCGACATGCTGGTAACCAACTACGGTCCGTGGATCTACGCCATTCTGTTCCTGGTGATTTTTTGCGAGACCGGCCTGGTGGTCATGCCGTTCCTGCCGGGTGATTCGTTGCTGTTCATCGCCGGCGCCGTTGCCGCAGGCGGCGGCATGGACCCGGTGTTGCTGGCCGGCCTGCTGATGCTGGCGGCCATCCTCGGCGACAGCACCAACTACGTGATAGGGCGAACGGTGGGCGAACGCTTGTTCAGCAACCCGAACTCGAAAATTTTCCGTCGCGACTACCTGCAAAAAACCCACGACTTCTACGACAAACACGGCGGCAAAACCGTGACCCTGGCGCGCTTCCTGCCGATCCTGCGCACCTTCGCGCCGTTCGTCGCCGGCATCGCGAAAATGCCCTACCCGCGCTTCTTCGGTTTCAGCGTGCTGGGCACCATCCTCTGGGTCGGCGGCCTGGTAACCCTGGGCTACTTCTTCGGCAACGTGCCGTTCATCAAGAAGAACCTGTCGTTGCTCGTCGTGTTCATCATCCTGCTGTCCCTGGTGCCGATGATCATCGGCGTGGTGCGCAGCCGCTTTGGCCGCACCTCCTCCGAAGCCAAACCGCACTGATCGCCCATGTGGTCCCTCAGCGCCTGGCGTCGCCGGCGCCTGCTGGCCAAGCACCCGATTGCCGATGACACCTGGCAGCGGGTGCGCCACCACCTGACCTTCCTCGATGGCATCACGGCCGAGCAAGACCAATGGCTGCGCGAAGCCTGTGTGCTGTTCCTCGCCGAAAAACACCTCACCGCCTTGCCCGGCGTCGAACTGCACCAGCAACAACGCCTGCTGCTCGCCGCCCAGGCGCAACTGCCGCTGATGAACCTCGGCGATCTGGATTGGTATCAGGGCTTCCATGAAATCGTGCTGTACCCCGACGACTTTCTCAGCCCGCAGCGCCATCGCGATGCCAGCGGCGTGGAACACGAGTGGGACGGCGAACACAGCGGTGAAGCCTGGCAGCAGGGCCCGGTGATCCTCGCCTGGCCCGGGGTACTGGCCAGCGGCCAATGGGAAGGCTACAACCTGGTCATCCACGAGCTGGCGCACAAACTGGACATGCTCAACGGCGACGCCAACGGCCTGCCACCGCTGCACAACGACATGCGTGTGCAGGACTGGGCCAGCGTGATGCAAAGCGCCTTTGACGACCTCAATCGCCAACTGGACGCCAACCCGGACGCTGAAACCGAGATCGACCCCTACGCCGCCGAAAACCCGGCGGAATTCTTCGCCGTCACCAGCGAGTATTTCTTCAGTGCCCCGGATTTGCTGGCCAACAGTTATCCACAGGTGTACGCCCAACTCAGCCGCTTCTACCGCCAGGATCCCCTGGCCCGCCTGAATCAACTGCAAGCCCGCGACCCGCGTTACCAGCCGCAGGGCGAATGACCGTACGACGCTTGGCGCATGGCATCGGCGTCAGAATATGCCTATAATCGCCGCCACTTTTAGGCCAATCCGGCCATGTCATATGGCCAACTAACGGGGGCAACGCCCAATGAGCTACAGCAAGATTCCGGCTGGCAAAGACCTGCCGAACGACATCTACGTCGCCATCGAAATTCCGGCCAACCACGCGCCGATCAAATACGAAATCGACAAAGACAGCGACTGCCTGTTCGTTGACCGTTTCATGGCCACCCCGATGTTCTACCCGGCCAACTACGGTTTTATCCCCAACACCCTGGCTGACGACGGTGACCCCCTCGACGTGCTGGTCGTGACCCCTTACCCGGTCACCCCAGGCTCGGTCATCCGCGCCCGTCCGGTCGGCATCCTGAACATGACCGACGACGGCGGCGGCGACGCCAAAGTCATCGCAGTGCCACACGACAAGCTGTCCCAGCTGTACGTCGACGTGAAGGAATACACCGACCTGCCGCCCCTGCTGCTGGAACAGATCAAGCACTTCTTCGAGAACTACAAAGACCTCGAAAAAGGCAAATGGGTGAAGATCGACGGTTGGGGCGACGCAGAAGCCGCCCGCGCCGAGATCATGAAGTCGGTTGCCGCCTACAAAGGCTGATACCCGCGCCTCATTGCCACGGCAAGCAAAAAGCCCCGATTATTCGGGGCTTTTTTTTGGGTAAAATTAAACATCAAGTTCAGCGCTTAAGTTCAGGCGTTCAACTAACCAGCCACCCTGAAGAATCAGGCTACAACTAAGCAAAAACCTACACGCGCAAATCAACGCATGGTTTATTTGAATGGTTTTCCCGGCCAGTAAACTCTGCGTTCATGAATACATCAGGTGATCGTTTAAAAGCGCTACTACGGGAAGTTCATCTTTCCGCCTCCGACTTCGCCAAGAACCGCGGCGTCACGCCTCAACACGTGAACAACTGGTTCAAACGCGGCGTCCCCATGGGCCGACTCAACGAGATCGCGGAACTGCTGTGCGTCTCAAGTCGCTGGCTAAGCGACGGCCGTGGCCCCAAACACCCACCGGCCAACTACCTGCTGGACGGCCCCACTGCAAGGATTGCATCCACCCGCGAAGACATCGGCAAATACCTCACAGGCCCCGCCTGCCGCCCGGAAAACAACGACGTGGAGATCCCCCTCCACCCCACATTCACCTCAACCGAACGCATCCGCGTCACCCAACACACCCTCCAGACCCTCAACGTAAACCCCGACCGCGCCGTGGGCGCCTACATGGTCGACAACAGCATGATCGACATCATCCAGCAAGGCGCCACCCTCGCCATCGACCGAGGCCGCACCCAAATCATCGACGGCGAAATCTACGCCGTCGAACACGACGGCATGCTGCGCATCAAATACCTCTACAACCGCCCAGGCGGTGGCCTGCGCATGCGCAGCCACAACGCCAGCGAACACCCGGACGAATACCTCACCTACGACGAACGCTTCGAGCAGAACTTCCAGATCGTCGGCTGGGTATTCTGGTGGTCCACCCTCAACAACCGCCGCCCACCCGTCCCACTGGATGACCACCTGCTGGGCTGGGAAGGCGCTGAACCGGAACCGGAGGTGGGCAACTGAGGTGAATGTGGGTATCATGCGCCGCACATTTGGCAGGGGATGGTTTCAAGCTATTACCCTGCCAGGCGATGCGGAGGAGTTCCCGCGGATGCCCCTACTATTCAGCCCGACGCAATGTGGGCTGAGCGATTTGAAGGCTGGTGAGGCTTGTCAAAAACAAGCTGAGGCAGTCACAGAGAAGCCGGCCATAAGCCGGCTTTTTAATATCTTTTTGAAAGCTATTCTCATCTATTAAAATCCGCGAGAGCCCTGCTAGATCAAGGGTTTCAGCCTACTTTTGTTCCTATGACTTCCGTTTTGATCCGAGGCGTTCCACGCGTAAGTTGGGGGGAGCAAGTGGGGGAACAGAGGGCGAGAAAATGGGTAAACTGACCGCCAATCAAATCAAGAATTTAGTTGTGGCCGGGACGTACGAAAACGGTGACGAGCTTCGCCTTTTAGTGAAACCCTCAGGACGAAAAACCTGGGTGCTCCGCTTTCAATTGAACTGCAAACTCACGGAGACGGGTCTGGGGAGCTACCCTCAGCTCGACCTGAAAAAAGCCCGCGCAGCCGCCTATGAAAATAAAGTTCAGATACTCAATGGCACTGATCCACTCGCGAAACGACAGGCTGAACAAGTCGCTCAGCGGGAAGCCGCACGCCGGGAACTGGCGCAGCTGATTACCTTCGAGAAGCTGGCCTCTGACTACCTAGACGCCCATGGATCAAGCTGGTCGGAGAAATGGCGCAAGGGCTGGCAGATGTTTCCGACCCAGACTTGATCTTCGATTTGTTTGAGAAGCTCAACGCGTCAGGCATTTACAAGTCCAGCGAGGTTGAGCAGTTCTCCGCAGCCTTTTTCATCAAAAACAAAAGCAATGCGGCGATTGCCAACATTTGCAAGCCTGCGGTCGAACGCTGGACGAAACGCTACAAGTTGGCGGTTGATGCCTACGGACACTCGAAAGACATATTTGAGAGAATCAAAAAGACTCAGGATGCAGTGTTGATCGCCAACGCTGAAAACGACCTGAAGGAATGCAAGCAAGCCAAGGACGCCTTGGACATCTTCAAAAAGGATCTGGGCACCTTTGTGCGTTTCTATGAATTCATGTCGCAGATCGTCGATTACGATGATAAGCAGCTGGAAAAGCTCAGCCTGTACGCACGCAATCTAAGCCCAATGCTGCGTGAAGCCGCTGTGGATGAGGATGATATTGACCTCACTGGTGTCGTGCTCAGCCATTACCGCGTTTCGAAAATACGCCAGCAAGACCTGAAGCTAAAAGAAGACTCGCCCGACTATAAGCTCGTGCCAGGTGAGGGGCTTGGATCAGCGGCTGCGAAGGACAAAAAGGAAGAGCTGCTTTCACAGATATTAGAACGGCTCAATGAGCTGTTTTGTGACGGACCAACTGACTGAAAAAGGCATGGTAAATTACGCCTATACCGTCCCCGTGACAAGGTCAGTGAAAACCAGTTAGTTATGCAACAACTGGCAAACAATACTCCCGAACAGGCATTGCTTGGAAACTTCGCCAATGCGGTTGATGACGCGATTATGGACAGTGGCGATGTCCAACAGAACCAGATGATGCAACTGCTCTCTGACCCTGCTAAGGCCAGTAAATTTGCCAGAGTGGTTTTCGATTTACTTAAGCTGGCAGACCAATAATCGCATGTCCCACCGCAGGTGGGACTTTCTCCAGACTAGAAAAGAGATACTGACTGTAGGTGCTACTGAACAAGTAATTGGGCAGCAGGCTGCTGCCCAATTTATCAACTGCCAGGTACGCTCGCGATCTCAGTAGCTGCCACTTCATCGAAACGCGGAAATCGCTGCTTTAATCGCTCAATCGTCCACCGCCACTTCGGCGTAGTCGGACGGCAAACCGTATTCTGATTCCCAAACATCCCAATCTCTCGTACTGCCTGGCTCACCGGCACGCTTTGCAGCCATTGGATCGGAACAAAATAGTCGCAGCGCTCCGGATCGTCAGCAAATTCTGCATGATAGTTGGCGCGCGTTGCGACCTCTAGCACCGGCCGCTCTTCGCCGTCTTGCATCACTGTGAACTCGTTCGCAGGTGTGGACGTGCCAAGAACGCGTCCTACGCCGACATAGCCTTGCTGCGGAATGTTTACCCAGATCCGATCTCCCGGAGACAGGAGCTGCAGGGTCTTGCTGTACCACGCGCCTCCACCGCCGGAAATAAAACCGAACTCCACAGCATCGGCCCATGAGCGCGAGGCAGAATCGCCGAACGAACAGTAGAACTCGCCGTTCCAAGGCTCGCTATGCCCTTCGCTCGTCGATGCGGCGTTCACTTGAGTCTGAACAGGATCGAGTAACCAGGATCGACTCAGTAGCTGTTGGTCGCCCACCTGGAAAATTTGAAAACAGAGAACGTTGATCGGAATATCTCGCTTGCTGAGGTACTCAACGATTCGCTCGCTGCTGACATCCAACTCCGTGGCGACGATGATCAGTTGGTGGCTTTTATTCAAATCATCGTCGTCTAGCACACGACCAAAGCGCGCTAGAAAATCTGCATACAAGCTGCTTCCGGGGCGGAACCGTTGGTAAATCGCCGCGATTTCGTTCTCACGCAGACTCTCGACCCACACGGCGTAATCGAGGGTCTGAGCAACGACTTCACGGGGCGTGCGGTCTCGTTTGAGCTCAATTAGTACCAGATTTCCATCAGGAGCAATGGCCAATAGATCAATGCGCCCCCCCATACCAGTGCTTTCTTGCCTACCTATCAGCATCCACTCATCCGAGAGAATGCTTGGGGAGCTGATGATCATTTCTTCCAGTAGCTGCTCACTGGCCAATCGGCTTTGACGAAGCTTGTTCGGTGTAAGGCCGACGGTCCAAACGTCCGTTTTGATAGGCAAGTTTTGAGTCCTTTGAGATCTTCATAAGCGAAATTGAAACATGTATTGCAGTGCTGGTGATTGGTCACAGCGGCCCTTATGACACGCCATATGATATAAACTCCGCAATATTAGTCACCAGCAGTGCATACAACGATTCTGGTATATATTTAAAATAGGCGCACAGACCATATTCGGCATCTGCGCGCGCATTTAAAACTATCCGACAAGACCATTAAAAATCTAAAGAAGGTCCAACACGATACTTTCTTTATACTTACTCTCTTCTGCCTCGTACTCGATAGAAGAATATTCTATAGATAGATCGCATTGATACCCCTCCCCAGTCAAAGACAAGCAAACCTTTGTCGCACCATCAACCCACATGGTAAAACGCGACATGTGACCAGCGCTTACAGCCATTCCCCAACTTTGATATTCATCCTGATAAAGATCATTGAGCCAATACTCATTATCACTATCGGGCACTCCATACTTTTTCTGCAACATATCCTTAAATTCGTCAAACTTCGACAAATATGTATTATCGTTCGCAAACTTCTGACTAAAGACATATTTTCCGCGAACCAACATGTCATTCAAAAAAACAAAAACCACCAAACACTCATTTCCACCAAGCGCCGACTCAAAACCTAGGTAACCATCACCCTCTAACCAAGAGACACTGGGCTCGGACTGTTTCACATCTAAACGATGCGCCCCCCAAGAGAGCTTTCGAAAACCCCGACTCCCCTCTTCTGCACTAGTAACGACATCCTTATGATATACCCAAGTCCCGTCCTCATTAAGTACAACCTTTCGTCCATCATCTGCTACACCAAACATTCCCACCTCCTAAACCCAAGTAAACCACTCGTTAGTCTTCCCATTAGGGAACACCGCAACAAACGCTCACTGCTCGCCAATTAATACCAGCACATCATCTATGTAATGACCTTCCGCGCTATGGGTTCCGGTGCGCAAATATCCGGGAATCATCTGTTGAAACTCAAGACGATCTGAAGGCAGAAATTCTAATAACGCTTCTAACATCGCAGGCCTCAATAAGCGCTGACTGTCAGGTACATCAGGCAAATTCGGACGAATAACATTTTCGTCGAGCCAGATTAGCTTTTCTCGCAGACTGTAGTTCCCTTCGACGGTTATACGCTCAGCGTGCTCGCTCTGCTCATCAGCCACTTGTTGAATAGTCAGCTCTTCCGGCTCCTCAATCGACTCTTTGACCACTTCAACCCGCTCGGTACGCAACCGCGCGAGCTCCTGAAGTATTGGTTCGATTTGCACGCGCGCGTTGCGGAACCAGTCCACCGACCAAATGCGGCGAATATTCCAGCCCAGTTGCTCCAGCACACTTTGACGCAGGCGATCACGGTCACGTGCCGATTTGGCCGAATGGTATGCGGCTCCATCGCACTCAATACCCATCAGGTAGCGGCCAGGCTGCCCAGGATCGCGGACGGCCAAATCGATGAAGAATCCAGCTACGCCAACCTGAGGTTCGCATTGATAGCCATGGCGCGCCAACATATCAATGACTGCCACCTCGAAATCACTGTCAGGGGCACGCTCATTTTCTTTGATGTGTGGCATCCGGCCAGACTCGGCGAAGTGCAGAAAGTCACGCAGTGCCTGCACGCCTCTGCTGGAGGTTCCGGTTACTACGACATCGGTCGAGCCAAACGAGGAGAAAACCTGCATGCGTTTCTTGGAGCGGGTATACAGCACGTTCAAACGTCGCCATCCGCTGGCACCGTTAATCGGGCCGAAGCGCTGAGGAACGGTACCGCCTACTTCCATAGGGCCGTAGGTGCCGGAGATGTAAATAACATCTCGCTCATCACCCTGGACGTTTTCCAGGTTCTTGATAAACAGTGGCTCATCCTGACTTTGATTACGGTCCAATGCGACTTGCAGTTGCGGGCTTTGTTTGGCCAGATGCTCAAGCATCCGCTCGATTTGATCAGCCTGTTTTACGTTCATGGCCACCACACCTAGCGATTCATCAGGGCGGTGAATAACGTGGTGCTCGATGGCTTTGGCGACAACCTCAGCCTCTTCGATATTGCGTTGTTCGACAAAACGCCCGCGAGGCACTCTGACAAACTTGACGCCAAATTCGGTTGATTCACGGTGCGGTGATGGGTACACCACTAGATTGCTTTCATAGAAGGCTTTGTTGGAGAAGGCAATCAGGCTCTCGTGACGGGAACGGTAGTGCCAACGCAGACGTCGCAGTTTGAATAGCGGCATGGCGGCTTCCAAAATGCTTTCTGAGTCCTCGGCCAATGAAGCATCAGTTTCATCGGTGTCCGAATCGCCACCGTTGCGGGAGAAGAAGTTCGTCGGCGGCAACTGTTTCGGGTCACCCACGACTACTAACTGTTTACCTCGGGCGATGCTACCCAATGCTTCTTCCGGGCGCATTTGAGAGGCTTCGTCCATGACAACCAAATCGAACTCGATGTGGCCAGCTGGCAAATATTGAGCGACGGCCATTGGCGACATCATGAAGCAGGGTTTGAGGCCCTGTAGCGCTTCAGCTGCACGGTTCATCAGGCTGCGGATCGGAACATGCCGTGTCTTTTTCTCAGCCTCACGCTGCAGCAAAGCCAGTTGCGTAAAGTCTCTGACCGCTCCATGACTATTTCCAACAGGAATATTGTTCTGACTGATACGTGACGAAACCTGCTCACGTTGAAGATGCTTAAGCTGCTCATCGATATCAGCAAACCGAGCGCGGATGGCCTCCTGTTCCTTGCCCGAAAACTGACCCAGCGCGGGATCAAGCTCAAGAATTTTCAATGCCCAGCTGTCAAGAAGCCCGAGCAGACAGGCATCGATGCAGCGCTCAGACACTAGCTTTTGCTTCTCGATTGCTTCGACGACAGTCTCGAACCCCAACTCGACCAGGTGCAAACGCAAACGGCGGTACTCGAACCAATGGTCGAGTAGATCGGGGTTCTGAACGGCCCAGGCCAGACGACTGGCCATGGGTTCGAAATCTGCGCTCTCAATGGACTGCCACCACTGACCAGCAATAACCGCAGCGCTTTGGAAAAAATCTTCCAGTGCCTGCTCCCAGATATCTACGGCTTGCGCGAGCGCTGTACCTTGTTGATGCCAATGGAGTATCAGCTCCTCAGCTTCCTTTGGTGTGCACGCGGTCAACTGCGGAACGAGAATATCCCGAATCGGCAACGCCAAAATGGGCTGAACGAATGCAACCGTATGCCGCCAGGTCGTCAAGCGAGGTCGGGCCGCTGAAAGGTTTTCTATCCGAGGGAGCTCTTCACCTAACAAGCAGGTTTGTAGCACTGCGTCGCTTTGCAGTGCCGCCGAGCGGGTCTGCCAGCTCTCCACGGCCTGAATCAACTGCAGCAGTTGCCCCATCGTGGGCTTCTCTTCGCTGACTACGGGTAATAAAGAGCGTAGAGGGATTCCGATATCTTGGATAAGGCGAACATACAGTCCCTGTGGAGCAAGCAAATCTTCCGAACGCAAATCATGACTGTCAAAAGGCAACAGTTCTTCCAGGTCAAGACGATGCTCCAGGACATCCATCAGATAGGGTTCGAGGTCCGCTCTATCGCCCGAAACACCGGCCAATTGCTGCTGATCGACCTTAAGCAGGTATTCCGCAACCCATACCTTTGCACCGAATCCACGTCCGCATTCTGTCCGCAAGAGCTTGTACCAGCCCCGCAAACGCTTGAGTGCGTCGATCGGAGTATCAAGCCCTTGGAAATGTTCACCCAGCTTTTCGGTAAACACTTTATTTTCATTCAGTTGACTGTGTTTTTTCAAATAGGCAATGACATCAGGCAAGACCACCAGAAGCTGGTTCAGCTTGAGCCCTGGTCGCGCCATGGCCAAGATTTCGGCTTTAGCAGAGCGCCATTGTCCCTTGAACCAGCGGAAAAGTGATTTATCCGCCAGAACCCGACTCAAATCTTCCAGTCGCGTATGACTAGGCAATCGATCCAGCGTGAAATGACTCGCAGCCTGCTCCTGCAACTTCTTAATGACTGGGATGTCACTGTCCAACTCTACGAGCAATCCGTCCAAGCTCTCGTCTTCGAAGCGTTTATGGCGAAGAGGTGCCAAATCCTCAGGCATCGCCGCGAGCATTTGTAGGAAGAGCACCACTTGTTCAATGCCGATAAAATCGCTTCGCAAGCCTTGAACTGCAGCCCCTTCCGCCAATGACTGAATCAGCCTTTGAATGCGTGGAGCCAGCTCCAGTAGCTCCTCAGCTTCTTCAATCACATCCAGCAAGACATTAAGTGACAGGGTCTCATCAGCGTTATGCAGACGTATGGCTGCGCAGGCTTTTTTGATAGAAGCTATCGCCTGCCCAGAACCAATAACATCAGCGCGCAACGATCGAGCTAGCACACCCTGCTCGTCCAACAAGGAGTCCATACCTTGCAGCCAAAGCTTCAATGCCTCGCAGGACTCGATATCCAGTCGTCCTAACAGATCCCAATCCTCATCACCTTTAGGTAATGCAAGTACCGGAATTGAAGCGGCTAAATCTCGCAACTGATCTGGGCTGTAGGTTTCCAGTACAGCTACCTGTAGCTGTTGTGCTAATTGAGGACGAATAGCCGCTAGACGATTCAGCGCCTGCTGAGCCAGGGAGAGATTTTCTAGAAGTGCAGAGCGCTCAGCACTAGTCACCCGCGTTTTTGTGCTGCCAAACCACGGATGCGTTTCAAGCTTGCCCGCTTGGCCAGCTTCCTCAGCCGTCTTTCGATAGATGTGTGCATAAAAGCCGGCCTGCTCTCGCAAATGCATTTTATCGATCCGCGCCTCCGACTGCGGGTGCAAATCGGAAGGTTTAATCGACAACGCCTCACGCAAACGCGTTGCCTGCATTAGCACCTCATGAACACTCATCCCCGATTCCTCGAACTGAGCATGGAGGTGATGTACGTGCTTGTTGAGCTGCTGCTTCAATCGCTCATAGTTGGAAATCAGATCCGTCAGCTGCTTGGGCGAGCGATAGCCACCGCTTTTCTGAATCCGTTGCCGGATGCTGTCGATAACAGCGCTCTTTTGACTCTTATGACTATGCAATTCCAGACAAAAATCGCCTAACCCTGCCCTTGTCAGCCGAGTTTTGACCACCTCAAGCGCTGCACGCTTCTCCGCAACGAACAACACTTTTTTGCCTTGGGCCAATGCCGCCGCAATCATGTTTGTGATGGTCTGAGACTTCCCTGTACCGGGAGGCCCCTCGATCACAAGATCATCCCCGCGAATCACGTCTATCAATGCACTGTGCTGAGAGCTGTCAGCGTCATCAATTAGAGGAAACTGCAGGTGAATCTGCTCAATGTCGTCTATTGAATGCTCGACGCAAAATGCGCCTTGCTTTCCTGTCGAATCGGCCGGTAAACCGTCCATCCCTGTAAGCCGTTTAACCAGGCCGTGATCCAGCAATGATTGGTCTTTCCAACGACCTGGATCAAGGTCGAGATACATCATCAACTTGCCAAACTCGAACAAGCCAAGCGATGCGTAACGATGAACCTTCCAGTCAGGTTTAACCTTCAGCACCGTTTCAACAATGCGCTCGAAGTATTCCTCGGGCGTGCTGTCGTCGGTTATCCGCGGTAGCGCGATACCAAAATCGACGCGAAGCTTTTCCCGTAATGAAAGGTTGGTAAGAATGTCTTCGCCAGTAGGATGTACGCGGTATTCGAACGTCGCGGTTTGAGGATTGAGTTTGCCTTTCTCCAGATTCACTGGCACCAGCATCAGCGGCGCTAGGCGGGTGCTGTCTTTACCTGCGACTGAGT
This sequence comes from Pseudomonas sp. CFBP13528, assembly GCF_005233615.1. Taxonomy (NCBI): domain Bacteria; kingdom Pseudomonadati; phylum Pseudomonadota; class Gammaproteobacteria; order Pseudomonadales; family Pseudomonadaceae; genus Pseudomonas; species Pseudomonas sp. CFBP13528. The sequence continues at coordinate 286,642 of NZ_QGAJ01000006.1, forward strand.
CATCCCACTCCAGGAACCCGAGCGCAAGATAAAGAATGTTCGCACCCGTTTCCTCGAGTGCCGATCGCGACTGGGTATACAGAATCTGTAGCCGCGACTCCATCTCCACGGGGTAATAAAGCGTCTGAATCGCGTCGTCAGAATGCTTACCTGTTTGCCCGGTTTCAGGGGGCAGTGGTAGCTCATAGCTGGTCGCTATACCGAGGATCTGCGCCCAGACTTCTGCCGTGGGCTGTTTCTTTAACTCAACAACTGCGCCTGTCTTTTCGTCCAGCTTCAAAAAGCCGTGGGTCAGTAGCTGCCTTTCCGTTGGTTCAGGAACAGCAGCAAATCGCATGGATTTTTCATCTGCCAAGGTATCGAACAGATGATCCGGCAACTCATCAATAATCCTTACGAAACGTTTGGAGCGCGCATGTGAAAAGTTCAGCAGCCGATTGCGAGCGCTGAGATCGAGAAGCCTGCTTCTCAGCTTCTCCAGGCTTTCCGGTATCTCGCTTGGGGGCGTATCAAGGTCATCCCAATCGGTAAGAGGCGCTGGATCACTGGACTTTGAATGCCCCTTGGACTCGGTATCGAACCGATAAACCGACCCTCCCCGGCCGCTACCTTTATTGAGCAGTCCCTTGGTAATGAGCTCGTCGCGAAGACTCCAGTACTCTTCCTCAGAGACAGCAAAATTCTGAAGCTCAGCTCGCCGATCTATCCGGTCCCTGAGTGACTTGTTGCCAACGGCCGTCCCGTCTGCGGGGACCAGTTCCAGTATCCATTGCAGAACAAGTTCATACCGTTGGACAGCCAATGATTCAGGGCCTGAGTTCACGTCGATCACCGCTAATTTTTTGGGGCAACTGCCTAATAAGTTTTTTCTGGGCACGGTAAACCGATGCTCAGCTTCAGCTGGCCGCGATAACAAGAGAGGCGTTGTAGGGGCGCTGCCGATTTCTCGGTGCGCTCAAGATGCCATCCTTGGGAAACAGCGGTCTGCCTGGAGTTTGATGGATGTCACAATATCCAGCACTCGGAGCAAGGTAAAGGCAAAGCGCCTTCACGCCGCACAAATCCCCGTCTCCTCGACGATTGGTCAGTAAATCCCCCTACACTTATAGAAAAACCCGGCATAAGGATGATTCTCATTTCCAAACCCTTTATGTTGCAGCTCCGTCAGAGGCGGAATGCAAAACTCGAGTTAAGCACGAAAGTACGTCTCTCAATTCGACCTCCTCGACCGTTTTCTCGATGCCCGATAAAAGCTCAATTCGGGCAACAACCAAACAAAAAAACCGACCAACAAAGCCTGTCTTTACCGGAAAAAAATCAAAAGAAATCGTCAAAAAGTGGGGGAACAAATGCGGGAACAATAGGTTTATAAAAACTATAATTTATTAATTTTCAATTACTTAACTAAATAAAAAGCTAACCATAAGCCGGCTTTTTAATGCCTGCCGATCTCGGCTCAATTGTCCAACAGCTGTTGGACAATTGAATGATCAAAAGAGGCCGCTTAGCGACTTGCCAGCCTTGCGCGTCATGAGGTCTGCAAACACTCCACAGCCCGATCGGCCACCATCTTGGCCATCTCTACCAAATGCATCACCGCTCTCTGCGGCGCGGCTACTGGCTCGCCGAGCACCTGTGACGTAGCCACCGCGCAGTGCAGCCACTCAGCCACCTGCACCCAGGCGTCCTCGAAGCTCAGTTCTTCATTAACGGTAAACGAGTTGGTCACAGCTGATGACGGCGAATCCGAACAAACGTTGTCCATAGCAAAACTCCTAGCAGTAAGTGGATACCACCGTTCTTTCGCGACTAAACGAGTAGAGGTGGCGGCTGTACGCAGGTTAGTCGACCGGCCGCTAGGCACCGGCGCACCCGAAGGTGCCCTGCGCACAGCCACCATAAAGTGCAGGCGAGAAGACACCTGTCTTTGAGATGGCGCGTGCGCCTAGCGAAGTCCGGGCGACTAAACCCGATCACTGAATGTGCAGTGACAATCCGCAGCCTAGTCACCCATTCCCGCTGGCGCAATGCGGTTGGGATTCTCTCGGAAACGTCCTGCAAATGAAAGGGATAGGACCTGCTGGCCATTCAAAGTCAAATCCCCCCTCGCTCCTCACATTGATTTTGTGCACAGGCTGGTGCGCCAACCATCGTCCCGTTTAAGTTGACAGTAAGACTCATCCCGCCCGATTTATCCCCCGCCACCCACCCATTAATCTATGCCCATGTTGAACACAACGCCCAACCAACCTAAACAAAAAAGGATTCAACCATGAGCACTCCCACCTACAACCGCCTCAACAAAGACGACGCCATCGTGCTGCTGGTCGACCACCAGACCGGCCTGATCTCCCTGGTGCAGGACTTCTCCCCCAACGAGTTCAAGAACAATGTGCTGGCCCTGGCCGACCTGGCCAAGTTCTTCAACCTGCCGACCATCCTCACCACCAGTTTCGAACAGGGCCCCAATGGCCCGCTGGTGCCGGAGCTGAAGGAGATGTTCCCGGACGCGCCGTATATCGCACGCCCAGGCCAGATCAATGCGTGGGACAACGAAGACTTCGTCAAGGCGATCAAGGCCACCGGGCGTAAGCAGATCATCATTGCCGGTGTAGTGACGGACGTGTGCGTGGCGTTCCCGACCTTGTCGGCGCTGGCGGAAGGGTTTGAGGTGTTTGTGGTGACGGATGCGTCGGGCACGTTCAATACCACGGTGCAGCAGGCGGCGTGGAGCCGGATGACCCAGGCCGGCGCGCAGTTGATGAACTGGTTCTCGGTGGCGTGTGAGTTGCACCGCGACTGGCGCAACGATATCGAAGGGCTGGGGAATCTGTTGTCTCAGCGCATTCCCAACTATCGCAATTTGATGAATGGGTATGCGGCGCTGACGGCGCAGCAGAAATAAGCAAACCCAGCGTTAAGACAAGCCTGCTATGAAAAGCAGGCTTTCTTGCCATGGCCGGGACGGCCTCAGACCTTGAATTCTTCCAACATGGTGCGCTGGTAAACGTCATACATCGGAGAGCTTTTCATGGGTTTAACAGCCCAATGGAAGCGGGTTCCACTGCCAATCATGATGGCCTTGCGAATCTCATTGGTCGGCCCGTACGTATGCTTGGCTTTCTGGAACTCCATTTGTTTGTTCCGTAGCGGCGCCGCCCCATACGTATCTCGAAACTCATGTATCAGATTAGCCTCGAAATCCGAGTAAACCTGCGATGCGTTTCTGGCCCTGGGAAAGCAATACGCAATAAGAAATTGGTAATTGCCTTGCAGGTCGGCAAGCTCAAGCAGCCAGTTTTTATGCTGCGTGATCCGTTGTTCAAAGTTGCCCTCTCCAATGTAGAGGGTCGGAGAAATACCTTTCGGGTACTCAATGGCAATAAAACCGTTCAGTCTGATCACATACACGCAGCGCTCCAGATCCTGCAGTTTAACGCCCCTGCTTTGCAGCTCTGGCCAAACATCCCTTCCCCACGTTTGCTCGCAGGTCCAGTGCAGCCAGTTCCATTTGATATTGACGTTCGCCACCTACGCGATTCCCTTAACGAAGTTTTATTAATTCCAGCCGTGCCTCAGCAAGCGCTGCACCGGGTATCTACCGAATTCGATTCACGTTCCCTGTCGGGGCTTCAACCGTGATCAATACCGAATGTCCGTTTGGCCAATATCATAAAAAGCCAGACACCTTTTTCTCGGCGAATCAGCATCAATTTCAGCCATCATAGCCATTAGCCATGCATCAGCCAAACGGGCAATTGTGCAAGCCCTGCTTGCACAAACTCATAACCATTGAATCTCCCCTGCACGCCAGCCCCCACCCTTCACCACGGTTATACCCAGGTCCAACCGCTGGAGCCTGACCTGCTCAGGATTCAGTCCGACATCCGCTGGGCCACTCACCTGATATTGACGCGCGCGTTAGCCGCGCAAATCGCCGAGTTGCAGCGGGTGTAAGCCGGTTTGAATGCGTTTGAAACCCAGCTGAAAGGCGCTCAAGGGCACTGTTCGTCAATCAGCAGCGTCGCTGTCTGAAGTGAGCCGGGGGCACAAGTCGACACCGAAAATTGCCCACCTTTTGTAAGCGCAATCTGATTTTTCAAACCGCTCATCCAGCCGCCTTTCGCTGCGGCAGACTCCGACGCCTTGCTTTCTGCCGAGACGTCATGGATGACCCACGCTGCCCACATCACCTCGATCGAATATGAGCTGGATACTTTCCATCAGAGCCTGATGATTTATCGCCAGCAAATGGGTGCCTGGTATTCCCGGGCACTGGATTCGGTGAGCCATGCTGCGGATATGCCGTCGCTGCTGGGGATGGACCGGGTGTTGCGGGCCGGTGATTCGCAGCAGTCGGTGAGCCTTACCGACGCGGATTTCTCTACCGTGGCTCGTTGCCCGGTGGGTGGCGTGCTTAAGATCCAGAGCAGGTTCGAGTCGCTGTATGACGTGCCGATTGGCGACATCCCCGTTGAGGTAACACGCCTGGATGACGGTAGTTCAGCAGTGATCATGCTCGATGAGCACGGCGAGGGTTCGCACTATTGCGCCGCCGGCGGGCGCTATCAAGTTCGGGTTCAAGGCGGTGTTTCACCGCAGCAAGTGGATGCCTTGTTCGCCTCTTATGCCGGGCTGACAGCAGATCTGGAGCAATGGCTGCGCGATCAGTGGAAGGACTTCAAGCCCCATTGGCAGCAATCCACGGCCAGTGCAATTGGCAGCGGCATGCTGGCGGGCAGTTGGGCGGCGATCCGTGATGTGTGGGACAGCATAAAGCTGGTGCAGTCGATCCTTGAAGACCCGTTGCAGTACGCAGAGCACTTGGGAGCCCAAGCAGCCAAGTTGGCGCAAATCGCCAGCGATGCACCCAAAATCATGGAACACGCGATGTTGCTGGCCAGTGATGAGGCGGCGCTGTTCCTTCTGGTGCGCACCGCACTGGTCTGGCTGGACGCGTTGCCGCCGAGCCAGATCGCGCAAGTGGCCGCAGGGTTAATAGTATCGCTGCTGATTGATCTGGTGATTGGCGCGGTACTGACCATCGCCTTGCCGGCGGCGGGTGTGGCGTATTTGAGCCTGCGGCTGGTCAAGTATGGCGCTCGGATTGTTGAGGCCGCAATTGGCTTCGTACAGAGCATGCTGGCAATTCTGACTAAGTTTATGCAGGCGGTGGATCGCTACAAAGCGGTGGCGATTCGAGGGGTGGTCGGTGGGCTGAAGCAGGGCACTCTGCAGATGCGCTGGAAGGCTCGGCAGAACGCGGTGCTGCTGCACAAAGACCATGTAGATGATGTGCCTGCCGTGGCGTCGAATCCGAAGGGCGATGCAGCGGCTTCTGCGGATAAAACTGTTACGAACGGTTGCCCGGTGTCAATGGTCACCGGGGAGGAACTGCTAACCCTCACCGACGGTACGCTGGATGGCATCTTGCCGTTCGAGTGGACGCGGTTGTACCGCACCAGTGCGGTGGAAGTGGATTGCGGGTTGGGGTTTGGCTGGAGTCACGCGCTGGCGCAGCGGCTTGTGGTTTCAGGCGATTTGGTGGTGTGGACGGACCATGAGAATCGCTCGACCACCCTGCCCTTGCCGACGGCTGCTCGTCCGGCAATTACCAACAGCCTGGCGGAAGCGGCGATTTATTTGGGCTCGGCTCCTGGCGAGTTGGTGCTGGCCCAGTCTTCTCGGTTTTATCACTTTTGCGACGGCCTGCTGACGGCGATCAGCGATGCGTATGACAACCGATTGCGCATTTTCCGGGATCGGTTGGGGCGTATTGAGCGGCTGGATAACGGTGTGGGGCGCTCTTTGCTTTTGCGCTACGAGTTGGGTCGGATTGTGGCGGTGGACTACCAGGTTCATCGCGCCCAAGGCCACGAACCCTTCGTTTGGGTGACCGAGCAAAACGTCGTTTCCTACGCCTATG
>NZ_QGAJ01000007.1:0-128704 GCF_005233615.1 Pseudomonas sp. CFBP13528
CATAGGCGTAGGAAACGACGTTTTGCTCGGTCACCCAAACGAAGGGTTCGTGGCCTTGGGCGCGATGAACCTGGTAGTCCACCGCCACAATCCGGCCCAACTCGTAGCGCAAGAGCAAAGAACGCCCTGCACCGTTATCCAGTCGCTCAATGCGCCCCAACCGATCCCGGAAAATGCGCAATCGGTTGTCATACGCATCGCTGATCGCCGTCAGCACGCCGTCGCAAAAGTGATAAAACCGAGAAGACTGGGCCAGCACCAACTCGCCAGGAACCGATCCCAAATAAATCGCCGCTTCCGCCAGGCTGTTGGTAATTGCCGGACGAGCCACCGTCGGCAAGGGCAGGGTGGTGGAGCGATTCTCATGGTCGGTCCACACCACCGAATCGCCAGAAACCGCAAGCCGTTGAGCCAGCGCATGACTCCAGCCAAACCCCAACCCGCAATCCACTTCCACCGCACTGGTGCGGTACAAGCGCGTCCACTCGAACGGCAAGATGCCATCCAGCGTACCGTCGGTGAGGGTCAGCAGTTCCTCGCCAGTGACCATCGATACCGGGCAACCGTTCGTAACGGTTTTATGCGCAGAAGCCGCTGCATCGCCCTTCGGATTCGACGCCACGGCAGGCACATCATCCACCGACTCCTGGCGCACCAACGCCGTACGCTGCGCCTTGCTGCGCACCATCGGCACCGGGTTCGAAACCAGATGCTCGCCCGCCTGCAACGGCGCCACCGGCACTGCCTTGATCGGCGTCGCCGCACTGCTCAGCAGCACCGGCTTGAGCGCTTCGCCATGCCCCACCAAGCGAACTTTCCCGAACTGCTCGGCTATCTGCTCCAGCCACCTGCGCACCCGGCGCGACTTGATGCCAGCCAGCACTTTCGTGCTCATGCGCACCACAATACCCATGCCGCCCGTCGCCAGGCCCAGTAACAGATTGATGACGACCTCGGCGCCAATCTCGCCCAGCATTTCGTTCATATAGGGCGGTGGCAGCATCCGCATCCAGCTGACCAGCGCCGCCAGGTGAATGAACAGCAAAGGCTCGTCGCTCAGCACCAGCAGACCCTTGGCGAGCGTCTCGGCACTTAACGTCAGTAATTTTTCAAACTCGTCTTGGGAAAAGTAGTGCAGCAGCTTTTCAGCATTGGCCAGGGGGGCTGACAGCCATTGAAATAACTGCTCTACGTCGTCCCAGATTGAGTAAAGGGAGTCGCTGAAACCTCGGGCATAGGCGCCGTACAGCGAAAGGTAGCGTTCGAGGAAGTTTGCCTCGGAGTACCCCTTCCACAGGGGTTCGAAAGTGGTCCCCCACTCACTGCGCAACCAGCCTTCCAGTGACGCAATGACCGACTGATAAGAGGCGTACAGCGCCTTGAAATGCTGCGAAGAAACGTCGGGGTAGAAACTGACTCGGTACTTCTGGTTGCGATCACACTCGGTGATTTCCAGAATGCCGCTGGGACCGATGGTCTTATGGATAGGGGTCCCCAGCGGACCGCCGTCTGGATCGATGCGCTGCACCACGACCGGTGTGTTGCCGATCGGCACGAACCGCGAACTCTGGAACATATGCACCAGGGTCAACGTGCCGTTGGCTGTACACGTGGCGACCGTGCTGCTGGGAAAGAGGGACCGATTGATCGGCGCTACGAGCGCTACTTCTTCTCCCACCTTGAACACTTGCTCGACATTCAGTGCCGAGAAGCTGAAAAAGCTTTCAGCCCAAGTGTCGTATGGGTGCAGGCATCCCCGAAAATCGCTGAGGATGGACTCGACGTCCCGCGTCTTTGCATCCATCGCGGCCAACACCAGGAAGCCAATGGCTTGGCTGGTTGCGTCGATCATGGGTGAGCCCTGTCGATCAGGGCTTTAACCGGAAAAACCATCTGCAATCCCTCGCACTGTTTGATCAGGCGAGGGACTTTGCAGCGGTTCTCGGGGCGGCGGAGTAGAGCTTATCCGACACTTATGTGGGAAGTTTCAGCCAGAGCCGCATCCAGTTCGGCATACCCGCGAACCCCGGTTAGACTTGCCTGTCGATATCCCCATCGCCCGACCCGCCGTCTACCAAGGAAGCCTTATGTATTCAAGCCGCCTGACTCTCTGCCTCGCAACGTTGCTGGTGCTGGCCGGTTGCTCCACCTCACGCGGCCCGCAGCAACCCGAGCGCAGCGAGGCCGAGGTGAAGACGCAGATCGTGCGCCTGCTGCCGGCCAAGGTCGCGGACCGCGAAGGTTGGGCCCAGGATATCTACACCGCGTTCGACACCCAAAAGATCTACCCCAGCACCGAAAACATCTGCGCCGTACTGGCGGTGACCGAGCAGGAGTCTACTTTTCAGGTCGACCCACCGGTGCCGGGCATGGGCAAGATCGCCCAGGATGAAATCCTGCGGCGTGCCGGGAAGGTTCATGTGCCGGCGTTTGTCGTGCGCAGCGCCTTGCAATTGCGTTCGCCCAGCGGCAAAACCTACGCCGAGCGTTTGAATGCCGCGCGCACCGAGAAGGACCTGAGCGGGATCTTCGACGATTTCATCAGCGTCGTGCCGCTGGGCAACACACTGTTCGGCGGCTTCAACCCGGTGCACACCGCCGGCCCGATGCAGGTCAGCATCGACTTTGCGCAGAAACAGGCGCGGGGTTATCCGTACCCGGTGGACGGTACGATTCGCCGCGAAGTGTTCACTCGACGTGGCGGTATGTACTTTGGTATCGCCCATCTGCTGGGTTACCCGGTCAGCTATGACCAGCCGCTGTATCGCTTCGCCGATTTCAATGCGGGTTGGTACGCCAGCCGCAATGCCGCGTTCCAGGCCGCTGTCAGCCGTGCTTCAGGCACCGAACTGGCGCTGGATGGGGATTTGATTCGCTATGGTTCGTTGCTGCCCGGCACCACTGAGCTGGCGGTGCGTTCGCTGGGGGCGAAATTGGATATGCGCAACCCGAGCATTCGCAGCCAACTGGAGCAAGGCGATGCGTTGGACTTCGAGGACACCACCCTCTACAAGCGCGTGTTCGCCCTGGCCGACAAGGCTGCCGGCAAACCGCTGCCGCGGGCGATCCTGCCGGGCATCGTGCTCAAGAGCCCGAAGATCACGCGCAATCTGACCACGGCGTGGTTTGCAAAGCGGGTGGATGAGCGGTATCAGCGTTGTATGAAGCGCTGATTTCTTGCGGTGTTTGATCGTTCCCACGCGAGGGCACGATCAATCTCGGATAAAGAAAAGGCCCGGTTTTCGTGGAACCGGGCCTTTTCCGTGTTGCTCTTGGATCATCAGCCGCGTTCGAGGGCCAGGGCTACGCCTTGGCCACCACCGATGCACAGCGTCGCCAAGCCTTTCCGGGCGTCGCGCTTGATCATTTCATGCAGCAGGGTCACCAGCACGCGGCAGCCTGAAGCACCAATCGGGTGGCCGATGGCGATGGCGCCGCCGTTGACGTTGACCTTGTCGGCGTCCCATTCCAGCTCTTTGCCCACCGCCAGGGATTGCGCGGCGAAGGCTTCGTTGGCTTCGATCAAATCCAGGTCGCCCAATTGCCAACCGGCCTTGTCCAGGCAGCGGCGGGTGGCTGAAACCGGGCCGATGCCCATGATCGCCGGGTCGACCCCGGCGTTGGCATAGCTGGCGATGCGTGCCAGCACGGGCAGGCCGAGGGCCTTGGCTTTGGTGGCGCTCATCAACAGCACCGCTGCGGCGCCGTCGTTAAGGCTGGAGGCGTTGCCGGCGGTGACGCTGCCGTCCTTTTTAAAGGCGGGTTTGAGCTTGGCCAGGGACTCGGCGGTGGTACCGGCACGCGGCTGTTCGTCCACGTCGAAGACCAGCGGGTCGCCTTTGCGCTGGGGAATCAGGATCGGCGTGATCTCATCGGCAAACCGTCCGGCTTCGATGGCGGCGATCGCTTTTTGCTGGGAGGCAGCGGCAAAGGCGTCCTGTGCCTCACGGCTGATGCCGTACTTGTCCACCAGGTTTTCGGCGGTGATGCCCATGTGGTAGTCGTTGAACGCATCCCACAGGCCGTCGGTGATCATGCTGTCGATCATCTTGGCGTTGCCCATGCGCAAACCGGTGCGCGCGGCGGGCAATACGTATGGCGCCAGGCTCATGTTTTCCATGCCGCCGGCGATGATCACGTCCGCGTCGCCGCAACGGATCGCCTGTGCACCCAGATGCAGGGCCTTGAGGCCCGAGCCGCAAACCTTGTTCAGGGTCAGGCTCGGCACGGCGTGGGGCAGGCCGGCGAGAATCGAAGCCTGGCGCGCCGGGTTCTGGCCGCTGCCTGCGGTGAGTACCTGGCCCAGGATCACTTCATCCACTTCGGCCGGGTCGAGGCCGGTCTGCTCCAGCAGGCGACGAATCACCGCAGCGCCCAGTTCAGGGGCCGGGATAGTGGCCAGCGAACCCTGGAAGCTGCCCACAGCGGTGCGGGTGGCAGCAACAATCACGACGTCTTGCATGGAATCTGTCCTCACTGGAAATGCATTTCTGGAACGTGGTCCGGGACGATCAGTTTACCGGCGGTCTTGCTGACAATCTCTTCAACGCTGACGCCAGGTGCGCGTTCCTTGAGGACAAAAGCGCCATTTTCGATTTCCAGGTAGGCCAGGTCCGTCAGCACACGCTTGATGCAGTGGGCGCCGGTCAGCGGCAGGCTGCACTGGCTGAGCAATTTCGACTCACCGTCCTTGGACGCATGGGTCATGATCACGATGATATTTTCCGCACCGGCCACCAGGTCCATCGCGCCGCCCATACCCTTGACCAACTTGCCGGGGATCATCCACGAGGCGATGTTGCCTTGTACGTCGACTTCGAAGGCGCCGAGTACAGTGAGGTCGACGTGGCCGCCGCGAATCATCGCGAAGGACTCGGCGGAGGAGAAAATCGAGGCGCCGATGCGCGCGGTGACGGTTTGTTTGCCGGCGTTGATCATGTCGGCGTCAATGGTGTCTTCAGTCGGGAACGGTCCCATGCCGAGCAGGCCATTCTCCGATTGCAGCATCACTTCCATGCCTTCGGGAATGTAGTTGGCCACCAGGGTTGGAATGCCGATGCCGAGGTTGACGTAGAAACCGTCCTGCATTTCGCGGGCGACGCGTTGAGCCATTTGTTCGCGGGTAAGAGCCATGGTTGATTCCTCTTATTGTTCTGGACGTGGATTATTTGCGGACAGTGCGCTGTTCGATGCGCTTCTCGAAGGTGCCGCAGATGATCCGGTCGACGTAGATGCCAGGGGTGTGGATCTGCGCCGGGTCCAGTTCGCCCGGTTCGACGATTTCCTCGACTTCGACTACGGTGATTTTGCCGGCGGTGGCGGCCAGCGGGTTGAAGTTCTGGGCGGTGTGACGATAGATGACGTTGCCGAAGTGGTCGGCTTTCCAGCCTTTGACGATAGCGAAGTCACCGGTGATGGACTCTTCCATCAGGTAGGGGCGACCGTTGAACTCGCGGGTTTCCTTGCCTTCGGCGACAGGGGTACCGACGCCGGTGGCAGTGAAGAAGGCCGGGATGCCGGCACCGCCTGCACGCATTTTTTCCGCGAGGGTGCCCTGGGGGGTCAGTACCACTTCGATTTCGCCGCTGAGCAACTGCTTTTCGAACAGGGCATTTTCGCCCACGTAGGAAGCGATCACTTTGCGGATCTGCTTTTCTTCCAGCAGCACGCCCAGGCCGAAACCGTCGACGCCGCAGTTGTTGGACACTACGGTCAGGTCACGGGTGCCTTTGCGCTTGATCTCGGCGATGAGGTTTTCTGGAATGCCGCACAGGCCAAACCCGCCGGAGAGTATGGTCATGCCGTCTTTCAGGCCTGCCAGCGCTTCTTCGTAGGACGCCACGCGCTTATCGAAACCTGCCATATGCACCTCTTTTATTGTTAGTGGGCCAGCCAATGGATTGAGTGTTGCGCTGAAGGATTGATTTGTTAAGTTGTTTTTTAAGGTTGATTGGTTTGGAAAACAGCATAATCAGCCTCAAGCCGCAAGCTTCAAGCCTAGTCGGCCACTGCTTTGACTTGCAGCTTTCAACTTGTCGCTTGGAGCTTCCTATGACCATTAAACAAATGCGTGCCTTCCTGGCCGTGGCCCAGAGCCTGAGTTTTGCCGCTGCATGTGAGCGTCTGCACCTGTCCCAGTCGGCGCTGAGCCTGACGATCAAAGGCCTGGAAGAAGGGTTGGGCGGGCGCCTGTTCAGCCGTAATACACGCAATGTCGCGCTGACGCCCGAAGGCGAATCACTGTTGCCGCTGGCGCGTCGATTGATTGCCGACTGGGACAACGCCGAGGACGAGCTGCGCCAACGCTTCACCCTGCAACGCGGGCGTGTGACGGTGGCGGCGATGCCGTCATTTGCCGGCAACCTGCTGCCACCGATTCTGAAGATATTCCGCGCGCGTTACCCTCAGGTGAACGTGACGGTGCATGACCTGATCAACGAGCACGTGCTGGAGATGGTGCGCGACCGCCAGGTGGAACTGGGCGTGGCGTTCCAGCCGTCCGACGGTTCGTCACTGGCGTTCACGCCGTTGTACCTGGACCGGTTTATCGCAGTGGTGCCGGGAGATTCGCCTTTGGCGCGATTGGCTGAGGTCGACTGGAAAAGCCTGCTGGAGCAACCCTTCATTACTCTCCAGCGTCCATCGACGGTCCGGGTCATGCTCGAAGAGCACTTGGGCGCGTTGCAGATGAACCTGCCCGTGGCGTTGGAAAGCCATCAATTGGCTACGGTGGGCAAGATGGTTGCCAGCGGCTTGGGCGTCAGCGCTGTGCCGGCGTTATGCGCACGGCAGATGGAGGAGGCGGGCGCCCGTTGCATCACCTTGACCGGCCCGGTAATCGAGCGGCCCATTGGCGTACTGACCAAACCGGGGCATGAGCTTTCGGCAGCGGCGCAGGTGCTGTTCGATATCTTTAAAGATGAAGCGGGGAAGGGGCGGTTTCCAACTTTCTGAATACGCCACGAACAAAAAGTGGGGGCCGGCAAGCCAGCCCCCACTTTAGAACAACAACGACTCAGTAGTAACGATCAATCACTTTAACTTGCGAGCTGTCTTTGAAAGAAGCCCAGGCATTGTTAAGTGTGTCGAACACCTGCTCGATAAAGTTGCGATCGGCCGCCGCTTTCTTGCCAACATAACCCTGGCCGCGACGGTACATCTTCAGGCGCGCCGCCAGTTCACGGTGATTGCGGTCGAATTCGGCTTCTTCGGTGTGGGGCGCCACGCAGTCAAGTTGAACTTCACCCGATTTGCCAATCCACAGGATATGGTCGTCGAGTGTGTCTTTCTGCGCGGCGAACATCTCAGCCAATTCATCGATAGTGGGTTGGTTGTTCAGATTCATGTGTAAGCCCCTTGACCAGTTGGCGATCTATCAATTGATTCGTTGAAAACTTCAAAGTTGTCTCCGGCTCAGAAAACCGGGCGTCAGTGACGGTCTGCCGAATACGGGCAGGGTCGTGAACCGAAGCATGTAGTTTTGCTGATGAACCGCTACGCAATGCATTCATAACGAAGACAAGCAGCGCTTTAGCTCCTTGTACCGTTCCCTTTCGGGGCCAGTCAGCTTCATCAATCTGCCTTGTGGGCAGTGCACATCCGGGAAAACAGCTCGGCGGTCAGACGAGCCTGTTCAAAACGCGTGTTACCAACACTCCCGATCCGGGAGACGTCTCGATAATGCAAGGACAAAAAGCTTACGTCAACGATTATGTAGTGATTATTTTAAGGCACTACATAAAACGCTGTGGTGGCGGGAAGATGCAGGAAAAACGTGACTTGGGCGTCATTTTTCGTGCGGTGGGTCGCGTGATAGCGTTTAGTGAAGTGGATAAGTTGCACGCGGCGCCTGTGGGTTTTTCGCGAGCAAGCTCGCTCCTACAGCCGCTCGACGAGCAGAGGTAGCAATTGCTCACACTGCGCTTCGATCTTTACCTGCAGCAGCTCATCCCCGCGGGTCTTGCCCAGGTTGATGGCAATCACCGGCTTGCCCTGTTCCACCATTGCCTTGCACAGGCGAAAGGCCGAATAAGCCATCAGCGATGAACCCACGACCAGCAGCCCCTCGGCATCGTGCACAGCAGCCATGGCGCTGGCTGCGGTAGCAGGTGCCACGTTTTCACCAAAAAACACCACGTCCGGTTTCAGCCGTTGCCCCTCGCAATGGGGGCAGCATGGGACCTGGAAGCGCTCCTCGAAAACAGGGTCGAGCAAGGTATCGCCGTCAGGCGCTTGCACCGCATGGACGTGCGCGAAGTGTGGGTTGTCGATTTCCATCCGCCGCTGGATCACGTCGCGTTCGCTACGCTGCTGGCAATCCAGGCACAGCACCCGGTGCAAGCTGCCATGCAACTCGATCACCTCGTGGCTGCCGGCCTGATCGTGCAGCGTGTCGACGTTTTGCGTGATCAGGCCACTGATGATCCCCCTTTGCTGTAGGGCCGCCAGGGCCTGATGCGCCTTGTTCGGCCGGGCAAGGCGCACCCGTGGCCAACCCAGCATAGCCCTGGCCCAATAACGGCGGCGTGCTTGCGCGGTGGCGAGGAAGTCCTGGTACATCATCGGCGCTTTGCCCCGGCGCACTCCGTCGCTGTCACGGTAGTCGGGGATACCCGACGAGGTGCTGATGCCCGCACCGGTCAGCACCAGGAAGCGCTTTTCGGCCATCGCCCGATGCAGCGTGTCGAGGTGGTCTGCTTGATGTTCCAGCGTGTCGAGCATGGGATCTCCTATTCGCCGCGGATGTACTGCTCCAGCTGTTTGATCAAGGCGTCTTGTTCAGCAATGGCTTCCTTGACCAGGTCGCCGATGGACAACAGGCCGAGCAGTTTGCCGTCTTCGACGACCGGAAGGTGGCGCAGGTGACTGTCGGTCATGATGTTCATGCACGCCTCGACCGTTTTGTGGGTATCTACGGTGATGACCGGGGAGCTCATCACGTCGTCAACGCGGGTGGTCACCGACGACAGCCCCTTGAGGATGAGTTTACGTGCGTAATCGCGCTCGCTGATGATCCCCACCACTGCGCCGTCCCTGACCACTGGCAAAGCCCCGACGTTTTTCTCGGACATGCGCACCAGCGCCTCGAACACGGTGTGGTCCCACTGGATGGTGTGGACGTCCTGGTTCTTCTGGTCCTTGGCTTTGAGCAATTCTGCGACGGTTTTCATGGCGGCCACTCCGGTGTTGTTGTTAGGTAGTCAGCTATCCCCTACAGAATCCTAGACGCACTACGTTGCAGCAAGGTCCAAAGCGGCGTTAAACCCGTCGAAAAGCGTCATTCGCCGGATTATTTTGCACTCTACCCGGCATTTGCCGGCTTTTTTGCCCGCTTGGGGTTGGCCGCCGTCTTGCGTGGCGCGCTCTTGCGTTTGGTTTTCCACGCCGCCGCGCCTTTGCTTGCCGGGCTGGCGGGGGCGGTAATGGTCATGCGCATGCCATTGCAGCGAGCCACCTGCTTGCTCATCCACGCCGCTTGTTTGGCGACGAACTCTTCCAGACTCATTTCGCCACTTTGCACCATATCCAGCGCCTGCTCCCAGATGGCGGTGGTGCCGGGGTCGGCAATGGCGCGAGGCACTGCGTCAATCAGGCTGAAAGCCGCTGCGGTGGCTGACAGTGCCTTGCCGTTCTTCACCAGGTAACCTCGGTCCAGCAGGCCCTGGATAATCCCCGCGCGGGTGGCTTCGGTACCAATGCCGGTGGTGTCCTTGAGCTTCTGCTTGAGCAGCGGATCCTCCACCAGCTTGGCGACGTTTTTCATCGCTTTGATCAGGTCGCCTTCAGTGAAAGGCTTGGGAGGTTGGGTCCACAGGTCCTTCAGTTTGACCTTGGCCACCGCGCAGTCCTGGCCTTGCACCAGCATCGGCAAGGCTTGAGGAGCAGGGGTGTCCCGGCCTTTGGCGGGGGCAAGGGCTTCGGGCAATGCGCGTTTCCAGCCCGGTTCGATGATGACTTTGCCCACTGCACGTAACGCCTGGCCTGCACAGTCGAAGTCCGCCTGGGTACGGTCGTATTCATGGTTGGGCAGAAATTGCGCCAGGTAGCGTGCGCGTATCAGCGTGTAGACCGCGCGGTGCTTGCCGGTGAGTTGCCCGACGTCCTTGCCGGCCCCGGTGGGGATAATGCCGTGGTGGGCGCTGACCTTGGCGTCGTTCCAGGCGCGTGAGCGTCGATTGGGGTCTATGTAGACCATCAGATCGCCCACGGCCGGATCCGCGCGGCCGAGTGCGGCGAGAATCTTCGGCGCTTCACTGTGCTGGCTCAGCGGCAGGTAGCCGCAATCGCTGCGCGGGTAGGTGATGACCTTGTGGGTTTCGTAGAGCGATTGGGCGATATCGAGCGTTTCCTGGGCGCCGAGGCCGAGCTTTTTGGAGCAGATTTCCTGCAGGGTGCCGAGGTCGAAGGGCAGGGGGGCGACCTCACGCATGCGCTCGGTGCGCAGCTTTGCCAGTCGCGCGCCGGCCGCCAGGCTCATGGCGTCGGCGGCGTCCCGGGCCAGTTGCGGGTTGAGGCAACGGCCCTGGTCATCGCAGGCATCGTCGGCGGCGCGCCATTGGGCGGTGAAAGTCATGCGTTCGTGGCGCAGGTCCACATCGATAGCCCAATACGCCACCGGGATGAAATCGGCGATGCTGCGGTCACGGTCGACCACCAGGCGCAGGGTTGGGGTTTGCACGCGGCCTACCGGCAATACCCCCTGATAGCCGGATTGACGTCCGAGCAACGTAAACAAGCGGCTCATGTTCATGCCGATCAGCCAGTCGGCACGTGAGCGGCCCAGGGCCGAGTGGTACAGGTTGAAGGTTTGCGCCCCGGGCTTGAGTGCGGCCAGCGCCTTGCGGATGGAGGCATCATCCAGCGCCGACAGCCACAACCGCTGGATCGGCCCTCGATAACGGCAATGTTCCACCAGCTCACGGGCGATCATTTCACCCTCGCGGTCGGCATCGGTCGCGATCACCAGTTCCCCGGCTTCCCCCAGCAGGCGCTTGACCACCTTGAACTGGCTGGCAGTTCTGGGCTTGACCTGCATCTTCCATTTTTCCGGGACGATCGGCAGGTCGGTGAGCACCCAGCGTTTGTACTTGGCGTCATAAGCGTCAGGCGGGGCGGTTTCCAGCAGGTGGCCGATGCACCAGGTGACTGTGACCCCGTTGCCCAGCCAGCATCCATCGCCCCGGCGACTGGCGCCGAGCACGGCCGCGATGTCCTTGGCCTGGGAGGGTTTTTCACAGAGGTACAGCTGCATGGTCATCACATCGTATCGGGTTGATGCCTTGCAGGATGCTTAGTCGGAGAGAAATGAGCAACTGTTATCTGTATGGATGTACAGCTTAAAGTTTCAGGCTGCAAGCTTCAAGCTGCGAGCTTCAAGCTTCAAGCTTCAAGCTTCAAGCTTCAAGCTGCAAGCCAAGCTGATCAGCTTTTCCTTGCAGCTTGTAGCTTGCAGCTTGCAGCTCACCGCTCACCGCTCACCGCTCACCGCTCACTCAACCCCTATCAATATCCACATGCCGCGTTTCTTTAAGACAGAACAGCCCGACGATCAGGCTCACACCGGTCACCACCACCGGGTACCACAAACCATAGAAGATATCCCCGGTGTACACCACCAGGGCAAACGACACAGTCGGCAGGAACCCGCCGAACCAGCCGTTACCGATGTGGTAGGGCAACGACATCGAGGTGTAGCGGATGCGGGTCGGGAACAGCTCCACCATCAGTGCCGCCAAGGGGCCGTAGCACATGGCTGCGATCAGGATCAGTGCCACGATCAGCACCACCACCATCACCTTGTTGACCTGGGCCATGTCCGCCGAGCTCGGGTAGCCGGCCAACGTCACCGCGCCGCGCAATGCCGCTTCGTCAAAGCCATCGATACGTACGTCGCCCACGCTGACTTGCACCGGCGCGCCGGCAGGGGCGGCGACGCTGCTGTAGGGCAGGCCTTGCTTGACCAGGAAGGTCTTGACCTTGTCGCACGGGCTGTCAAAGCGCGCT
The DNA here is from genome assembly GCF_005233615.1 of Pseudomonas sp. CFBP13528. Classification (NCBI taxonomy): domain Bacteria; kingdom Pseudomonadati; phylum Pseudomonadota; class Gammaproteobacteria; order Pseudomonadales; family Pseudomonadaceae; genus Pseudomonas; species Pseudomonas sp. CFBP13528. The sequence goes on from NZ_QGAJ01000007.1 coordinate 12,004, forward strand.
TTGCCCACCGGGTCGAATTGGAAGGTGCACGTGGTCGGGTCGGCTTGCACGGTAATCGGTGCTTGCCGACTGGCCTGGTCCATCGCCGGGTTGGTGTAGTGCGCCAGGCCCTTGAAAATCGGGAAATACAACACGGTCGCCAGCAGCAGGCCAAGCATCAGCACCGGCTTGCGCCCGACCTTGTCCGACAGCCAACCAAACAGGATGAAGAACGGCGCGCCAATCACCACGCTGATGATCAGCAACATGTTGGCCAGGGCCGGGTCCATCTTCAGGAACTGAGTGAGGAAGAACAGCACGTAAAACTGCGCCGCATAAAAGGTCACCGCCTGCCCGCCGTTGATGCTGAACAGCGCGATCAGTACGACCTTGAGGTTTTCCCACTTACCGAACGACTCGCGGATGGGCGCCTTGCTGACCTTGCCTTCCTCTTTCATTTTCAGGAACGCTGGCGATTCGTGCAGGCTCATGCGAATCCAGGTGGAGATGCCCAGCAACACGATGGAGAACAGGAACGGAATGCGCCAGCCCCACACCTCGAACTGGTCGCCGGTGAAGTAACGGCAGGCCAATACCACCAGCAACGACAGCAACAGGCCGAGGGTGGCGGTGGATTGAATCCAGCTGGTGTGCAAGCCACGTTTGCCGGCAGGCGCATGCTCGGCCACATACGTGGCGGCGCCACCGTATTCACCGCCCAGCGCCAGGCCTTGCAGCATGCGCAGCACGATCAGAATGATCGGCGCAGCGATGCCGATGCTGGCGTAGGTCGGCAACAGGCCCACGCAAAAGGTTGCTACGCCCATCAGAATGATGGTGACGAGGAAGGTGTATTTACGCCCGATCATGTCGCCCAGGCGGCCGAATACCAGCGCGCCGAACGGCCGCACCACGAAGCCTGCGGCGAACGCCATCAGCGCGAAGATAAACGCCGTGGTGTCGTTGACCCCGGCAAAGAACTGTTTGCTGATCACCGCGGCGAGAGCGCCGTAGAGGAAGAAGTCATACCATTCGAAAACCGTCCCGAGGGACGAGGCAAAAATGACTTTCTTCGAGTCGTTGCCGGTGCTCGCATCCATCGCCGAGCCCAGGGGTTGAGCATGTTCTGACATCGGGTAACCCTCACAGTGATTATTTATTGTTGTTCCACTGTCGGCGCCAGGTGCGGCGCCGCTGTTCAGATTGCGTGAACCAGTTCTCTCTCCGGGGCGAGGCTCCTTGTGTTCGGTGAAAGGATCAACTGCGCGGCCTTCTCGGCGATCATCAGCGTCGGTGAACAAGTGTTGCCCGAGGTAATGCGCGGCATGATCGAGGCATCGGCGATGCGCAGGCCCGGCACGCCATGCACGCGCAGCTGTGCGTCGACCACGGCGTCCCTGTCATCGCCCATACGGCAGGTGCCTACCGGATGGAAGATGGTGGTGCCGATACGCGCCGCGGCTTCGTGCAGTTGCTCTTCGGTTTGCAGAGCGTCACCGGGCAGGTATTCAACCGGCTTGAACCGGCTCAGGGCTGGAGCGGCCACGATTCGCCTTGTCAGGCGAATGGCGTCGGCGGCCACGCGCAGGTCTTCGGGGTGGCTGAGGTAGTTGGGCTGGATCAGCGGTGCGTCTGCCGGGTTGGCCGAGCGGATATCGATTCGCCCGCGGCTGTGTGGGCGCAGGTCGCAGACCGAGGCGGTAAAGGCCGGGAACGCATGCAACGGTTCGCCAAAGCGCTCCAGGGACAACGGCTGCACATGGTATTGAAGGTTGGCCGAGGTCTGCTCCGGGCCGGAGCGGGCAAACGCGCCAAGCTGGCTGGGCGCCATCGACAGCGGCCCGCTGCGGTCATACAGGTAGCGCAGGCCCATGCCCATCTTGCCCCATACGGTGCCGGCGATCTGGTTCAGGGTGCGCGCGTTTTCCAGCTTGTAGATCAGGCGCAGTTGCAGGTGGTCCTGCAGGTTGCCCCCCACGCCCGGCAGTTCATGCACCACGTCGATCCCCGCCGGTTTGAGCACATGGGCCGGGCCGATGCCTGAGCGTTGCAGGATGCCTGGCGAGCCGACGGCACCGGCGCACAGCACGATTTCCCTGCAGGCTTTCCAGCTCAGTTGCTGGCCGTGCCGGCGCCCGATCACTTGGGAGGCGCGGCCGTTTTCCAGCACCACGCGGTCGACCTCCACCTCGGTCAATACGGTCAGGTTGGGCCGTTGGCGGACCGGTTTGAGAAACGCCTTGGCCGCATTCCAGCGCACCCCGGCCTTCTGGTTGACCTGGAAATAACCGCAACCTTCGTTATCGCCCTGATTGAAATCGCTGACGTTGGCGATGCCGCTCTGCTGTGCTGCGTCGCGAAATGCATCCAGGATGGGCCAGTGCAGGCGCTGCTGCTCGACGCGCCATTCGCCGCCGTCGCTGTGGAACGGCGAATCGCCGGCGAAATGGTTTTCGCTGTGCTTGAACAGCGGCAATACGTCTTTCCAGGCCCAGCCCGGGTTGCCTTGCGCCGCCCAGCCGTCATAGTCCCGGGCCTGGCCGCGCATATAGATCATGCCGTTGATGGACGAGCAACCGCCCAGTACCTTGCCGCGCGGGTAGCTCAGGGCGCGACCTTGCAGACCGGCCTGGGCTTGGGTCTTGAAGCACCAGTCGGTGCGTGGGTTGCCGATGCAGAACAGGTAGCCGACCGGAATATGAATCCAGGCGTAGTTATCGCGACCACCGGCTTCCAGCAGCAGGACGCGATGGGCCGGGTTGGCGGACAGGCGATTGGCCAGCAAGCAGCCGGCGGGGCCGGCGCCGACGATCACATAATCGTATTCAGCAGTTGCAATGGGCATCTGGGGCCTCGCTTGTTTTTCTTATTGGTTCCATCCTAGTTGTTAGTTTTCGTCTTAAAAATGTTAGTTTTTGCCCAGCTGCTGTGCGTTTTTAAACAGCGCTACCTGCGCGTGCGCAACGGAGGCGATATGTTTGACTGGAATGACCTGCGGTTTTTTCTCGAGTTGCAGCGCAGCGGCCGCCTGCTCACCGCCGCGCAACGGTTGAAAACCACGCATGCCACGGTGGCCCGGCATATCGAGGCCATCGAAAAAAGCCTTGGTACGGCGCTGTTCGTGCAGCACGCCCACGGTTACGAGCTGACGCCGTCCGGCGAAGCCCTGCTCAAACATGCCGAAGCCATGGAAAACGTGGCGCTGTTGGCTGAAGACGAACTCACACACGCGGCGGCGCCCCTGGGCAAGATTCGTCTGGGGGTGGCGGAGGGCCTGGGGGTGATGTTCCTCGCCGGGCACATGGGCGAGCTGTTTGAACGTTATCCCGGCCTGGAAGTGGAATTGGTCGCGGTGCCGCGCTTTGTCAGCATCCTCAACCGCGAAGCGGAAATCAGCATTCACCTGGAGCGCCCCAGCGTCGATCAGTTGGTCACCCGTAAACTCACCGATTACCGCCTGGCGCTGTATGCCAGCCGCACTTATCTTGCGCGTCATCCGCCGATTGAAAAACGCGAAGACCTCGCGGCCCATGCGTGGATCGATTACGTCGACGACCTGCTGTTCAGCCAGGAGCTGAAATTGCTCAGCAGCTTTTGTCGCAGTCCCAAGGTGGTCTTTCACAGCACCAGCGTGATTGCCCAGCACCAGGCCGCGCGGTCTGGCTTGGGGATTGCGGTATTACCCTGTTTCATGGCGGCGGGCGATGCGCAGTTGGTGCCGTTGTTGCCGGGGGAGAGCATCCAGCGCAGTTATTGGATCAGTTCGCGGCGGGAGTTGCACAAGTCGGTGCGGTTGCGGGTGTTGTGGGATTATGTGGTGGAGTTGTGCGCGCGGGAGCAGAGCCTGCTGCTGGGCGAAAGCTGACTGAGGAAACCGAATCAAACTGTGGGAGGGGGCAAGCCCCCTCCCACATTTCAACCCTGTTGTGTCAGGCAGAAATTTAGAGCTTCACCACCTGATGCACCTGCTCGGCACAGGCGCGTGCTTCATCAATCATCTTGCCGAACGCATCGCTGGCCACTTCACCATGGGTCAACCAACGCTTTTTCTGGCTGAGGCGATAATGATAGCGCAGCGTGCCATCCTCCAGTTTTCCGTCCAGGTCCAGGTCGTACCACGGCGAGCGCACTGCGCAGCCGGGGATAGCTTTTTCCATCTTCGCGCCTGTCAGGGTATAGGTGTAGTCATAGGTTTCAGGGTTGCCCAGATAGAGGTCGGCCTGTTGTCCCTGACGACGGTAATTGATGTAACCCTCCCAGCGATCTTGCAATGACGGATCGGTGTAGACGTAATCATTGCCCAGCTTTTCCAGGGCGCGCTGATCGTTCATCCGTGCGCTGACGCTGTAGCCGTCGTGCACCACAAATGCGCTGGGTGGGCGGGTGATCCGGCAGTCGCTGATGTCGTTGCCGAAGTTGGCGCAGATGTTCTGGTCGGTCGCGGTGCTGCCTTGCTGACGGTCGGCGACGCTCAGTTGCATCAGCGGCAGGCGGCTGAAGGTGATGGTGGCCTCGACCGCGCCATCGCCTTGCTTGCCGAACTGCACGTGTTTGTCCAGGCGCACCGCAACTTCGGGGCGTTCCAGCGCAATATGTTCTTCGCGCACCTGGCTCTGGGCATCGATGACCAGCACCCAGCGATCCTGGATATCGGGCATGGTCTGGCCCGGCGCAAAGACGGGGTTGGTCGGGTCGAGCCACCACACCTGGCCGTTCACTTCGGCGCGCACGATGGCGTGATTGGGCGCCTGGGTGCCCGGAATCAGCAAGGTTTGCGCCGCATCGCCGCGGCTGACCCATGCCGTTTCGGCCTTGATGCCGGTTGCCTTGAGCATCGCTGTCAGCAGGATCGCCAGGTCCTTGCAATCGCCATAACCATGTTCCTCGATTTCCATCAGGTTGAACGGCACATAGCCGCGCTCGGTGGCGCGCCAATCGCCCAGGTAACGGTAGTGATCGTTGATGTGCTGCATCAGCGCGGCGACTCGCTCCGCCGGGGCCAACCGACTGGCAGCGGCCACGGCGGCAGCGGCGTGTGCCGGCAGGCGGGCGCCGAGTATCTGGTTGTAGCGCTGGGCCAGGTCGCCGAAATAGGCCTGGCGCTCCAGGGCGCTGCCCAGCTCCAGGCGCGGGATGCCCAGCAGTGCTGCGTTGGACGGTTCATTGATGTAGTTGAGGTACACCGGTTGCTTTTGCATCACGTCCAGCGTCTTGCCATTGGCCGAAAGCGTCACGTTGAAATCATCGAACAGCTCACTGCGCCACTGGATCGGCCGCTCGGCGGTGAAGCGTGCCTTGAAGCGGTCACGGCGGGCCGCGCTGACGCCGAACTTGAGCACGTAGTGGAACTGGGACATCAGCGGCTTGGCGGCATAGTGCTCGCGTACGGTGTAACGGATGTGCGTGCCCACCCGCAGGTTCGGAAAAGCCAGGGAGGTTTGCTGGTCACGGCTGAAGCCCTGATCCGGATTGGGCGCCGTGCGCGTGTCGATTTGCGTGGCGGCGAGGGCGACCGGTTTGGCGCCAGGTTGGGTGGTTTGCGCGCTGATCACTTCAAACCTGTCGCCTTCGGAATAATTGAAGTCGATGCGCGAGAGCATTTCGCGGCCGTTGGGTGTGAGGATCGTGTAGTGGTAGGTGGTGGTGCAATCGGTGCTGGCATCGCGATTGAAGTGGCAGTGCAATTCGGTATCGCTGGCCAGCGGGGCTTCGGCGATGGGTTGCAGGGCTGCGCAGACGGTATGGGAAACCAGCCCCAGACTCATGGCAATCAAAGGGCGGTGAAACGAAAAACGGTACATGGGCGCCTCGGGTGACACATTGAAACAACTACCCGACGGGTAGTGAGAAGGCGCCGGATGATAATCGCTCTCAACGGACAAGGCCAGGATTGTTCGACAATATTTTTGCCTGAAAGGCCCGTCCTAGAGCCTTTCTTTGATGTATGTCAGGTCTTTCGCCTGGTGCCCGTGGTCTTTGACTAGAGGAACCAACGATACTCTCGCGCATGAATCTCCTGCTGGAACGCCAGGTGATCCTGGCGCTTGTTCTCGCAATATACATCGACAAATTCCGCGCCCAGCTTGTCGCGCACAACTTGCTGATGTTGCATGGCGCGCACGGCGTCGAGCATTTCCACGGGGAAATCGGTGCCACTGCTGCGGTCTTCGTTCAGCGGCGCGATAGGGTCCTGCCTGGCTTCAAGGCCATGCTCCAAACCGGCGAGGATCGCCGCCAGCACCAGGTAGGGGTTGGCGTCGGCGCTGGCCAGGCGATGCTCGATACGCAAGTTGCGCGGGTCTGACTCGGGGATGCGCACGCACGCATCCCGGTCTTCGAAACCCCAGCTGGCGCGGGTGGCGGCGTTGACCGTACCACCGAGGCGGCGCAAAGCGTTGTGGTTGGGCGCGAAGATCGGCATGCAATGGGGCAGCAACGCCAGGCAACCGGCCACGGCGTGGCGCAGCGGTTGCTGCTGGTTCGCCGCCAGCAGATTGTTGCCCGCGCCGTCATACAGGCTGACGTGCACATGCATGCCGCTGCCGGGAAATTGCAGGTAAGGCTTGGCCATGAAGCTGGCGCGGTAGCCGTGCTTGAGTGCCACGCCGCGCGTGCTGCGGCAGAACAGGGCGGCCCAGTCGGCGGCGCGCAGGCTGTCGTCCGAATGGCCGAAATTGATTTCGAACTGGCCCGGGCCGATTTCGGCGGTGATGACCGTGATATCGATGCCCTGGGTCTTGGCGGTTTGTGCCATGTCGTCCAGCACGTCGCCAAAGCGCGACAGCCGTTCGATATGCAGGGTGGGCTGGTCGTCGGCATCGTCGCAACGTGGGTCGCGGGGGAATTGCGGCAGGCCGTTGTCGAGTTTTTTGTCGAACAGGTAGAACTCCAGCTCAAACGCCACGACCGGGTGAATGCCTTTGAGATGCAGGCGCTCCAGCACGTTGGCCAGGACTTCGCGGGGTTCGAATTCGATCGGCGCTTCGGTGCCGTCGGAGGTGATCAGCATCTGCCCCAGCGGCTGCGACTCCCAGCTCACCGGCTTAAGCGTGCCCGGCACCAGGCGCCGATTGGCGTCCGGGTCACCGTCGTTGAAGCAGTAGTCGCCAATCTTGAACAGCCCGCCCTGGGCCCCCAGCAATACGGCGTTCTGAGGCAGCTTCAAGGGGCTGCCGGCGGCGACTTTCTCGAGCATGTCCACCGGGTAGCGCTTGCCGTAGAAATGCCCCGCAATGTCCAGGGCGATCAGGTCGACGTAGCGCACCTCGGGGTGGTTCTGGCGGAAGGTCCGTACTTCGGCCAGCAAGGTTGCAGATGGGCTTTTCACGGGTGCAGCTCCTAGTTGTAAACCCACAGCACGCGGGCGGGCAGGTCGGTCAGGTTGGCGTAGCGGCAGTGGGCGAAGCTGGCGAGATGGAAGCTGTCGCCGGCGTAGAGGGTGACCGCATCGGTCTCACCTTCCACCCACAGGGTGAGCTCGCCCTCAAGCACAAAACCGGCCTGCTCGGCGCGGTCGCTCATGCTTTGTTCCCCGCTGTTGGCACCGGGGGCCAACAGGCTGTCGAGCATCGAGAACGCGCCGTTCATGCTCGGTGAGACGAGGATGTCGGTGATGCCATTGGCGTAGTACAGCGTGCGCCGTTCGTTGGGCCGCGTGACCCAGTCCACCGCCTTGGGCTTGGGGAGGCTGTAGAAGTAAGTAGTAGGGACGTCGAGAGCGTGGCTGATGGCGGTGAGGTCGGCCACGGTCGGGCGCGACAGGCCGCGCTCGACCTGGGACAGAAAACCTACCGAACGCTCGATTTTCTGCGCAAGTTGGGCCAGGGTGAGTTTCTTGTGTTTGCGCAGGTCGTGGATCAGGGCGGCGAGGGCGGCGAGTTCGTCTTGGGGTGTCATGAAATTTGATTCGAGTAATTTCATGAAAAATTACAGGATTAATTTCATCGCGGCAATGGGGCAGGGGGTGTGGCGAGGGAGCAAGTTCCCTCGCCACAGCGCCGATTGGTGTTTTGACCTGAATGATTGCGCACCGCCGCGGTCGGAGTGTGGGTACGTCCCCTGAATTGAAGGAGCACCCATGAAGTCCAAATCCCTATTTGCCTGTGTTCTCGTTGCCGCAAGCCTGTCCACTGCCAGTTTTGTGGCGCAGGCCGGCGATACCCCTCAGGAAACTGTGCAACCTTCAAACATCAATGCCCGTGACTTGAAAGAAGGTGACCGTGCCCCGGACATGTTGATGCGCGAGGAATCAGCGGTCAAAGACTGGAAAAAACGCGGCCTCAAGCAGCCCGAAGAGGAGAGTCAATGGGCGCGTGTAGGCGACAAGTACGTTTTGCTCAAGACCACCAACGGCACCATCCTTGAGATTACGCCCGTCAAGAAATAATCCTGCCGGGCCACCTGCTCGTGTCACCTTTCTTGCGTTAAGGTAACCGACCGCAATGGTCGCGTTACCTTCAAAGAAAGAGAGCAGGATGCTTGCCACAATAAGAAACTATCCCCGCACGGTAAACTTGTTGTTGTCCGCCACGTTACTGCTGACGTTGGCCAAGGCGATCACGTTTCCGTACCTGGTGATCTATCTCACCGGTCATTTTGCCCTCGACATCAGCCAGGTCGGCCTGGTGATCGGCAGTTCGCTGATCGTCGGCTCGCTGCTCAGCGTCTATGGCGGTTTCCTCGTCGATCGCGTCAACAGTTACCGCTTGTTGCTCGGTTTGAGCCTGGTGTTTGTGCTGGGTTTCATCGGTACGGTTCTGGCGCAGACTGTCTGGACGTTCTACAGCTGCCTGATTCTGATCAACCTGGCCTATGCGGTCATCGATATCGCGATCAAGGCCGGTTTCGCCAGCGTGCTGCCCGAGGATGGGCGCAGCGAAGTGTTCTCCATCAAATACACCCTGACCAATATCGGCTATGCCGTGGGGCCGTTTTTTGGCGCGATGGTGGCCAAGCTGGATATCAGCCTGCCGTTTATTCTGTCGGCGCTGTTGGGCGCGGGTTTTTTCCTGCTGTATTGGCGTCTGGGCGACCGCTCGCTGACCACCGTCGACGCCACGCAAAAACCGGTGTCATTCCTCGCCGTAGGTCGTGTGCTGCTCAAGGATCACCGCTTGGTGTGTTTCACCGTTGGTGGGCTGCTCAGTGCCGTGGTGTTCGGTCAGTTCGTGGCCTATCTATCGCAATATCTGGTGACTACCACCACCGCCGAATACACCTACACGGTAATCAGCACAATACTCACCACCAATGCCGTGCTGGTGATTGCCTTGCAATACCTGATTGGCCGGCGCATCTCGCACCGCCACTTGAGCCAGTGGCTGATCGCGGGCTTGAGTATGTTCATGCTGGGGTTGATTGGCTTTGCGTTGTCGACCAGCCTGCTGTGGTGGGTGCTGGCGATGGCGGTGTTTACCGTGGGGGAAATCATCGTGTTTCCGGCCGAGTACATGTTTATCGACCGGATTGCGCCTGACCCTTTGCGCGGCATGTATTACGGCGCACAGAACCTGGCCAATCTCGGTGCCGCATTGGGGCCGGTGTTATGCGGACTGGTGCTGGCCAGCCTGCCGGCGCATTACATGTTTTTCATGCTCGGGGCATTTATCGTAGGGGGCGGGGTGTTCTATTTTATTGGGGCGAAGCTGAAGGCAAGTCATCCAGGTTGAGTTTGCCGACGGTATTGCTCTGCAGTTCGTAGCGCAATTCATCGACCATCTTGGCCACTTCTTCCGGCGTCTGCAGCCGTTTGGTGCTGATGCCGGTGACCACCAGGTCGACTCGGCCGGTTTCGGCGTCGAATACTTTGAGGGTCAAGGACGCATCCCGGCACAGGGTGAATTCGCACGTCAGCGGCGACAGGCCTTCTTCGATGCAATTTCGCAGTTGAGAGAGGGTAAACATGCAGGTTCCTTCAAGGCACAGATACGATGCCTTGAAGGTTATTGATTGCGCCGCCAGCTAATAAGGCGAATTCGCACTAGATGAACTAGTGCATTTGCACTCTCAGCGCTTGTTTTTTACCCGCAGTTCGCCAGCAAACAGCCCGCGTTCACGGGCCCAGACAATCGCCGAACTGCGGCTGTGGACGCCCAGTTTGGAGTACACCGTCGCCACATGATTGCGCACGGTATTGGGTGCCAGCTTCAAGCGCGAAGCGATTTCCTTGTCGGCCAGGCCCTCGCAGATCAAGCCCAGCACGTCCCGTTCACGGGCCGTGAGGTCGGTGAAGGATACATTCGGCAGGTTAGGGCTGTTGACGCTTTTGGCATTGGCCAGTTTCTCGATCAAGGTCTGGCTGAACCAGGAGGCGTCCTGCATCACTTCTTCGATGGCCGCCACCAGCTCCAGCTCCGAGCGCTTGCGTTCGGTAATGTTCATGAACACCAGCAGGTAGCACGGCACATCCTGGATCACTACGGTGTCTGCGGACACCACGCAATCGATCAGTTCATTGCCTTTCTTGCGTACCTTGAGGTCGTGGCCGTCGAGGTTTCCGGCCTTTTCCAGCGTGGCGAACAATTGCGCGCTGGTAGTCGGGCTGTCGATGAAGTTGATTTCTTCGATGGACTTACCGATCAGTTCTTCACTGATGTAACCCGTGATGCTCATGAATGCTTCGTTGACGTCCACAACCTGACGATTGGCAGCGTTGCACACCAGGGTCGGCACCGGCGTCAGGCGGAAGGATTTGGCGAATCGCTCTTCGCTCTGGCGCAGGGCGATTTCCGCCTTGCGACGCGGCTCCAGGTCCATGAACGAGAACAGCATGCAGTCTTCTTCATTCATGTCCAGGGGTTGGCCGGCCACCACAACCAGCTTGCTGCCGCCTTCGGGCAACCTCAATTCGGCCTGCATCTGCGGAATGGTCGCGCCTTGCCCCAGGCGCTCGATCGCCAGGTCCTTGCGCTCGGCGTGTTCGAGCACGTCCAGTTCGTACACGGATTTGCCGATGACCTGGTCGCGGTTGTAGCCGGTCATCTCCAGAAAACCCTGATTGACCTTGATGTAGCGCAGGTCGCTCAGGCGGCAGATCACGGCAGGTGCGGGGTTGGCGTTGAAAGTTTTTTCGAAGCGCTGCTCGGCGCTGGCCCATTCGGTGGCATCGCTGAGGATCAGCACCAGCAGTTCCGGCTCACCCTGCGCGTCAGTGATGATCAGGCTGCGCAGGCGGTGCACCCAGGTCTTTTCCTGGTCGGCGGTAGGAATGACCTCCACGATCACGTCGCTGAATTCTTCTCCCGCCGCCGCGCGGGCCAGGGGGTAGCTGTCCAGTTGCAAAGGGTGGTTGTTGCGATAGCGCAAACCGAAACGCTCAGCGTATTGCTGGGTGTTGGCGCCCAGCCCCATGACGTCACCTACGCCATGCATGGCCAGTGCGGCCTCGTTCGCCCAGAGAATGGTCTGGTCGACCTCCGCCAGGATCACGCCGTCGGATAACCCGGAGATGATCTGTTGCAGTTGGCGGCGGTTGGTTTCTTTGGCAAGAACATCCTGTGTCATAGATTCTCCGAGGGCTGGACGCATTGAATTACGACATTCCAGGTTCTGGATAGTGCAGAGAAATTGTCCTCGAGGGAGTGCGAATGCACCAGGCCAGATAGTGCATTTGGGCCACGACTGAACGTATGTCGTTTCGCCACACTCACACCCAACAAGGCACTTGGCCTTGCTCCGATAATTTGAAAAGGACCTTTGTATGACGACTGTCTATGAGACCAATCGATCGCTGTTTCGGGTGTCGTGGAGCTCGGTATTGGCCGGTAGTGCAATTGCACTGGTGACCTATCTGGTCTTGAGCGTGCTGGGCACGGCCATTGGCGCCAGTGCCGTCGAGCCAATGGAGGCGGGTAATCCGCTAAGCGGCTTCGGCACGGGTGCCGGGGTCTGGCTGTTCGTTTCGACGCTGATAGCCGTGGCACTGGGCGCGTTCGTGGCCGGGCGCACCGCGCCGGACCGTGGCGGCCTGCACGGGGTGCTGACCTGGACCCTGACCACCTTGCTGACCACCTGGCTGCTGGCAGGGTTGGCCTCAAGCTTAGTGGGCACCGCAGGCAACGTGGTAGGTAAAGGTCTGTCGGCTGCCGGCAGTGGTATTGCCGCCGCCGCACCGGGGATCGGCAACAGCATCAAGCAGCAGTTGAATGAGCAGGGTATCCAGCTGGACTGGAACAGCCTGCAAGGCCAACTCGATACCTTGCTCAAGCAAACAGGCAAGCCTGAGCTGGACCCAGCCAACGTCGAGCAGAAAACCGACCAGGCTGCCGCCGATGGCAAGCAAACGGCTACTGATGCAGCGACCAACCCTGCCCAGGCGGGCGATGAACTCAAGCAGTGGTTCGAGCGCGTGAAAGCGTCCGGCGAGCCTGCACTCAATGCTGCGGATAAAGAAGCCCTGGTCAACATCGTCGCGGCGCGTACCGGCAAGAGCAAGGAAGAAGCCACGCAGATCGTCGATAACTATGCCCAGGCTTACCAGCAGGCCATGCAGAAAGTCGAAGAGCTCAAGCAACAGGCTGAACAGAAAGCCCGTGAAGCCGGTGAAGTGGCGGCCAAGCAACTGTCCCGTGCAGCCTGGAGCACCTTGGCGATGCTGCTGTTGGGTGCGGCCTTGAGCTTCTTTGTCGGTCGTATCGCGCTGACAACCCGTCGCGTGCCATTGGCTTAAAAACTGTCTGCGGCAAGGACGCCGCCTCGGTGAACGCGTAAAATGCCCGACATTTTACGCGTATCACGCAAAGGTGCCCCTTGAGCGCAGGCAAAGCCGTCGGACTGTTATTACTCACCTCTCTGTTGGCGGCGTGCGGCACCTCGCCGCCACGCACGCCCAACGACATCTGCGGTATCTTCCGCGAAAAGGACGACTGGTACGACGCCGCCAAGGTCACGCAAAAGCGCTGGGGCGTACCGATCCAGGTACCGTTCGCAATCATGTATCAGGAGTCGGGCTTTCGCTACGACGCCAAGACCCCGCGTAAATACCTGCTGTGGATCATCCCCTGGGGCCGCGTGTCCACGGCTTCCGGCTATGCCCAGGCCAAGGATGAGGTATGGAATGACTACCGCAAAAGCACCGGCCGCAGCGGCGCCGATCGCGAGGATTTCGACGACGCCATCGACTTCATCGGTTGGTACATGGACAAGACCTACACCATCAACGGCGTCTACAAATACGACGCTTACGGCCAGTACCTCAATTACCACGAAGGCTGGGGCGGCTACCGCCAGCGCACCTACGCCAGCAAAGCCTGGCTACTGCCGGTGGCAAGCAAGGTACAGGCGCGTTCGCAGCTGTATGCGCGGCAATACGCCGGGTGCAAGGATGAGTTGGGACGAGGGTTCTGGAGCCGGTTCTGGCATTGGTTGTAACGCCTGACCGCTGGATGCACGCCGATCCAAAGGTGGGAGGGGGCTTGCTCCCGATAGCAGCGTGTCCGTCACTGATGTGGTGACTGATGCATCGGTATCGGGGGCAAGCCCCCTCCCACAGTAAATTGTGGTACGGCGCTGTGACCTGTGGCGAAGCCGATGACAACCTCACAGCCGACGGCTATCTAACTGACGCGCTACGACCCAAAGGTGGGAGGGGGCAAGCCCCCTCCCACAGTAGATTGTGGTACGGCGCTGTGACCTGTGGCGAAGCCGATGACAGCCTCACAGCCGACTGCTATCTGACTGATGCGCTGCGATCCAAAGGTGGGAGGGGGCTTGCCCCCGATAGCAGCGTGTCCGTCAATAATGTGGTGACTGATGCACCGCTATCGGGGGCAATTCCCCTCCCACAGTAAATTGTGGTACGGCGGTGTACGCACGTTGTATGTACCGGCGCATCTGCCCTATGGTGAGCGCTCGATGGGCGCGCATTTCAAGCCAAACAGCAACCTGCGTTTCGAAATTGAATTGCTGGAAGTGCTGACGCGCGATGATTGAAGGGATTGAAAATGGATGGTGATCCACACGTGTTACCTGGCTGCTCCCTCGAAAACATTCAGGTGGTCGAGCTGCTTGGCGGCGATGAGGCTGAGCTGCAAGAATTTTTTGAACAGGCGCCGGATTATTTCATCGCGGTGAATGGTGAACCGGCTGCCCCGACCGAAGCGCGGGACGAATTGCGCGGCCAATTACCCGCAGGTTGGCATTGCAGCCACATGTACTGGCTGGGCTACCGCGATGCGCAGGATCAACTGGTCGCTGTGGTGAATATCGCTGCGGATTTGCTTGCCGCCGGGGTATGGCATATCGGCTTGCTGCTGGTGCATACGCGCTGGCACGGCAGCGGGCTGGCGCAGCGCTTGCACACGGACCTTGAGGCATGGGCGGCGGCGAAGGGCGCCCGGTGGCTGCGGTTGACGGTGGTGGTGGGCAATACCAGGGCCGAGCGCTTTTGGCCCAGGCTTGGGTATGTACAGGTGCGAACCCGAGAGGGCATCGCGATGGGGCGTCAGGTGAACAGGGTCTCTATCCAGATCAAGCCACTCGGCAATGGGACCATTGACGGCTACCTGGCGCGGGTTGAGCGGGACCGACCCAGCACTCCGTAGCCTGTACCGGTCTCATGAGGGCGCGGCGCCTGATTTCTCCTCAACCTTGATTCCAAATCTGCCGTACAGCTCCTTTCGCCCCTTGGGCGTCAATGCCAACGCCCGACTATCGAGGTCCTGGATAACCCATTTGCGGCTGGTAACGGCCTGCAGAACAGCGGCCCCCAAGGCGCCGGCGAGGTGAGGGCGGCGCATGCTCCAATCCAGGCATGAGCAAGCGAAACGACGTCGCTGTGCCCTTACGGTTTCTATCTCGATACCGAGCCCTGTCATCCCTTTTTCGCCCTCCACGGTGAGCTGATACGTACCGTCGCCAGCATCCGGCAGGGTCAACCAGTCTGAGTCGATGAAATAGTCGTGCAGTTGTACCGCCAGGGATCCTGCCATGTGGTCATAGCAGGTCCGCGCCAACTGCAATCGATGGGGGGTCGTCGAAACAAACCGGGTCTGCGCGTTTCGGCTGATCACCATGAGGGCTTCAATAGCTCGGGCCACGTGCGCGTCTGCCAGGCTGAAGTAGCGGTGCCTGCCCTGCGTGTGCAGCTTGACCAAACCGTCCTCTTTAAGCCTTGCCAAGTGTGCGCTTGCCGTGGATGCACTGATGTCGGCGATGACGGCCATTTCGGTACTGGTACGGGCGTGACCGTCCATCAGCGAGCAAAGCATTTTTGTCCTCGCGGGTTCCGCAATGGCGCCTGCGACACGAGAAATGGCGGTGTCATTGCTTTGGGAATCCATATTTCGTTCCTGAGCGAATTGTCGGTGTGACGATTGTTCGATAGTAGCCGTTCTTTGTGAAAAGGACCGCCAAATGACGCCGTTTGAAGCCGCTACCCATATCGACCCCTACGGTTATTACGCACGCATCAGACATCAAAGGGGCCTGTCATTTGATGCCAATCTTGGGTTATGGGTTGCCAGTGGCGCCTGCGTTATCGAGGCCATTCTGGAACATCCCGACTGCCTTGTACGTCCATTGCACGAGCCGATTCCAGCGGCCATTGCACAAGGCGCCGCAGGCGATATTTTCGGTCGTTTGATGCGCATGAACGAGGGCACGCAACACCAGTGCCCCCGGAGGGTCATCGAACCCACCCTGGCCTGGATGGGCACGGAAAACATCGCAGACATCGTGGCGCAGGGTGTTGAGACACTTGATGTCTCGGGCGATAACCCGAATGAGTGGATGTTCAGGTTACCGGTGTCGGTCATGGCGACCTTGATAGGCTTCACATCCAGCCAGCTACAAGAAGTCGCGCAACTGACACGGGATTTTGTCGCCTGTCTTTCGCCGTTAAGTGACGAGGCTCAACTCAGTAGAGCCCATTGCGGGGCGGCTCGGCTGAGCCAGATGTTCGGGGAGCTATTGAGTCACGACGATAAGGGTAGCGGCGTATTGGGCCGTCTTTATCGCGATTACGAAGCCTCAGCCTGGAAAGACGATGACGCGTTGGTAGCGAATATGATCGGGCTGTTTTCACAGACCTGCGAAGCCACCGCTGGGCTGATCGGCAACACCCTCATAGCGCTCCAGCGTAATCCTGACCTGTTCGAAGACATGCAGGCCACACCGACGCTCGTCGCTGAGTGGGTGGCCGAGGTAGCCCGCTACGATTCACCGGTACAAAATACTCGGCGGTTTGTTGCCAAGCGATGCACGATTGATGGCAGCGTTTTAGAGGCGGGCGATGCCATTTTATTATTGCTCGCCGCTGCCAACCGAGACCCCTGCGCCAACCCGGACCCCGACAGCTTCTTGCTCAAGCGAATGCAACGACGAACCTTCAGCTTCGGCTCGGGAAGACATCAATGTCCAGGCCAGCAATTAGCATTGGCTATTGCTTCAGAGGTGGTTTTCGCGTTTTTGCAGCGACAGCCAGCCTCATCTGCTGGTGCTTATCGGTGGAGTTATTTGCCTTCCCTTAATGGCCGTATCCCGCAGTTCTGCCGCGATGGGGAGATTCAAGATAGCAGGCAGGCTCATGAGTGAAAGCAGGACACCTGGCTCATAGGTAGGGCTTGCCTGGGAATGCGGTGCATCAGGCAATGAGTTCGTAGCTGACGCACCGTCTTCGGGGGCAAGCCCCCTCCCACAGTAAATGGCGGCACGGCGCCGGACCCGTGGCGATGCCGCTGACGACCCAAATGTGGGAGGGGGCTTGCCCCCGATAGCGGAGTGTCAGCCACTGATATCTTGACTGATGCACCGCCTTCAGAGGCAAGCCCCCTCCCACATTTGGTTTTGCATCAGCGCGGCAGCATGTATTCCAGCGAACCACCATCACGCTGGTCATTTCCACCAGATGACTGTTCCTACGCTTGCCAAACCCCGCCGATTCTGGGAAAACCCCCAGCCTTTCACGCTTTCAATGAGACTCCCATGAGCAACGACGAACTGCAGGTCACCGACATCCGCCTGGGCGCCGGCAAAACCGTGGTCAAGGGCGCGCTGATCACCACTCAATACACCGGCACCCTGGAAGATGGCACGGTGTTCGATTCGTCATGGCAGCGCGGCAAGCCATTCCAGTGTGTGATCGGCACCGGCCGCGTGATCAAGGGCTGGGACCAGGGATTGATGGGCATGCAGGTTGGCGGTGTGCGCACGTTGTATGTACCGGCGCACCTGGCCTATGGCGAGCGCTCGATGGGCGCGCATATCAAGCCCAACAGCAATCTGTGTTTCGAAATTGAATTGCTCGAAGTGCTGACGCGCGATGATTGAAATGCTGATTTGCGAGGAAGCGGCATGGACGTGATTCAAGCAATACGCGAAAGCTGGGGGTGGGTTGGCATCGACCCCATTGAAGTTGTGGGCTTTACCGGGTTTGGCAATTTGATGATCAAGGACGGGCAGGCGCGTTATTGGCGGTTATGTCCGGAGACTCTCTCTTGCGAAATGATTGCGCAGACACGTGAAGCACTCGATGAAATTTCCAAGGACCAGGCGTTTCTGCGCGGCTGGTATTTGCAACCGATGGCAGAACAGGCCGAGAAGATGCTGGGCCCGTTGGCGCCGGACGAAGTTTATCATTTCGTGATTTCACCGGTATTGGGGGGGGAATACGACATGAGCAATGTGCGTTGTATCAATCATGTCGAGCAAATTCGGTTTTGCGGTGATTTGGCACTGCAGATCAGGGATTTGCCAGACGGCGCCACAGTACGGCTCAGGGTGGTTGATTGAGGGGCTCCATCACCGTGGATTTACAATCGGTCCGTGTACGCGGCCTGCAGTGCGAATGCGGTGTATCAGGCAATGAGTTCGTAACTGACGCACCGTCTTTGGGAGCAAGCCCCCTCCCACATGTGTTCGCCGGTGTGGTTGAGGAGGGCGTTCCTGAACCCATCCTGAAGAAATTTCTTATTCCCCATTCAGGCACTTTCCTACGGTTTACTCTGCCAACATCGCGGCGTAAGCTTCGCGCGTTTTCATCAATAGCGGAGACCCTCAGTGGGTACTTGTTCGAGTGACAGTCGTCGGCCGGTTTCGGTAACCGGCACATACTTGGCAAGGTAACGCGCATGTTTCAGATGCCGTTATCTCGCCACAAAAGCGAGAAGCGGCATCCCGGCAGTGGCCAGTCCTGGCGTCTGCCTGATCCTCTCTCATCGACGCTGACCAGCACCTGAGTTGACTCGGGAGGCTACGGACGCGCCTGTCTTTTACGGCGGGCGGGCCAGGTTCGGCTGTGCCTGTTTGATGGGTGCAGCGCGGATGGGCAGTGCCTGCACGACGGGGTTTCCTCGCGCAGGAGTTACACCATGAACCTTACGCTGCTTAAAGAGTTCTTCGCCGGCTTCCTGCGGACCCGGCATATCGCCCGGCATTTCCGCCGCCTGGCGATGCTGGACACCGTGACCGACGCCAGTGTCAGCCGCGAAGTGCCGCCCAGCCTGGCGCACACCCTGGTGGCTGCGGCCAACGCCAGTGCCGTGCAACTGCTGGGCAGGCTGGGCAGCCACGCCGAGGGTCTGAACACCCAGGAGGCCGACGCGCTGCGCGGGCAATACGGGCTCAATGAGGTTGAGCACGAGCAGCCGCTGCCTTGGTGGGTGCACCTGTGGCACTGCTATAAAAACCCGTTCAATCTGCTGCTCACCTTGCTGGCGGTGATCTCCTGGCTGACCGAGGACATGAAGGCGGCCACGGTGATTTTCTCCATGGTGGTGCTGTCGACTCTGTTGCGCTTCTGGCAGGAGGCCAAGTCGAACAAGGCCGCCGATGCGTTGAAGGCGATGGTCAGCAATACGGCCACGGTGCTGCGCCGGGACGCGGCCAAGCGCCTTGAACTGCCGATCAGGCAATTGGTGCCGGGCGATCTGATCGTGTTGTCGGCCGGCGACATGATTCCCGCCGATTGCCGCGTACTCAGTGCCAAGGACCTGTTCGTCAGCCAGGCGGCGATGACCGGTGAATCCATGCCGGTGGAGAAGTTCGCCCAGCAGCAGGATGCCCATACCCGCAACCCGCTCGACCTGGAAAACATCCTGTTCATGGGCACCAACGTGGTGTCCGGCGCCGCCACAGCGGTGATTCTTGCCACGGGCAACGCCACCTACTTCGGTGCGTTGGCGCAACGCGTCACGGCAACCGACCGCGCCACTACCTCGTTCCAGCACGGGGTCAACAAGGTCAGCTGGCTGCTGATCCGCTTCATGTTCGTGATGGCACCGCTGGTGTTGTTTATCAATGGATTCACCAAGGGTGACTGGACCGAAGCGTTACTGTTCGCGCTGTCGATTGCCGTGGGCCTTACCCCCGAAATGCTGCCGATGATCGTCACCTCGACGTTGGCCAAGGGCGCGGTGTTCCTGTCGCGCAAGAAGGTCATCGTCAAGCGCCTGGACGCGATCCAGAACTTCGGCGCCATGGATGTGTTGTGCACCGACAAGACCGGCACGCTCACCCAGGACAGGATTTTCCTGGCGCGCCACGTGGATGTGTGGGGCCGGGAGTCTGACGACGTGCTGGAAATGGCCTACCTCAACAGCTATTACCAGACCGGATTGAAAAACCTGCTGGATGTGGCCGTGCTCGAGCATGTCGAGATCCATCGTGAATTGAAAGTCGGTACCGCGTTTGAGAAGGTTGACGAGATTCCATTCGATTTCAACCGTCGTCGCATGTCGGTGGTGGTGGCTGAGCAGGGCCAGCCGCACCTGTTGATCTGCAAGGGCGCGGTGGAAGAGATTTTGTCGGTGTGCACCAGCGTGCGCCATGGCGACGTCAATGAAGCACTGACGCCAGAGCTGCTGGCGCGCATTCGCCAGGTCACCGCTGCCTTCAACGAAGAAGGCCTGCGCGTAGTGGCCGTCGCGGCGCAGCCGATGCCGGCCGGGCGTGACACCTACACCCTGGCGGATGAAAACAACCTGACGCTGATCGGCTATGTGGCGTTTCTCGACCCGCCCAAGGAAAGCACCGCGCCCGCCCTCAAGGCTTTGAAGGCGCATGGCGTGGCGGTGAAAGTGCTGACCGGCGACAACGAACTGGTCACAGCGAAGATCTGCCGTGAAGTGGGCCTGGAGCAACAAGGGCTGCTGATGGGCAACGATATCGAAGACATGACCGATGCCGAGCTGGCGCAGGCGGTGGAAACCACCAACGTATTCGCCAGGCTCACGCCCAGCCACAAGGAACGCATCGTGCGTCTGCTCAAGGCCAACGGGCATGTGGTGGGGTTCATGGGTGACGGCATCAACGACGCGCCGGCGCTGCGTACCGCGGATATCGGCATTTCGGTGGACAGCGCGGTGGACATCGCCAAGGAGGCCGCCGACATCATCCTGCTGGAAAAGAGCCTGATGGTCCTGGAAGAGGGCGTGCTGGAAGGTCGCCGCACCTTCGCCAACATGCTCAAGTACATCAAGATGACCGCCAGTTCCAACTTCGGCAATGTGTTCTCGGTGCTGGTGGCCAGTGCGTTTATTCCGTTCCTGCCGATGCTGCCGATGCACCTGCTGGTGCAGAACCTGCTGTATGACATCTCGCAGATCGCGATTCCATTCGACAATGTCGACGAAGACATGCTCGCCAAGCCACAACGCTGGCAGCCGGCGGATGTGGGCCGCTTCATGCTGTTCTTCGGGCCGATCAGCTCGATCTTTGACATCACCACGTTCGCACTCATGTGGTATGTGTTCGATGCCAACACCCCGGACCACCAGACCCTGTTCCAGTCGGGCTGGTTCGTGGTGGGGTTGCTCACCCAGACGTTGATCGTGCACATGATCCGCACCCCGAAAATCCCGTTCCTGCAAAGCCGTGCGGCGATGCCACTGATGGTGATGACGGGCGTGATCATGGCCGTCGGGATCTTTCTGCCGATGGGGCCACTGGCGCATTACTTCAAACTGCAGGCGCTGCCGTCGCTGTACTTTGTGTTCCTGCCCGTGATTCTGCTGGCGTACATGGCACTGACCCAGGCGGTGAAGGGCTACTACATCCGCAAATTTGGCTGGCAGTAACAGGGTTTCAGTTGCCGCAGCAGTCATGGAGATTTTTTTATGCAGGCCATCAACAACATCAACCTCGACTCCCTGGTCGACACCGTTGTCAGCCTCACCGCCGCGTTTATTCTCGGCGGTCTGATCGGCTTCGAACGCCAATATCGCCAACGCACCGCCGGTTTGCGCACTAACGTGCTGGTGGCGGTCGGCGCGGCGATTTTTGTCGACATGGCCAATCGGCTGGGCGGTGCCGAAGGCGCGGTGCGCGTGGTCGCGTACGTGGTGTCGGGTATCGGTTTTCTGGGGGCCGGTGTGATCATGCGCGAGGAGGGCAATGTGCGCGGGCTCAACACGGCCGCGACCCTGTGGGCATCGGCTGCAGTCGGCGCCTGTGCGGGGGCCGACCTGATCCTGGAGGCATTGCTGGGAACGCTGTTCGTCCTGGCGGCCAATACGTTGCTGCGCCCGATCGTCAATAACATCAACCGTCAGCCGTTGGACGTAGTCTCGGCCGAGGTGACCAACATTCTGTATGTCATCGCGCGGCGTAGCCAGCAACAGGCGGTCATGGTGTTACTGGAGGCTGAGTTGGCGCGATGCAACTACCCGGCCAGCGATGTGGATGTACGACCCTTCGGCAGCGAAGAAGTCGAAATCGAGGCCACCCTCGCCGCGACGTCGGTCGACGGTGACGAGTTGGACGCGTTGGTGGCGCGTATTTCCACCTCCAGCCTGGTGGTGCAGGCGTTCTGGAGCCCCAGTACCACCGACTGATCCGTGTGCATGAACGGCCCTGCGAGCCAGCATCGACTAGGCTTTTCGTGAGGAAAAATCCTACAAGTAGTCAGGACTATCCCTTCAATCAAAACGTCATTGCATTGTTAAGGTTGGGCGCTTACAGCTGGTCGCTCGTTGGGGTCCAGCCGTGATTGCTCGTGATGTTTCAATGGAAGGGACCAGGCTACGAGTGGTTATCGTCCTGAGGAGGGTGCAGTACCGTTTGTCGGAACTGTCATTTCTCACAGGTACCTCGGTCCCATTTGATATGTAAGGGTACTGTGACCGCCTAGGGGTGAGTATGAGCAAAGCATTAATCGTGGATGACCATCCTTTTATACGTGCGACGGTCAAATATCTGCTGAAAGAGGAAGGATTCGATGAGATTTATCAGGCGGGTGACGGTGCAGATGCAATGCAATTGGCGCGGGAGCAACGTCCCGAGCTGATCATCCTTGACCTGGCGATGCCCAAGCTGGGCGGGCTGGAGGTTATCAGCCGGGTCAAGGCCCTGGGCCTGCCGTGCCGGGTCCTGGTGCTGACCTCCTACCTGGCGGTGTTTTTTTCTACCCGTTGCATGCGCGCCGGGGCCATGGGGTTCGTGGCAAAGACCGGCGAGCTGGATGAACTGCAAAAGGCCATCCGAGCGATCCAGTCGGGCTACAGCTGTTTCCCGAGCCTGCCCACCAGCTCGGTACGCCGTGACGACCTGCAGGAAACCGAGCGCCAGATGATCGAGTGCCTGTCGGACCGTGAATTGACCGTCTTGCAGAAGCTGGCCCTGGGGCTGGGCAATAAGGAAATTGCTGAAGACATGCTGTTGAGCCACAAGACAATCAGCACTTACAAAACACGTCTCAAGGAGAAGTTACGGATGTCCTCAGTGGTGCACCTGTCCAAATTTGCCCAGCGCAATCATCTGATCTGATTGAAATGACTGCCATCGCGCTCAAGCGGTTCGCTATGATCCTCTGGGTGGGCTTGTTGCCCATGGTCGCGATGGCCCTTGATGAGCCAAACGTGTTACGACTGTTGGGTCATTCTCGTATTGACCCTCCCGTCGTCACGCTGCCAGAGACCGACTGGCGCTGGTTGCGCGAACGGCGCAGATTGCTGATGGGGGTGTCCGCTCCCGATTACGCACCCTTCGACCTGACCAATAACCGTGAAGAGCTCGAAGGGATTACCGCCGATTTTGCTGCGCTGATCAGCCAGGCCCTGAATATCCCCATTGAGGTTCGGTGCTACGAAACTCGCGATGAAGTGATCGAAGCCCTCAAGCGAGGCGACGTGGACTTCCTCGGTTCGGCCAATGGTTACGAGGCGGCCGACCCGCAACTGATCTTGTCTCGCTCCTACGCCAATGACCAACCCACTCTGGTGACCCGTTCCAATGATAGCCAGGCGCTGAGCGATGATTTGGCGGGCAAGCGCGTGGCGATGCTTTATCACTATCTGCAGCCCGAGGTGGTACGGGCTTTCTACCCCCATGCCCGAGTGGAATTGTTTTCTTCGGCCTTCGAGGCGATCGGCGCAGTGGCTTTTGGTCGCGCCGATGTGTATCTGGGCGATGCCATCAGTACCAATTACCTGATCAACCGAAACCAACTCAATATCGTGCGCATGGCGGATTTCTCCACCCTCGAAGTCAACCCGTTCGCTTTTGCGTTCACCCGGCAGAATACGCGGCTGCAGCCGATCATCAATGCGGCGCTGGAGGCGATTCCCGCCGGTGAACAGATGGAAATATTACGCCGTTGGAGTGGCGGCAACCTCGGTATTGTCGGCGCTGGCCGGTTGCACCTGAGCGCCAGTGAACAACGCTGGGTCCTCAAGCATCCTCGGGTCAAGGTAGCGGTGCTCGACAAACTGCTGCCGCTGTCAGTCTTCGATGATCAGGGGCAGTTCGAGGGGCTGAGCGCCGAGGTGCTGTCACGTATCAGCCTGCGCACCGGCTTGAAATTCGATGCGGTGCCGGGCAACTCGATACCGCGTCAGATCGATCAGGTCAGCACGGGCGCGGTGGATATGCTGGCAGTCGTGACCCCCAGCGTCGAACGCGCCGAAAAAGTGCGGTTTACCCGGCCCTACCTGACCAATGCCCTGGTGCTGGTAACCCGAGGGGATGAACACAGTCCTGTCGCATTGGAAGATATGGTGGGTAAGCGCCTGGCGATGATCAGCGGCAACGGATTGCGCGATACCATCTCGCGGGACTTCCCCGGCGTCGTGTTCATCGATGTCGACAGCGCGGAGCAAGCGATGGCGATGGTGGCCAGAGGCGAAGCGGAGGCGGCAGTCAATTCACTGATCAGCGCGCGCTATATGATCGCCCGGTATTACCGCGATCGGTTACGCATCACCAGCACGGTCGGCTCGGAACCGGCGCGTATAACGTTCGGGGTCAACCGCAGTCAACTGGAGCTTTATTCGATCCTCGACAAGGCGCTGCTGAGCATCACCCCGCAGGAAATGGACGAGATGATCGCCCAGTGGCGCAGCGAGGTGATTATCGAAGACAGTTATTGGCTGCGTCACCGCAACGTGATCATTCAGGGGTTCGGGCTGGCCGCGCTGTTATTGATCGTCACGCTGAGCTGGGCCATCTATCTGCGCAGTCTGATTCGCAAGCGCGTCCAGGCCGAACGCGCCTTGAGCGACCAGATGCGCTTTATGAGCGTATTGATCGACGGCACCCCCCACCCGATTTATGTGCGTGACCGCCAAGGGCGCTTGATGGCATGCAATAACGCTTATCTGGACGTATTTGGCTACAAGCTTGAAGACGTGATTGGTAAAACCGTGGTTGAAACCGACGCCGGCAACCTGCCACAGGCCCAGTCGTTCCATCAGGATTACCTGCGCTTGATGGCCGAAGGTGAGCCACAGATTCATGACCGTATACTCAAGTTGCCCAGTGGCGAGGCCTTGACCATCTACCAATGGATGTTGCCGTACCGCGACGGTGACGAGAAAGTGGTGGGCATGATTGCCGGGTGGGTAGATGTCAGCGAGCGCCAACAGTTGTTGGGTCAGTTGCAGGAAGCCAAGGACGATGCCGACGCCGCCAACCGGGCGAAGACTACCTTTCTGGCGACCATGAGCCACGAGATCCGCACGCCAATGAATGCCGTGATCGGCATGATCGAGCTGGCCCTGAAGAACGCCGAACAGGGCTTGGCGGACCGGGATGCCCTGGAGGTGGCTTCTGAAGCTTCGCGCGGCATGCTGGAGTTGATCGGCGATATTCTGGATATCGCACGGATCGAATCCGGTCATCTGTCGTTGGTCCTGGAATCGGCCAATCTGCACGAATTACTGACGTCGGTGGCACGCGTGTTCGAAGGTTTGGCGCGGGCGAAGGGGTTGGCGCTGCAAGTTGAACTTGATCCATCGATCGATCGCGTGGTTCTGGTTGACCCACTGCGTTTCAAGCAAGTGGTATCGAATCTGCTGAGCAATGCCATCAAGTTTACCCACGACGGCCAGGTCACGCTCGGTGCTCATGGGGCGTTCGAAGGGGAGCACCTGAAACTGCAATTGTGGGTGCAGGACACCGGCATTGGCATCAGTGCACAGGACCAGTTGCGTCTGTTCAGCCCCTTTATCCAGGGCAGCAATGGTGAGCAATCGGCGCGTAGCGGCTCCGGCCTGGGGCTGGTGATCAGCCGTAACCTGTGCGAAATGATGGGCGGGCGGTTGCACTTGAGCAGTGTACTGGGGCAGGGCACCCGGCTGGATGTGACACTGGCCCTGGTCATGACCGCTGTAGTGCCGCAGGAAGGGACGGCGACGAGCGCTCCAGTCACGCCGCCTCATGCCTTGAATATTCTGGTGGTGGACGACTACCCGGCCAACCGTTTGCTGCTGGCTCGGCAGTTGAGTTTCCTGGGCCACCGCATCACCACGGCCGAAGACGGCATTCAAGGGCTTGAGTACTGGCGCGCGGGGCAGTTCGATGGCGTCATTACCGATTGCAATATGCCGTTCAAGAACGGCTACCAGTTGGCGCGGGACATCCGCGTACTGGAGCGTGAATCAGGTCTGGCGCCGTGCCTGCTCCTGGGCTTCACCGCCAATGCCCAGCCCGAGGAGGCCGAGCGCTGCCGGCAAGCCGGTATGGATGGTTGCCTGTTCAAACCCACCGGGATTGACGATTTGCGCGTGGCGTTGGCGTCACGCTCCACTTATGCCCCCAGCCCTGAGGCAGCGACGTTTGATTTGAGTACCCTGATCGCGTTGACAGGGGAGGACCACCACGCGCTCGCAGAGCTGCTGATGCCCTTGCTCGACAGCCTGGAGGCGGACCGGGCGCTATTGCCGGCGATGCAGCGCAAGGCTGACTTCGCCAAGTTGCACGACCTCGCACATCGCGCCAAGGGTGGTGCACGAATGGTCAAGGCACAGGTTCTGATCGCTCGCTGTGAAGCGCTGGAGGCCGTTTGTGAAAGGCAAGACCGCAACGCGCTGGCGGCGACGACCGATGCGGTAGAGGAAGCGATCGGCGCTTTGCATGGAGGGCTGAGCCTTTATTGCAATCAGCCGTGATGCCGATTAATGGCCATTGGGAGCTTTTGGGAGAAGTCCTACATGAAGGGGGAATATGCCTGATTTTGTGTTCGGCATTTGTCTGGAAAATGGGCGACGCTCAATGACGAGCGCTGCCTGCCCAGGGGTTTGCCATGCCAAACAAAGCACTGACTATCCTCATCGCCGATGACTTGCACTTGCAACGGTTGTACATCGAAAAAATGCTCAACCAGTTGGGGTATCACCGGATTGTGCCGGTGCGGACCTTTGAAGAAGTCCAGATCCTTACCGCCATTCCGGCCGAACCCTTCGATGTGCTGATCATCAATGCGGTACTGGCGGCCCATGCAAGCGGGCCCAACCCTCAGGCACGCCATGTGCTGGTATATGACAACCTGGACCTGAGCGTACCCGCCGACGCCATGCCGACCGTATCGGTACGCCTGCCGGGCGTGCCGGACAACGTCGATCTCGAACATTTCATGGAAATCATCGACCCGCCCCACGCCATGACCGGCTTGCGGGTTTTGCCCTGGTTAAGGGCACTGTCGCGCCAATCGGTGGTCGGGGTCTGATCCGGCGCTTGTGCAGCGTTATCAGGGCCGGTCAATAAAACTGTGGGGGCGTCGCACACGATACCGGTGTGCCGAGCCTCCTCCCACAGTTTGAAGGTTGCCAGTCAACCGTCGCCATGTTCACGAAGGCGTACCGCGGCATTGCGTAGCAACTGTTCGGTGCCCGCCCAGCCCAGGCAACCATCCGTCACCGACACGCCGTATTTCATTGACGGCCCCAGAGGCTGGCATCCTTCGAAGAGGTGGCTTTCGAGCATCATGCCGATCAACGACGTGTCGCCCTGCAAGCGCTGCTCCAGCACCTCGTTGAACACCGCCGGCTGGCGCAGCGGGTCCTTGCCGCTGTTGGCATGGCTGCAATCGACCATGATGCGCGCAGCGACCCTGGACTTGGCCAGGTCGTGTTTCACCTGGGACACACTCTGCGCATCGTAGTTCGGCCCACGGTGACCGCCGCGCAGCACCAGGTGGGTGTCCGGGTTGCCCGGCGTCTGGATGATCGCCGGGTGCCCCTGGCTGTCGACGCCGAAGTGGCGGTGCGGGTGCGAGGCCGAGCGCATCGCGTCACAGGCAATCGCGACGCCGCCGTCAGTCCCGTTTTTGAAACCCACGGGCATGCCCAGGCCGCTGGCCATTTCGCGGTGGATCTGCGATTCGGTGGTGCGCGCGCCAATCGCGACCCAGCTGAGCAGGTCGTCGAAGTAGCCGGCGGCCATGGGTTGCAACAGCTCGGTGGCGACCGGCAGGCCCAGGCGCAGCATTTCGCGCATCAGTTCCCGGGACAGGGCCAGGCCTGCGGCCATGTCGTCGCTGCCGTCGAGGTGCGGGTCGTAAGCCAGGCCCTTCCAGCCAATGGTGGTGCGGGGTTTTTCGACGTAGGCGCGGATAACCAGCAGCATCTGGTCGCTGACTTCAAGCGCCAGCTTCTTCAGGTTGCGCGCGTACTCCATGGCCGACTGCGGGTCGTGTATCGAGCACGGGCCGACAATCACCAGCAAGCGTGAGTCCTGGCCATCGAGGATGGCGCGCACGGCTTGACGATGGGCATGCACCTGTTCATTGAGGAACGGACTGAGGGGCAGTTGATGCTTGAGCTCATGGGCGCTGGGCAGGCGCTGGGTCAGGGCTTCATTGGCGCTGTTCAGCGTAGAGGCGGGTAAAGCTGCGACAGAGGCGTTCATATTCAAGGTTTCCTGGGCAAGCGGCGGGCAATTCCCGCACGCTTGGCCTACTGGGGTGTTCGACAATTGGCCGTATCGGCTACGTGTGTTGGCTTGCCACCAAGAGGTGACCGATCGGAGGCGGCAGGCTGTCCCGAACGGAGCTGGCTAAATCGCCATGCAGCGCAAGTGTCGTAGCGGTAATAGGTGGCGTAGTTCATGTCGTGATTCCTTCAAGTGTGTTTGGTTGAGCAAATTATCAGGGCCTGGAAAAACAAAACCCCCGGTCGGGGAGCCGACCGGGGGTTAGATTTCTCTGGCAGGCGACCCCTTGAGTAGTGGGCGCCGATTTCAGGTATCAGGCGCGCCAGTGGCTAAACCAATACCCAAAATAAAAGCTGACCAGTGCACTCGAACCGTTCACACGGGTAGCCGACACCGAGCGCGAGGCGCTGGCGGCAGGGCAAACCTGGGTGTGGGTGAGTGGCAACATGGTAGGTCTCCAAATGATGTCGGGCAGCTTACTAGAGCTGGGCGGGCGGATTCAATCAGTAATTTCTATCGCGCAGCGGGACTTACGGCTATGGGGCAAGTGTCGATATGCTGACGACATCCAACACTGATTGCCGGAACCCGACCATGACTACCTTGACCTCGACTGCGCTGCGGTGGCGCTGTAAATGACCTTCCACCTGCGCGCTGCTACGGACCGGGACCTGCCCTTTGCACGAAACCTGACTCACCAGGCGATGAACCGCTATTACGAGCAAAACCAGTTGCTGTGGTCCAACGATGGCTTCGACACGGCCTGGGCCGGTCGGGAAAACTGGATCATTTGCCAGGATGACCGGGTGCTGGGGTTCATCAGCCTGAGCTGTGACAGCAACGCGCTCTATATCCGCGAATTGCATATGCTCGAGCAGCACCGTGGGCTCGGCGCCGGTAGCTGGGTGCTGCAACAGATGGCTTTGAAGGCCCGCACGCCGGGGCTGTTGCGTTTGACCGTATTCAAGACCAATCCGGCCAAAAAGCTTTATGAGCGCATGGGATTCAGCGTTGTCGGTGAAGAAGACAGCTTCTGGCGAATGGAGCGCGTCTGTCGCTCAAGCTAAAAGCCTGCGCTGGAGCCTGATAAGCGCATACTGGTCCAGCAGCCGACTTCCTGATCGGTGTGCTGGCCATCAGCCTCAGCAAGGATGATTGCCTCTTTCATGCCCAAAAGGATCGCTACCTTGCCGGTCTACCCACGCCATCCCTTTTTGCGCCCAGCGAGCACTTGATCGGTGGTTGCCGGATCGACGCCGTGTTCACGGGCGGCCCCTCAACTGACTTTCCTGGATGTTCCAGTCAGGCCTTGGCTTGTGCAGCAGTATGGATTCCGGGCATAGTTCAAATCGTTCAAGTTTGCCTGGCGAAGAGATGAGTGTGTCACCTCTTGAGGTGTGCCAAACAGGATCATACGTCCAAATGAGTGGAATCGGTTCGCGTTTAAGGCAAGAGAGAGAGCGACTGGGCCTGTCGCAAAAATTTTTTGGTGAAATCGGAGGGGTTGAAGCCAACGCACAGGGTAAATGCGAGAGTGGTGGGCGTGCGCCCAAGGCTGACTACTTGTCTCGTGTGGCACAGAGAGGCGTGGATATCCTGTACGTGTTGACCGGGACTGCCACACCGATTCAGCTGGAAAACCTGAGCCAGCTTGAAGAAAAAGTCCTGATTGATTACCGGGCGATGTTCAAGGAGGATCAGGATGCAATCCGCCGCCTGACGTCGACCTTGGCCGAGTATTCCCTTTCCCGGAATGGAAAAATCAAGCCGCATCCGCAGGATTCCTGACCTTTCAACCAGCAAATACGGCCGTCCCACCGCCAGTGGGCGCGTGCCGAGCGGTCAAGCTCCATATATATATGATGCCAGCGGCTAGGTCTGCGACCCGGTTTTTTGCTAAGGTGTTCAGCAACCTATAAAGACCATATCGCGAGGTGTCTGCTTGATTAGGGTGCTAGTAGTCGATGACCATGATCTCGTTCGTACAGGCATTACACGAATGCTGGCTGACATCGATGGCCTGCAAGTAGTCGGCCAGGCCGAGTCGGGCGAGGAGTCTCTGATCAAGGCCCGGGAGTTGAAACCCGATGTGGTGCTGATGGACGTCAAGATGCCGGGTATCGGCGGTCTTGGCGCCACGACCAAATTATTGCGCAGCCATCCGGATATCAAGGTTGTGGTGGTGACCGTGTGCGAGGAAGACCCGTTCCCTACACGCCTCTTGCAGGCGGGGGCGGCCGGTTACCTCACCAAAGGCGCCGGCCTTGCAGAGATGGTGCAAGCCATTCGCCTGGTATTTGCCGGGCAGCGCTACATCAGCCCGCAGATTGCCCAGCAGTTGGCGATCAAGTCCTTCCAGCCCACCAGCGATTCGCCGTTCGACGCGCTATCGGAGCGGGAAATTCAGATTGCCTTGATGATCGTCGGTTGCCAGAAGGTGCAGTCGATTTCCGACAAACTGTGCTTGTCGCCCAAGACCGTTAACACCTACCGCTATCGCATCTTCGAGAAACTCGCCATCAGCAGTGATGTTGAATTGACCCTGCTCGCGGTGCGTCACGGCATGGTGGACGCCAGCGCCTGACATGACCACACCGTTTGATCCAAGTGCCTTCCTCTCGACCTGCAGTGGCCGCCCTGGCGTGTACCGCATGTTCGACAGCGAGGCGCGCCTGCTGTACGTGGGCAAGGCCAAGAACCTGAAAAACCGTCTGGCGAGTTACTTTCGCAAGACCGGTCTCGCGCCGAAAACCGCCGCCCTGGTCGCGCGCATCGCCCAGGTCGAAACCACCATCACCGCCAATGAAACCGAAGCGCTGCTGCTTGAACAGACGTTGATCAAGGAATGGCGGCCTCCGTATAACATCCTGCTGCGTGACGATAAATCCTATCCCTACGTGTTTTTATCGGACGGCGACTTCCCGCGGCTGAGCATTCACCGTGGCGCGAAGAAGCAGAAGGGCAAGTATTTCGGGCCTTACCCCAGCGCGGGTGCCATTCGTGAGAGCCTGAGCCTGCTGCAGAAGACGTTTTTTGTGCGCCAATGCGAGGACAGCTTTTACAAAAACCGTACACGGCCATGCCTGCAGTACCAGATCAAGCGCTGCAAGGCGCCCTGCGTGGGGCTGGTTGAGCCTGCCGAGTACGCCGAGGACGTGCGTCACTCGGTGATGTTCCTCGAAGGGCGCAGTAACGCGCTCACCGATGAGCTGTCCGGGGCCATGGAGCTGGCCGCCAGTACCCTGGATTTCGAGAAGGCCGCCGAGCTGCGCGATCAGATCTCCTTGCTGCGCCGCGTCCAGGACCAGCAAAGCATGGAAGGCGGCACCGGCGACGTCGACGTGATCGCGGCGTTCGTGAACCCGGGAGGTGCCTGTGTGCACTTGATCAGCGTGCGTGGCGGCCGAGTGCTGGGCAGCAAGAATTTTTTCCCGCAGACCGGGATCGACGAAGACGTCTCCGAGGTCATGGCGGCATTCCTCGGCCAATACTATGTGAGCAGTCCCGAGCGCGACCTGCCGTCGGAGCTTATCGTCAACGTGGTCCACGAAGATTTCCCCACCCTGATCGAGGCGATCCACGAACTGCGCGGTCGCGAGCTGGACATCAGCCACCGCGTTCGCGGCACCCGGGCCCGTTGGCAGCAACTGGCCGTGACCAACGCCGAACAGGCCCTGGGCGCACGCCTGGCCAATCGACAGCACGTTGCCGCACGCTTCGAATCCCTGGCCGAGGTGCTCAACCTGGACGAGCCACCGCAGCGCCTGGAGTGTTACGACATCAGCCACTCCAGCGGTGAGGCCACCGTGGCCTCTTGCGTGGTGTTCGGCCCTGAAGGCCCGATCAAGGCTGACTACCGGCGCTACAACATCGAAGGCGTCACCGCCGGCGATGACTATGCCGCCATGCATCAGGCGCTCACGCGGCGCTTCAGCAAGTTGAAGGACGGGGAGGGCAAGTTGCCCGATATCCTCTTGGTGGACGGTGGCAAGGGCCAGTTATCCATGGCCCGCGACGTCCTCAACGAACTGGCCGTGCCCGACCTGATCCTGCTTGGCGTGGCCAAGGGCGCCACGCGCAAGGCCGGTTTCGAGACGTTGTACTTGAATGATGCCGCCCATGAGTTCACCTTGAAGGGCGACTCCCCGGCACTGCACCTGATTCAACAGATCCGCGATGAAGCCCACCGCTTCGCGATTACCGGTCACCGGGCGCGTCGCGGCAAAACCCGCCGAACCTCAACCCTGGAAGGCGTTGCGGGGGTCGGCCCGACGCGCCGTCGCGACTTGCTTAAACATTTTGGTGGCTTGCAGGAGCTCTCCCGTGCCAGCATTGACGAAATAGCCAAAGCACCCGGTATCAGTAAAAAGCTCGCTGAATTGATTTATGCCAATCTGCACAGCGAATAGAATGCCTTCTCACCTCGTAGCCAGTTGTGCCGATGAATATCCCTAATCTGATCACCGTTCTACGCGTCCTGCTTATCCCGATCTTCATTTTGTTGTTCTATTTGCCCTATGAATGGAGCTACGTCGCGTCCAGTTCGGTATTCGCCTTTGCAGCCGCCACCGACTGGCTCGACGGCTACCTGGCCCGCCGCCTGGAACAGAGCACGCCCTTCGGCGCGTTCCTCGACCCTGTGGCCGACAAACTCATGGTCGCCGTGGCCCTGGTGTTGTTGGTGCAGGAGCACGGCAACCTGTGGCTGACCCTGCCGGCCGCCGTCATCATCGGCCGCGAAATCGTCGTCTCGGCCCTGCGCGAATGGATGGCCGAAATCGGCGCCCGCGCCCATGTCGCCGTCTCCAACATGGGCAAATGGAAAACCGCTGCGCAAATGCTTGCGCTGGTCATACTGCTGGCCAACCCGTCGGATTTCTCGTTCTGGGTCCTGACCGGCTACGCCTTGCTGCTCATCGCTGCGGGCCTGACACTCTGGTCCATGCTCCAATACCTGCGCGCCGCCTGGCCTCACCTGCGCACCACCGTTGAAAAGAAATAAAACTTTTTTGAATCAAGGGGTTGACGGCTGCCGAGGATTCTATAGAATGCGCATCACCAAGCGGGAATAGCTCAGTTGGTAGAGCACGACCTTGCCAAGGTCGGGGTCGCGAGTTCGAGTCTCGTTTCCCGCTCCAAAATTTGATCCGCAGATGTCCACTCGACCCTGTGATCCACGAAATAGACGCTTAGGCGTCTTTTTTCGTTTCTGCGCATAACCACTGGACTCCAAAGAGATCCGCTACGTTTGAGTACCTTTTTGAGTACTTTTTCCGGAAAGACTCAAATTCGTATTGTTGCTGGATCCTCTCGGGTCGCCAGACGAGCATCGGGTGCGCAGCCCACCCTGCCTATCTCCGAATTCACCATTCGGCATGCCCGGCCTACGGGTAAATAACGTCGGTATTACACCGCAAATAAAGTAAGCCGCACCCATCACCAGGAACCCCACGTCAATCCAGCCATGTGACCGCGTGCAGCTGCGGAGTGCTTTTGCATCGTGCGCTCGGTGATATCCCCAGCACAGCGCCTGGAAGAGTTGTCGTTGAACCACACCGCCACCAGACATGAATCGGACCCGATGCGCATCCTGAAGCCATCCAGATGTGGGATGGCCAATCAGCAAGGAAATGAAGCGACTACAGGGCGGCGATCGATGACGCTTCGGGCCGTCAGCGCGGAATATTTCAGCGTGCATCTGCGCGCATTATTGGCCGAGGGCAAGATCGCCCCGCTCGGCGAGCCAGTAGACGCCTGGGTCCTTGACCAGAATGATGGGACATTGATTGGCGATAGTCTCTGCCAGCGCCGGCTTCAGATCGCTGCCTTTGAAGAACAATGACAGGGTGGTCTCCTTGCAACAGCGGGGCTCCCCAACCGCAAGGGTGGGCGCCCTTGGAATGAAGGTATGACGCGGCCAATGCGCGGTTGACGCACCGCGGTCTTGAAGGCTTTGACCGCCTGGGACGTTGCCGACGACGCCAGCGAACATGCGGGCAGTGTGGTCGAATGCTTGGTAGTGGAGGTCCGTCAAGCCGCTTCAGGCACACGCCGGTTTATGGCCGGTGGTCGTTACTCATCCAGCAGGAACACCGCAGTAAGGTTCCGGTCCGCTTCAGTGGAGATACAGAGGGCAAAGTCCTCACTGATGGCGCAGTGCGACAGCAGGTAGCCGCCGAGTTCCAAAGCCGCTTCGTTGTTGCGTCGATGCTCTGAGCGCACATTGCCCCAATCGCCGCAGATGTGCCGGCGCACATAGGGCAGCGAGTCGAGCAGATCCTGTCGGATCAGCGCGTCTGTGCAGCGGGAGAACGTCAGGCCGCCGAAGGGAATCGTGGCTTGAGGAGGACGAAGGTGGGCATGGGATACGCGGATCCTCCACGGCGATGGGGCTTCGTGCTCTAGCAGGGCAAACTGTTTCGGCGACGAGATCGCGGTCACATAGGTCACCTACTACTGCTTAGGGTGTTCGGACCGGCTGGCTTCCTTGACCGCAAACATCAGACAGCGCACCGCTTCACGATCCTGCTCCGACAATAAACGGTAGTAGCGGATCAAGCGCTCTTCCTCTCGGTTGAGTTGGCGGGCGCGCAGGGATGTGCCGACGGCGCTACGCAGTGAGGAAATAAACGAAGTATTTAGCATGATCCTAGCCCTTCATGAGGTGAATGGAGGCATGGGCGGCTTGCCCAGAACAGCTAAATACATAACGTTTATCGGGGAAATGGGCTCGTCATTTTTCGTGACTGTTGGGTTTTTCAGAAGGGGCCGTCGGAAGTGCTTGGCAAAGGTGTAGGAGCGATCCTTCAAGAGCGACTGAATAGAGGCACGATTGAGTGAAGAATCTGCCAACTGGCATCAATCATCAGGTTGCCGGTGGGAGGGAGTGGGCTTGTCAAAACATCGAGCACGCTGACAAAGGCATCGCCTGCCTTGAGCTGTCTCTCGCTCCCCACCTATTTCGTCCACAGTCGATTCAGCGGATTCCTACATCATCAATAGACACCTGGCGGATGCTGCGGGCCGATGCAGGTGTAACGTGCTGAGCGTCTCAGGCATTTTCAGGGAATCAGCATGGTCACGCGTTATGCAAAGTTGGTCCTGGTCGCGATGTTGGCGGTCTTCGCCGCGCTGGCAGCGTTCAATAACCTCACGGACTACGCCTCAAATTTCAACTTCGTCCGGCACGTACTGAGCATGGACACCACCTTCCCTGGCAACGCTGCCATGTCGCGCGCGATCAACGCCCCGTGGTTATGGCACGGTGCCTATTGGGCGATCATTGCAGGCGAGGCGCTGACGGCCCTGTTGCTGGCTGTTGGCGGGCTGATGTTGTGGCGCGTCCGGCGCAACTGCGCTCAGCAATTCAACCGTGCCAAGGCCTTCGCCGTTGCGGGCCTAACCACGGGCCTGTTGGTGTGGTTCTTCGGCTTTATGGTGATTGGCGGCGAGTGGTTTTTGATGTGGCAATCCCAGGAGTGGAATGGTCAGAACGCAGCATTCAAATTCTATGCAGCCATTTTGGGCGTGCTGGTGTTTCTCAACCAGCCGGATGCGGATTGCGATTGAAACCCTTCATGCCTGTATCGGTGCGGATAGCCGGTGCGCGCATTGCCCGCACCGGATGGCGGGCTTACTTCGTACACGTCAGTCGCGAATACGTTGGTGGCTCAAGCAGGATGCCCGGCGTCATGAATGTCGAGCAGTTGAATACGCGTCCCTTCGCCGTCGTGGCTTTGAATGTCAGTTCAGCGCCGACCAGGAAGTCTTCCTTGCCCTTGGTTACCGGACCCATGGTCAGTTCATCCGTGGAGGCCAGGCCGATCGTTTCGGCGGTGACTTTGTGTATCTGCAGAACGTTGGGATTCGTGGCGCAGCCTGCCAGCAGGCTGGTCATTGCAAGCAGTAAAAGGGCGGTTGAGGTTCTGGTCACGGGTGTGGCTCCTTGCGAGTGGCGGCGACAGGGTGGTGTGCGACGTGCCGCCTATAAAGAATCATGAGGGAACAGAGATTTGCCCTACGGCGGCCGAGTCTAGGAGCCTGTGGTTGGCCCCACAATCACTCGGAAAGAATCGAGATGGAACCCACGGCAGAGTGTTCGTGGGGATGACAGAAATCGGCTACAGCGCGCAGATTGAGGAATCGTTCCGGATCGTTAGGGGCCGTGCCTTCCGAGTGCGCAGCTAGTGCTCATTACCTTCAAATGGGGAGGACAGTGCTGTTTTTGACATCGCTTAAGCTTGGTGCGACAAGAAGGTATGTAGGAATTTGCCTTGTTTTTCTGTCGAAAGTTCTCTTCGGCTATGTGGGGGCTAGTAATAAATCCTTGAAATACTTCATTCTTGAAATGAAGGAACTAGGCGCAACACTTGTAAGCGCTTATGACCTTTGAAAGGGAATTATGTGCTGCAGTTGGTGGCGCTCGTGCTCGCCAGCTAAAGGTATGGGTTCCAGTCTAAGTTTTCGCACCAGCATCAGCTGTT
This sequence comes from Pseudomonas sp. CFBP13528, assembly GCF_005233615.1. Lineage (NCBI taxonomy): Bacteria > Pseudomonadati > Pseudomonadota > Gammaproteobacteria > Pseudomonadales > Pseudomonadaceae > Pseudomonas > Pseudomonas sp. CFBP13528. The sequence goes on from NZ_QGAJ01000007.1 coordinate 48,546, forward strand.
GAAAAAGTGTCTGGAGGAAGGGGTTATGGCTACAAACAGTTTTCAGAATGAGGTGCCCAAGGCACGAGTTAATATCAAACTTGATCTGCATACCGGTGGTGCTCAGAAGAAAGTTGAATTACCGCTCAAGCTGATGGTGATGGGCGACTACAGCAATGGCAAGGAGCAGCGCCCGCTCTCTGAGCGAGGCAAGATAGACATCAATAAAAATAACTTTGACAGCGTCTTGGGCGAGTTCTCACCTAGTCTCAAGTTCGCCGTTGATAATACGTTGGCTGATGACGCATCCGACACCTCTGTCGAGCTGAAGTTTCAGAGCATAAAGGACTTCGAACCCGAGCAGGTGGCCCGTCAGATCCCACAGCTGCGCGCCTTGCTGGCCATGCGTAACCTGTTGCGTGATCTTAAGTCGAACCTATTGGACAACGTGACTTTTCGTCATGAGCTGGAGCGGATCCTCAAGGATGACGCACTCAGCGAGGAGCTGCGCGTTGAGTTGGCTGCTTTGGCACCCAAAGACGAACGTTAATTCATATCGGTTGTTTTAAAGGGAAGTTAAATTATGTCCGTAGAGAACTCTAGCGTGCAATCGCGCGGCGCCACAGTATTGTCTGAAGCGTCTGCTGGCGTTTATGGTGATCTGTTTAATAAAATCAACTTGAGCCCCGTCACCACGTTGGGGGGTATTGAAGTTTTTCAGCGCTCCGAGGCGCTGTCTGAGGTGTCGGTCGATGAGCGAGTAACGGCCGCCGTCAGTGTATTCTTACAGTTGCTCAAGCAATCTTCACAAAAAGTCGAACGTTTGGATAAGGTTCTACTGGATATGCATATTGCTTCGTTGGACATGCAAATCAGTCGGCAACTTGATGCCGTCATGCATCACCCGGACTTTCAGCGCGTCGAGTCAACTTGGCGCGGCGTTAAATCGCTGATTGATCAAACGGATTTCCGTCAAAATGTTCGTATAGAGCTGTTGGACGTCAGCAAGGATCACTTGGTGCAGGATTTCGAGGATGCCCCGGAAATCGCCCAGAGTGGCTTGTATCTGCATACCTATACTCAGGAATACGATACTCCGGGTGGCGAGCCGATTGCCGCGGCCATTTCCAGCTACGAATTTGACCGCAGCCCGCAGGACATTTCCCTGCTGCGTAACATCTCAAAGGTCGCCGCTGCCGCGCATATGCCGTTCGTGGGTTCCGTGGGCCCGGCCTTCTTTGGCAAGGCGTCGATGGAAGAGGTCGCCGCGATCAAGGACATCGGCAACTACTTTGACCGTGCCGAATACATCAAGTGGAAGGCTTTCCGCGACAGCGATGATGCACGTTACATCGGGCTGACCATGCCGCGCGTTCTGGGGCGACTGCCCTATGGGCCTGATACCGCTCCCGTGCGCAGTTTCAATTACATTGAAAGCGTCAAGGGGCCGGATCACGACAAGTACCTGTGGACCAATGCGTCGTTTGCGTTTGCCGCCAACATGGTCAAAAGTTTCATCAGCAATGGCTGGTGCGTACAGATTCGTGGGCCACAGTCCGGCGGTGCCGTCACTGAGTTGCCAATCCACTTGTACGACTTGGGCACCGGCAGCCAGGTCAAGATCCCTTCTGAAGTGATGATCCCGGAAACGCGTGAGTTTGAATTTGCCAATCTCGGTTTTATTCCGCTTTCGTACTACAAGAATCGTGACTATGCGTGCTTCTTCTCGGCCAACTCTGCGCAAAAGCCTGCGCTGTACGATACGGCCGACGCCACGGCCAACAGTCGAATCAACGCCCGCCTGCCCTACATTTTCCTGCTCTCACGCATCGCCCATTATCTGAAATTGATCCAGCGCGAAAATATCGGCACGACCAAGGACCGTCGTTTGCTGGAGCTTGAACTGAACAAATGGATCGGTGGGCTGGTAACAGAGATGACTGACCCCGGCGATGACTTGCAGGCCTCACACCCTCTACGGGATGCGAAGGTCACAGTGGAAGATATCGAGGACAACCCGGGATTCTTCCGAGTCAAGTTGTACGCCGTGCCGCACTTCCAGGTCGAGGGTATGGACGTGAACCTGTCGTTGGTTTCGCAGATGCCCAAGGCCAAAGCCTGACTCAGTCGTAGGGAAACGATGCCATGAAGATCGATCGCCCTCTATGGGCTGCCGGGGCGCTGCTGTGCCCGCAGCAATTCCAGCAGCAGGCGCGCTGGGAAGCTTGGGCCAACGAGCAGCTCTCCCGTCTGACCTTGGTTCATCCTTGGGGGGTCCAGGTCGTTGAGTTTGACCCGCAGGCTTTGCGGCTGGGTAAGCTCAAGGCGACCCAACTGCGTGCGCGAATGCCGGATGGCACCTGGATCGACACTGAGCAGGCAGACCACCTGCCTCCGGCCTTGGAGCTGGCACAGCTACTGGCTGACGACGACCAGCACGCGTTGTTGCACTTGGCCTTGCCGCTGGAGCAGGCCAATGGCAACAACTGCCTGTTTGAGGGCGGCAGAGTTGATCGACCGCTGCGCTTTCGCCAGTCGTGGCGCGAGGTACAAGACACCTATGCGGATGAAGTTCAGACAATCGGTGTGATGGAACATGCACTGAGCCTGCGTCTGCAGCGCGATGACAATGCCGATTACATGACCTGCCCGATCGCGCGACTGGTGCGTGACGGGCAGGGCGCCTGGAGCCTCGACCCGGCCTATGTGCCGCCGCTGCTGAGCTTCGCTGCCCATGCCGGGTTGTTGAACCAGTTGGACAACCTGTTGACGCAACTGTCGGCCAAGCGGCAACGGCTGATGGGCATGCGCCGCGAAAGCAATCAACGCATGGCCGATTTTGCCGTGGCCGATGTGTCGCTGTTCTGGTTGCTCAATGCCTTGAATACTTACCAGCCTGTCTTGGCGGACCTTCAGGCGTTTCCCGCACGCCCCCCCGAGCAGGTCTATCAGCAGCTGATAAAGCTGGCCGGCAGCCTGCTGACGTTCTCATTGGAGCACGATCTCGACAAGATTCCAGCCTACCGGCACGAGTCTTTGGAGGCGGTGTTCCCACCACTGATGCACACCATTTCGCTGCTGCTGGAAGCCAGCCTGCCGTCGCGGGTGCTTGCCTTGGAACTGGAAGAGCAGGGTGCCAATCGTTGGCAGGTCACATTGAACGACCCTCGCCTGCGCGAGCGTGAGGGTGCTGATTTCTATCTGTCGGTGCGTTGCCGATTGCCCGCCGCGCAGTTGCAGGACCAGTTTCCACGCCTGTGCAAGATCGGCACGCCCGACGAGGTCAATTACCTGGTCAACGCCGCACTCGACGGCGTTCCACTGCAATCCCTCAGCCATGTGCCGGCTGCGATTCCGTTGCGTCTGGAAAACCAGTATTTCGCGCTGGACCTCGATCATTCCAAAGGGCAGGCGGTGCTGGACGAAGGGGTATGCGCGTTCTATGTGCCAAGCACCTTGGCCGATGTGAAGCTTGAACTGTTTGCGGTGCTGCGCTCATGAACCTGACTGCCTCCAAGGAACGTACCGCAATGGCCGTGGATATTGATGCGCTGTTGCAGGACACCTACCTGCTGGTGGTTGAGTTGCGCCAGGGCGCCTCCGTGCCGCGCAGCCAGGACCTGTCTCAGCTGTGTGTTAAGCAGGTTGAACACGTTCGGCAGCAGTTGAAAGTGGCGGGCCTGAGCCAGCGCAGCATCGATCACATCAGCCATGCGCAGTGCGCGTTGCTCGATGAAACCGTACTCACTTGCGCCAAAGATGACGCGCACGCCTTTTGGGCCAGCGAACCGTTGCAGACCAAGTTTTTCAATCGCCATCAGGCGGGCGAGTTTCTGTATGAAGACATGCGCGACGTCTTGCGCGAGCCTGCGCCCGATCGGCATGTGCTGACGGCCTTTCAACGCGTACTCATGTTGGGGTTTCGTGGGCGCTACCGTGATCTGAGTGATCCAGAGCGGGAACAGTTACTGGTTGACCTCAGTGCACGGATTACGCCACTTCGGGTCAGTCAAAGCCTGATGACGCAGGCGAACGGCAGTGAGCTGATCGCAGGCTTGGCTTGGCTGCGCTCACCTCTGGTCCATGTAGTGGCCGTGGGGATGACACTTACGGCCATTTGGTGGGGATTGGATCATCTGTTGAGCGACGCTGTTGCCTCGCTCTTGCCGGATCAGGGGTGAAGGCGAGATGACCTTGAACCTGCATCGAGTTCTTTGCCTGTGGGCGGGCGCTCTGACCTTCGTGTTGCTGGCCATTATTCCACTCGGCATGTGGGCGCGGGCGTCGGGTGTGATGATTACCGTGGGTTTCGTTGTGTGGGCCTGGATGCTGTTGGGGCGTCGTGCCCTTCAATACCGTGGATTGGTTTCATTGGCCGATAACAGGGTCCTGCCTGCGGCAGCATTTCGTCATCCTGTCGTGCTGGTCTGCGGTGATGGCCTGGATGGACTGTTCAGCGGGGCTCCCGCCGAACAGATGGCCCTGCGCGTAACCGAACAAGGTTGCTATATCCGTGTTCCCAGTCTGGAACAACTGGTAGCCGTCACCGATGGACTCTTGGCGCTACGTCCAAGCTGGCGCGCGCAACTCAGTGTTATGTTCACCGTTAACCCCGGTGCGCATAGTGATGGTGCTGTACTCGCCGGCCAGGTGCGGGCCCTCAGCCACCAATTGACCCTGGTACGTAAACGCGGCATTGCCCTGCCGTTATTGCTGGTGAGCTACGTGCAAACCTTGCAGGGCGAGGATCCTTGGTTCAGTTGGGTCAATGGCCAGTCTGACGTTCTTGTGCGGGATGCGGGTGCGTGTGTCAGCTTGGATGAGTGGCAGCAGCACACCGCAGACTCGTCCGTACAGTCGGCGCGGATGCACGCAGGTGTACAACTGAACAATGTCGTGGCCTGGTTGCACGACGCGGTGCTGCCGTACCTTGCCACTCGCCGTGCTCCAGGGGTGGCGTCGGTTTGTGCGGTCAGGCTGGTACCGGCTTTGCCCAGCGCCGTGGAGGGCAATCTGTGGCAGCAATGGTTGCGCAGCAGAGTAGCGCTGGCTGACAGCCGATCGGCATCGAAGGATGCGGTTTTGCCTTTCCCGGATCCTCTACTCAACCTGCTCCCGCTCGGCCCGCTGCGCGCTCCTGTGCAGCGGGCAAGCGTCGCGGCACTGTGGCTATTCGCCCTTGCCGGTGCCGTGGCACTCGCAAGCTCAGCGTGGCAGAACACCTTGTTGGTACGCCAGGTCAGTGACGACCTGCGGCGTTACGCGGCCGTCCCTCAGCCGACTCAACGTAGCCAGCGCGAGTTTCTTTGGCGTGACGACGCCGTGACCGTTCTTCGTCAGGACGCACAGCGCCTGGACGCCTACTACCGGCACGGCGTACCCCTGGCATTCGGCCTGGGCCTGTACCGCGGCGAACGCCTGCGCGCGCCGCTGCTGGCAGTGCTGGCCGCGCATGTTGAGCCGCCGTCGGCCACACCGCCCACGCAAATTGCCAACCCCGTACGGCTGGACAGCCTGTCGCTATTCGCGACCGGCAGTGCCCAGCTCAAGCCGGATTCGACCAAAGTCCTGATCAATGCGCTGGTCGGCATCAAGGCGCAGCCAGGCTGGCTGATCGTGATCGCCGGGCATACCGACGCTACCGGCGACTCGCATAACAACCTTCGGCTATCTCACGCCCGCGCCGCCGCCGTGCATGCCTGGATGCAGCGGATGGGCGGCATGCCCGACAGCTGTTTTGCGGTGCAGGGCTTCGGCGCCAGCCAGCCGATCGCCAGTAACGACACCGAAGCGGGGCGTGCAGCCAATCGCCGCGTAGATATCCGTCTGGTACCGGAGGCAGGGGCGTGTGTGCTCTCTACCGCGGAGCCGGACAGGCAACCCCCTGTCGCTTCCCGCGACAGTTAAATTTCCAAGAAAAGGAGCTTCACATGGCAATTCCCGTTTACCTCTGGCTGCAAGACGACGGCGGCGCAAGCATCAAAGGTTCGGTGGACGTGCAAAAGCGCGAAGGCAGCATCGAAGTGGTTGCCCAGGACCACAGCCTGTACATCCCCACCGACAACAACACCGGCAAGTTGACCGGGACGCGCGTACACACCCCGTTTCTGTTTTCCAAGGAAATCGATTCGTCCAGCCCTTACCTTTACAAGGCGGTGACCACCGGGCAAACCCTCAAGAGTGCTGAGTTCAAGTGGTATCGCATCGACGACGCCGGGGAGGAAGTCGAGTATTTCATCACCAAACTGGAAAACGTCAAGGTGGTGAAAGTCGCGCCGAAAATGCACGACGTCAAAGACCCAGCCAAAGAGAAGCACAACCACCTGGAGCAGGTCGAGTTGCGTTACGAGAAGGTCACCTGGACCTACAAGGACGGCAACATCATCCACTCCGATTCGTGGAACGAACGCCAAAGCGCGTGATAAGCACGGAGCCGCAGGCGTGCTTTCGCCTGCTGGCTGCCGGTGTGCTGGGTTGAGCGTCTGCTCGCGGGCGTTCAGCCAAACACATCGAGTTGCAGAACCCTGGCTGGTTTTATCGACGACACACCCAGATCACCGAACAAGGATGTAACCGTATGGCACCCAATTCCACTCGCTTGCTTCGCCGCCTCAACCCTTACTGCGCCCAGGCATTGAGTGCAGCGGCCTCGCTGTGCCAAAACCGTGCGCATGCACAGATCACCATTGAACACTGGCTGCTCAAGTTGCTGGGGCAGGGAGACGGTGACCTGGCCGTGATTGCGCGTCGTTACGAGTGGAATATGGAGACGCTGTGGTACGGGTTGCTGGAGCATATCGACCGTCTGCCACGAAGCGTACAGAGCAAGCCGCAGCTGTCGGAGCCGTTGCAGCAATTGATCAAGAACGCCTGGTTGCGGGCCTCGCTGGACGACAACAACGACAGCCTGCGCTCTGTCCACCTGCTGAGCGCGTTGATGGAGACACCCAGCTTGCTGGTGTGTGAAGCCGCCTGGCCTTTGCTCAGCCTCAGTGAGGCTCAGTTGCAGCGCCTTTTGGTGCTGTTGGATCAATCGTCCGAGGAGCGGCCCGAGGTGCAGGCTTCAGCCGCGTCGGACAGCCCCGCAACGTCTTCAGGTGAGCCCGTCATACTCCCACCCAGCGCAACGAAAAAAGTTGAGGCGTTGCAGGCGGTGCTGGACAGGTTCACCCATGACCTCACTGCCAAGGCAGCGCAAGGGCAGATCGACCCGGTGTTCGGCCGTGACGACGAAATTCGCCAGGTCGTTGATATTCTCAGTCGTCGCCGCAAGAATAATCCACTCCTGGTGGGCGAGCCGGGCGTTGGCAAAACGGCATTGGTTGAAGGCCTGGCGTTGAGCATCGCCCACGGCACGGTGCCGGACAGTCTCAAATCGGTCAGTGTGCGCACCCTTGACCTGGGGTTATTGCAAGCGGGCGCAGGTGTCAAAGGCGAGTTTGAACAACGTCTGAAAAACGTGATCGACGCCGTGCAACAGTCCGAGCAACCGGTGCTGTTGTTCATTGACGAAGCCCACACCCTGATCGGTGCCGGCAACCAGGCTGGCGGTGCCGACGCAGCCAACCTGCTCAAGCCCGCCTTGGCCCGAGGTGAGTTGCGCACCATCGCTGCGACCACCTGGAGCGAGTACAAGCAGTATTTCGAGCGCGACGCGGCCTTGGAAAGGCGCTTCCAGATGGTCAAGGTCGATGAGCCGGACGATGCCAACGCCGGCCTGATGTTGCGCGGCCTCAAAGGGCGCTACGCCGCCCACCATGGCGTGCACATTCAGGATGCGGCCGTGCAGGCTGCGGTCAGCCTGTCGCGGCGCTACCTGACCGGTCGCCAACTGCCGGACAAAGCCGTCGACCTGCTGGACACCGCCAGCGCCCGCGTGCGTATGAGCCTGGACTGCGAACCGCAGGCGTTGATCCGCCTGAGTGCCCAGCAAGTGGCCCTGCAGTTGGAGGGCCAAGCCCTGGAACAGGATCAGCGTCTTGGCGGGTATGGTGCCGATGAGCGCCTGGCGGTGATCGCCGCACAACACGCCGAGCTGCAACGCCAATACATCGCTCTGGAGCAGCAGTATCGGCAAGAACTTGACCTGACCCAGCAACTGGTTGATGCGCGTCAAACGCAGCCGCTGCAGCGGGAAACCTGCGCGCAATTGCAACGGCAGTTGAGCGATGTCCAGGGCAATCAACCCCTGCTGTCGCTGGATGTCGACGCGCGTAGCGTGGCCGAAGTCATTGCCGATTGGACCGGGGTGCCACTGGGCAGCTTGCTCAAGGACGAACAGGCCAATCTGCTGATGCTGGAGCAGCAGCTAGGCGAGCGTGTCATCGGGCAGGCGGCGGCCCTGAGCGCCATGGCCCAGCGCCTGCGGGCGGCCAAGACAGGCCTCACCGATGACAAGGCGCCGCTGGGCGTGTTCCTGTTGGTCGGCACCAGCGGCGTGGGCAAGACCGAAACCGCCCTGGCCCTGGCCGACAGCCTGTTCGGTGGCGAAAAATCGCTGATCACCCTCAACTTTTCCGAGTACCAGGAAGCCCACACCGTCAGCCAACTCAAAGGCTCGCCACCCGGCTACGTCGGTTACGGCCAGGGCGGTGTGCTCACTGAAGCCGTGCGCCAACGGCCTTACAGCGTCGTGCTGCTCGACGAGGTGGAAAAGGCCCATCGCGACGTACTGAATCTGTTCTACCAAGTCTTTGATCGCGGCTTTATGCGCGATGGTGAAGGGCGCGAGATCGACTTTCGCAACACCGTCATTCTCATGACCTCCAACCTCGGCAGTGACCTGCTGCAAACCTGTGTGCAGGAACAACCGGATGCACCGGACAGCGTGCTGCATGAATTGCTGCGTCCCATCCTGCGTGAACACTTCCAACCTGCGTTGCTGGCACGCTTTCAAACCCTGATCTATCGCCCACTGCAAGCCGATGCACTCAAGCGCATCGTGGCGATCAAACTGGCCCAGGTCGCCAAGCGCCTGGAGCGCCATTACGGCCTGGAGTGCCAGATTGAAGACGCCCTGACTGACGCGCTGGTTGCCGCCTGCCTGCTGCCCGATTCCGGTGCACGCAATATCGACAGCCTGCTCAACGAGCAAATCCTGCCCGTACTCAGTCAACAGCTGTTGGAGCGCCGCGCGGCGCAGCGACGCACCCACGGCGTGCGCCTCGGCTACTGCGACGATGAAGGCATCAGCCTGCACTTCACCGATGTTCAAGACACGGCGCAGCCCGTCGCCCTGGAGATGTGAGCATGTCCAGCGGATTGCAAAATTTCTTCGACCACAGTCGGCACAGCCTGAGTGTGCGCAACGTTGAGGCCCGGCTCGATGTCCTGGCCTTTGAAGGCCAAGAAAACCTGAGCCAACCCTTCACCTATCGCGTGGAGTTCACCAGCACCGAACGTGATCTGGCTGCGGAAGCGCTGCTCGGCCAGGACGCCAGTTTCAGCCTGCACGCCGCGCCGCAAAAACTGCCGGTTGTAGGTGTCGGCGCACCACAGGTCGAACCGTTGCGCACCCTGCATGGCGTGGTCACCGGTTTCAAGCGCCAGTCCGGCTCCAACGACCAGGCTACTTATGAGATCACCTTGCAGCCGCGCTTGGCCCTGCTCGGTCGTGGCCGGCAGTTCCGTATCTACCAGCACCAATCAGTGCCGGAAATCGTCGAAAGCATTCTGCGCGGCCGCCACGGTTTGGAAGGCCAGGACTTTCTGTTCAGCGTCAAACGCGACTACCCCAAACGCGACCAGGTCATGCAATACGGCGAGAGCGACCTGGACTTTATCGCCCGGCTGCTCGCCGAGGTGGGCATCTGGTACCGCTTCACCAGCGACGAGCGCCTGGGCATCGATGTGGTCGAGTTCTGCGATGATCAACGCCTCTACCAGTTCGACATCGAGCTGCCGCTTCGCCCGCAATCCGGGCTGGGCAGCAGCGGTCAGGATGCGGTGTGGCAACTGCAATCGAGCCACGCCGTGGTCGAGCAGCAGGTGCATTTCCGGGCTTACCACCACCGCGATGCCGGCGCCCACCTGAGCGGTGAAGTCGACCAGAGCCGAGGCGCGGCTACCACCTACGGCGAGGCCTATCACTACGCCGAACCTTACACTGCTCTCGGCGACCGGCTGGATCAAGACGAGGATCTGCAAAGCGAAAGCGGCTACTGCTATGCGCGCCTGCGCCACGAACGCTACCTGAACGGGCAGACACAGCTCAGCGGCACCAGCAGCAGCGCCACCTTGGCGCCGGGCCAGGTGCTCAAGGTCTCCGGCGGTGCCCCCCAGGCCTATACGCCGGGCGCAGTGATCACCGGCCTGGCCACCAAGGCTGCCCGCGACCAAAGCTTTGAGGCCACCTTTCAGGCGATACCCTATTCAGAAACGGTGTGCTTCCGTCCAACGGTGCCACCCAAGCCGCAGATCGCCGGCACCGTCCCGGCCCGCGTCACCAGCCCACAGGCCAACGACCCCTACGCCCATATCGACCTGGAAGGGCGCTATCGGGTGAATTTCCTGTTCGATCGCGACAGCTGGAAGGCCGGTGAAGAAAGCGTCTGGCTACGCCTGGCCCGACCCTACGCCGGCGACACCCACGGCCTGCATTTACCGCTGATTGCCGGCACCGAAGTGGCCGTGGCCTTCGAACAGGGCGACCCGGACCGGCCCTACATCGCCCATGCCTTGCACGACAGCCAGCATGTGGACCACGTGACCCTGCGCAACGACAGGCGCAACGTACTGCGCACCCCGGCCAACAATAAACTGCGCATGGATGATACCCGCGGGCAGGAGCACATCAAACTCAGTACAGAGCACAGTGGCAAGAGTCAGCTCAACCTTGGCCATCTGGTGGATGCCGAGCGCCAACCGCGCGGAGAGGGTGCGGAACTGCGCACCGATGGGCATGCCGCGATTCGTGGCGGCAAAGGCCTGTTTATCAGTGCCGACGCCCAGCGCCGCGCGCAGGGGCCGATGCTGGAGATGACCGCCGCCGTGGGTCGGTTGCAGCAGGCCGGCGAGCAGCTGCAGGCCCTCTCCGTGGATGCCGAAGCCAGCCAGGCTGATCCGGCGGATGTGCAGGCGCAACTCAACCTGCTGCAGAAAGACCTGGAACAGCTCAAGTCGGCGGTACTGCTGCTGAGCGCCCCACAGGGCATTGCATTGACCAGCGGCCGGCATCTGCAACTGGCCGCTGAGCACAACCTGATGCTCAACGCTGGCGGCCAGGCCGATATCAGTGTGGTCAAGCGCCTGTTCATGGGCGTGGGGCAGGGGCTGAGCGTGTTCGTACGCAAGTTGGGCATCAAGCTGATCGCTAACCAAGGGCCGGTAAGCATCCAGGCGCAGAACGACAAACTGGAGTTGATGGCACGCCATGGGCTGGAGATCAGCAGCACAGAGGACGAGATCCGCATTACGGCCAAGAAGAAAATCATCCTCAATGCCGGCGGCAGCTACATCACCTTGGATCCGTTCAGCATCGAGTCGGGCACTGAAGGCGACTACATCGTCAAGTCAGCGAGCTACGAGTACGTGGTGGGGGCTGCCAAACAAGTAGCGCAGATGCCACAACTTCCCCCGGTGACTGAGTATGACGCTGACTCTTTGAGTTCGACGGTTTTCTCGGGATGACATCTTTTCGTGACCAGGAGGGAGCGCACCATGGCTGATGGTGTTTTCAAACGGCTTGCCAATATATTTAGCCCAAGTGACTCGCAAACGACGAACTCGCAGGAGCCTTTCTATCCTACTCCCGATGGAAAACCGATCAGCAACCATGATGTGATCCAGGTAAAGGGACTGTCACCGATCAAAAATTGGGGGCATCCGCTCAAGGATAAAAACAACCCGTTGTTGCAATTGACCCAGTTAGCTAGTGCCGCAGCGGGTTCATATCCGCTGGGAGTAGGCGGCCTTTGGCATGGCGGAGTGCATTTTGACAGCGGCACGTCGAGCAATTTAGATAAGGCCAGTGTGCACTGTATCGCCGATGGTGAGGTGGTGGCTTACCGAGTCGACAGCCACGCACCGATGACGACCTATCAAGTCAACAAACTGGCGGTAAAGAAAACCTTCTCGCGTAACTTCGTGTTGGTGCGTCATGTTCTGGAGGCACCGAAAATTGAAGGTCAATCGGAAATTCCTCCCCGCTTGTTCTTCTACAGCCTGTATATGCACTTGCAAAATTGGACGTACTACCAAAAGGCTTCAGCCATTGCCCGGCCAGCTTTCTGGCCAGAAAGTGAGGTTTACTTAGTTCCTGACACAGCAGAGGATAAATATCCCGCATCCTCTGAACAGCGCGGACTGAACGTGCGGAATCTACCCCGTCAAGGCAAAGTGTTTGAATTGCTGCCGCGAGGGGCGGAAATCACGATCAGTGGTGACGGTGAATACCGCAAGCTTGAGAGCACTCCAGGACCACGTTACCTGCAAGATCCAAATGCACAAGGATCACTACTTGGTTACGTTCGTGCTGATCACTTGAAGGCTATTGGGAATGGTGAATATCGTGTTGAGAAAGATCTTGGCGTCTATGTCGAAGCAAGTGCGCGCAGTAAAATAATTGGCCTGAAACTTCCAATTGGATCGCAAGTAGTAGTCAGCGGAGAGGGCGATTTTCGCAAGCTGGAGCGCGTCAACCAATATATCCATTTTAAATCGCTGCATCGTGTGCGCAAACCGCTGAAGCTTGATGATATATCTGTGATTGATGAGCCTATTCCTATCAAGGCTGGAGAGTTGATAGGTCACATTGGGGATTACCAGGACTACGCCGCCGACCGTTCGGAAAAGAAGCTGCACCTAGAGGTGTTCAGCGACGATGATGTGGAGAAATTCATAAAGAAGTGCCGCGAGTGGGAGCTGAATCTGCCCACCACGAGCAAAACTTGGCTGAAGCTCGTCAAGGGCACTGCCGTCGTGGCCCATCAAGATCATTTCAACGCCAAACGACTGCCCACCTTCAGTGCGGCTGACGCAATAATCGGTGCCGATCTACTGGTCCCCAAAAGTTTGCTTGATAGTTTGCCTGCCGCAGAAAAAATTACGGTGCCTGCGGCGGAAGGGCGCAAGGCTTGCAACTGGTATCGCCTTCATCAGCTTCTCAACGATGCCAACAACACGCTATTGGATGGCTGGGTGCGCGAGGAAGTGGGCGTTACCCCATGGGTCAGTCCGTGGGCGTGGGAAGGCTACAAAGTCATTACGGACTATACAGCTGCTCCTGAGTTTATGGCGTCGTTCCTTAGATCACTTAAACGTTTCACAGATCAACAACTCCAACGCTATGGTCCATTAGCCGATGCAGGGGATGGAGGGCCAATAAAGAAGCGTTTGTATGAAATTATCGATCGTGATCGAGATAACAAAATTACCGCTGAGGAAATCCAAGCGGCAATTCGAGTGCCTGCCCACGCCCAGTCGATCTCGCAGTTAATTATCTGTTGCGAAAGCGAGTGGTGCTACAAACCGAAAAAATGGGATGAGCTAGATGAAATGTTTGGTCATGGCGGCTCGACTCCGCATATTAATTGGTTGGCGGAGAAGGAGCGTATTATACAGCTAAGTTGGTGGGATGCCGTAGCCGACAAGGTCGGTTTGCCGACTGATGGGAAGGTCCATCACTTTCACCCAGTGGGGTTGGCGGGGTGGTTTAGTAACGTAAAGAAGCATCCGGAAATTTTTATAAATGGCGTAAAAACAGAGCTGAGGTTCTTGGACTTGTATGACGGCTCAGTGATTGAAGAAAGTGATTTTGCTTTGGCGGCAGCTACGCTTGGTTGTGAAGTCGAGGCAATAAAGGCAGTCGCAATTACAGAGACAGGCTCTTTAGGTAGTTATTTTACGAAGGCGGAGGACGATAAGGTTGCAACTATATTGTTTGAGCGGCATTACTTTCATCAGTTAACGGGTGGTCGGTTTGATGATTCGGATCCGGATATATCATCCCCTGTAAGTGGTGGTTATGGCCTTCACTCAGCACAATACGGAAAAATGGTTAGGGCCTATCAGTTGAGTGCTAGTGAGGCTTTGAAATCCGCGTCATGGGGGCGTTTTCAAATTATGGGGAGATATTTTTCAAACGCTGGATATTCCTCTGTTGAAGACTTTGTACGAGACCTTAATCGTTCTGAGAAAAATCATTTAAAGGCGTTCGTAAGTTTTATAAAGTTCGATGCAATTCTGTCTTCGGCGATTGTAAAAAAAGATTGGTTAAAGTTTGCTCTTAAATATAATGGCCCAGGTCAAAAAGGGTATGATCGGAAGATGAGGGATAACTATAATGCGCTTAAAGGTTTGTAATTTATTTGTTAAGGTCTTGGTCTGTTTTTATGCAGTGCTCTGGACTGGCCCAATATGGGCAATGCCGGAAAAAATTTGTGATGAAGGGGTCGCATTATTCCAGTGTAAAGTTGGTGGGGGAAGAGATCTGGCCCTTTGCCCAAGCTATATTGATGGGGCGTTGGCTGGAGTTCAGTACCGCTTTGGTCGAGAAAAAAATATAGAGCTTGTTTTTCCTGAAGCGGGCTTTGCTTTTGATGCTTTCAAGTCGAACCACTTTGTTCGCTATCAGGTTGATTACAAAGTAATTAAATTCTACATCGGCTCTTATGTGTATGGTCTTTATAGTAACTACGATGGTGAAGATGTTGGAGGGGTGGCGAGAAGTGCAGGAGTAGTGGTTTCTGATACATCTAAAGGTTCGGCTGTACAAGTGTCATGTGAAAAGATATATGTAGACGATCTTGAGGAAGTGATTCCCCACTTGGAGTGTGATGTTGACGATGCTTTGGGGTGTGTGTAACAAATCGATTCGGTATTTAAGCGTGGGGGTGTATAAGTTCGTGGGAAAGGGTGACGTTAAGTGGGAGTTTGTTTTTTAATTTTGTGGGTTTATTGAGTCTAAAAATTGCGTGATAAGTTACTTATTTTGTTGGTCTTTTAAAAGAGGTGTATGGCATGAAAGGCATCATCCGCATAGGCGACAAAACAACCAGCGAAGGCGAAGTCCTCTCCGGTTCCACCACCATGAAGTTCGGCTGTATCGGAGTCGCCCGCGAAGGCGACCCGGTGTACTGCCCGATCCCAGGCCATGGTCGTACTGAAATCTCCGAGGGCCACCCGGTCTTTCGTGACAACGGCATCCCGATTGCCTTTGAAGGGCACGCCTGTGCCTGTGGTTGTACGTTGATTTCATCGCTGCCTGTTGCAGGTGCCAGCTAATCATGCCGGTCAGGATGAACCAGGTACCAGCCCTGGCGACACGGCCGGCCCGTCCTCGTATTTGGCGGTGGCTTGGCCTGCTGGTGCTCTTCTTGTTGTTGGGGGGAGGGGGGGCGTTGCTGTTCAGTACTGCACCGGCAAGCCAGCAGCCGCTCATGTTTTGGGGTTTCGCCCTAGGCATCCCGTTTCTGGGCTGGTGTGTGCTGAGTTTCGCAAGGGTGCTGCTGTATCTCGGCCAGCAACACGCGGCGGATGGTTGGGATGAGGCCCGTGAGCACGATTTGATGCAGAGAGTCCATCAAGGGCGACGCGCTCTGGAGGTATTGAGCGTAAGTCTGCATACCGCCTTGCGCAATCCGGACGAAAGCTCCACAGCACAACTGGTTGCGTTGCTTGGGGGGACCAAAGCCCTAAAGGCGCAACCCGCCCGGCGGGACAGCGTAACGCTACGTCATAGCCGTTTGACTGGCGATGTAAATGAAGACCCCGAGCCCGCATTGTTGCGCACGTTGGGGCAGTTGTTTATCGAACTGGCGCCGTCATTGAAGCAGTTGCCTGATGAAACGCCGCTGGCAATATTGCTGGAGGTCGAGACCGGCTTGCTGGATCGCGCATGGGACCGTGTATGGCAACAGGCTTTGCGTAAGTCGGGTATCCGTCAAACGCTCGTCGCCTTGGAGGGGTGTGGTTTGCCCGCGCTGGACCAGTGGCTCGATGAGCGTAGCGACGATCAGGCACTGCTGCTGGTGATTGCAGTGCACTTCGCACCGACGCAGCCCGAGGCAACAGGGGAGGTGGTTGTGGGGTTGCTGCTTGGCAACCGTTTGACGCAAACGACTTTGCCTCCCGTGGCTGTTCTGCATCGCCCGGAGCTTGAACAGCAATCATCGATTGAAGCGTTGCACTACGCCGTGACGCAAGCTTTGAACTGGGGGCCGGTGGATGCGACTTCAGTGCGGCATGTCTGGCGGGCAGGAATAGAGGCGCAACGTCACGCGGCGATCAACAACGTACTGGGTGAGGTGCCCATGTCGGTGACGCGTGACCAAGGAATCCAGAACTTGGATATATCACTGGGGCACTCAGGCAAAGCCGCACCGTGGCTGGCCATTGCCGCTGCAACACACACCATGCAGGGCGGCGCTGGGCCGCAGTTTATTTTCAGCGGGAGCGGCTGCACTGATGCAGGGCTCTGGAGCACAGCGATGACGCCTGTGCTGCCGCTTTCGAAATAGGGATCTCGAATGCAGTTTCGACGCTTTGTAGGCTTCTGGGTTCTGGCTGGCACGCTGTTGTTGGCCGGCACGCTGCTGGGAGTGGTGGTGTGGCGCTACCCGGACTGGCTGGGTATTCAGCCTGGTAGCGAACGCCAGACCTTTTGGCTGCTGGCGATCGCTGCGACCACGTTGATCGTGGTGCTGTTTCTACTGGGTTACCATTTGCTGGGCCGCGAACTGGGGCGTTCGGCCTATCGTAAGCAAGACGCGAAGGATTTCCCCCAAGCGGCCCGTCCTAAACCTCACGTTGCTCAGGTTGCGCAAAGTGCCGTTCCCAATGGTGCTTATCTTCGAGAACGCTATGGTGTCTTCTGGCGGCGCAAAGTTCGCCTCTTGTTGGTGGTCGGTGAACCTGAGCAGATCGAGGCGATTGCCCCGGGGTTGAGCGAGCAGCGTTGGCTGGAAGGGCAGAGCACCGTGCTGCTGTGGGCCGGCAGCCTCCAAGGCGAACCGCAAGAAGCGTTGCTCTTGCAGTGGCGTGGCCTGTGCCGCAGGCGTGCGCTCAATGGGGTGGTCTGGGCATTGAGCAAAGACCAATGCACCGATGCCGCCGCCATGAGCACCGGTGCCCGTCGCTTGCAAACCCTGGCCCGTGCGTTGCGTTGGCAGTTGCCGTTGCACCTGTGGCAGGTGGGCGGCAGTGCATGGTCTCAGAACGATCGCGATAGCCAGCCTGTGGGCTGCCTGCTGCCATCACGTGTCACCCCCCTGATTCTAGAAAACAGCCTGGACAGTTTACTCGACCCCTTGCGCCGCGCGGGCTTGGCGCAAATGCACGATGCCATGACCCACGACTTCCTCCTGCGATTGTCCCGCGATTTACAGGCCGACGGCATTGCCCGTTGGCGCCAGGTATTGACGCCGCTATTGGGCGAGTTTTCCCGTGGTGTACCCTTGCGCGGCCTATGGTTCAGTCTGCCGGTGGTGCCTGTTGAGAGCACGCTTGAACACTTTTGGCCGGTGAATACGGCCTGGCAAGGCGTTCTCAACGATAAAGCGGCCAGTGGCCGTCGATTGGGTTGGGGCGCACCCCGCATCACCTATGCGCTGGCATTGGGATTGGCCGTGCTGTGGGGAGCTGGACTGTTGCTGTCTTTCGTCAGCAACCGCGCGCAGATCGCCCAGATACACACCTCACTTGCGGCCCTGCAACACTCCTCGCAAGGTGACGAACAACTCCAGGCCCTCAATGAGTTGGTCCGCGAACTGGCGCGCCTGGATGATCGCGTCCAGGGTGGCGCTCCGTGGTATCAACGCTTCGGCTTGAACCACAATCCAGCACTGCTTGAAACCCTGTGGCCACGTTATGTCGAGGCCAACAACCGCCTGATCCGCGACCCGGCCGCCGCCACGCTGCGCCAACAGCTCAACGCGCTGGTCAAGCTGGCCCCGGACAACCCCGAGCGTGCTGAACGTGCCCAAGAGGCCTACGCCCAGCTCAAAGCCTATTTGATGATGGCGCGCCCGGAAAAAGCCGATGCCAGTCTCCTGGTTACAACCCTGAGCGACGTTGAGCCTACACGCACAGGCGTATCACCTGGGCTATGGCAAAGCCTGGCGCCCAACCTGTGGCGGTTCTATGGCGAACACCTGACCGCAAATCCGGCCTGGCGCATCGAGACCGACCCCAGGTTGGTCGCGCAAGTCCGCCAAGTACTGCTCGGCCAGTTGGGCCAACGCAACGCCGAGGCCAGCCTGTATCAACAGTTGCTCAATGACGCCGCCAATCACTACCCGGAGCTAGGCCTTCACCAACTGGTGGGTGACACCGATGCCCTGGCCCTGTTCTCCACCGATGCCAGCGTGCCGGGCGTATTCACCCGACAGGCCTGGGAGGGCCAGGTGCGCCAAGCCATCGACGAGATCGCCGAAGCCCGCCGCGAGGAAATCGACTGGGTACTCAGCGACAAGCCCACCGACATCGACACTCGCTTGAGCCCGGACCAGCTCCGCGAGCGGCTCACCGAACGGTACTTCCAGGACTACGCCAGTGCCTGGCTGGATCTGCTCAACAGTCTGCGCTGGCAGCAGGCCGGGAGCCTCGCCGAAGTGATTGACCAATTGACGCTGATGAGTGATGTGCGCCAGTCGCCGCTGATCGCGCTGATGAACACGTTGGCCTACCAAGGGCAGGCCGGTGCCCGAACTCAAGCCCTGGCCGATTCACTGGTGACGTCCGCGCAAAAGCTGATCGGGCGTGACAAGGCCCCGGTGATCGACCAGCTTGGCCACTTGCCCAGCAGCCCCTTGGACGCAACCTTCGGCCCGTTGCTGGCGCTGCTGGGCAAAGGCCCCGAAGGCAAGAGTGGCGCCGATGGCTTGAGCCTCCAGGCATTCCTCACACGGGTAACACGGGTCCGCCTCAAGTTGCAGCAGGTCAGCACGGCGGCCGATCCGCTGGAAATGACCCAGGCACTGGCGCAAACCGTGTTTCAAGGCAAGAGCATCGACCTGACCGACACTCAATCCTACGGCAGCCTGATGGCCGCCAGCCTGGGGGCCGAGTGGGGCGGGGCGGCGCAGACGCTGTTCGTGCAACCACTGGAACACGCCTGGCAACGCGTCCTGCAACCGTCTGCCGCTGGGATCAACAGCCAGTGGCAACGCTCGATCGTCAGCCATTGGGACGATGCTTTCGCCAGCCGCTACCCGTTTACAGCCACTGCCAGCGATGCGTCCTTACCGATGCTGGGCCAGATGATCCGCGCAGACTCCGGCCGCATCGAGCAGTTTTTGCAGCGGCAATTGAGCGGCGTGTTGCGCAAGGAGGGTAGCCGGTGGATGGCTGATCCGCGCCACAGCCAAGGGCTGCGCTTCAACCCGCAGTTCCTGACTGCCATCAACCAGCTCAGCGACCTGGCCGATGTGCTCTACACCGATGGCGGTATGGGGTTGAGCTTTGAGCTGCAAGGCAAACCGGTACGCGATGTGGTGCAAACCACCTTCATCCTCAACGGCGACAAGCACCAGTACTTCAACCAGAAGGAGAGCTGGCAGCGTTTCAACTGGCCGGGGCGTAGTGACTATCCCGGCGTGAGCCTCAGTTGGACCAGCGTACATACCGGCGAGCGGCTGTTCGGTGATTATTCCGGTACCTGGGGCCTGATCCGCCTGTTGGAAAAAGCCCAGGTCACGCCGTTGGACGACGGTGACAGCCGCTACCGCATGGTGCTCAAGGCGCCCGATGGTTTGAGCCTGGTCTGGCACCTGCGCACCGAGCTGGATGCGGGGCCGCTGGCATTGCTCAAGTTGAGGAGCTTCAAGTTGCCCGCTCAGATATTTCTCAGCGAGAACACCGTTGATATGCCCTATGCGCAAAACGGGAGTTTCCCATGAGCCTGCGCACTGTGATCGCCCGCTGCCTCGGCGAACGCGACGCATTGTCCGTCGCCCGCGAGCAAGCCGCCCACTGGCAACCCTGGCTGCAACCCATCAGCACCGACTCCCCTGTCGGCGAAGACCCCGGCTACGACGATGACTTCCTGCGCATGCGTGAAGAGGTCAACAAGCTCTCGGGCGCCGATGCCGAGCAGGTGGCCCAACTGGCGCAGAAGCTGCTGATCCACAGCTGCAAGGACCTGCGCGTTGCCACCTATTACCTGTGGGCACGCTTACACAAGGACGGTGAAGTCGGTCTGGCCGACGGCCTGAGCCTGCTGGCAGCGCTGGTGGAACGCTTTGCCGACGCAGTGCTGCCCATCCGCCCCAACAGCCGCAAGATGGCCCTGGAATGGTTGGCCGGCGCCAAGATGCTGGACACGCTGTCGCTGTACCCGGAAGTGGTCAAGGCCGAGGCCGAGCGCACTGCCGCAGCACTCGCCTGGCTGGAGCGCGGGCTGGGTGCGTGGCCGCAGGAGCAGCGTCCACATTTGGAGCCCCTGTATGCCGCCCTGTCCGCGAGGTTGGCGCAGTCCGGTGGCATGGACGCCTTGGTGCCGCAGAATACTGCCAGCCATGATGCGACTGCACAGGCGCCAGCGCCGCAGATCAAGTCCGGGCGCGACCTGTTGGACAGCGGCCGGGCCTTGGCGGGGTACCTGCGTGACCAACCTTTGGGCTGGCTGGCGGCTCACCGCCTGATGAAAAGCTTGCGTTGGGACACGGTGCATCAGGCCCCACCGCAGGATACGAACAACAACACGCGCCTGACACCACCGCGTGGAGACTATCGGGCGCTGCTCAAACGTTTGTACCTGCAACAGAACTGGGCGGAGTTGATCGAGCAGGTCGAGCGGATCTATTCCGAGGGCGTGAACCATTTCTGGCTGGACTTGCAGTGGTACCTGTATCAGGCGCTGAGCAAACAACCCGCGCCGCAGGATCGCTGGGCCGATATCGCCAAGCGTGACCTGGGCATGTTCCTTGAGCGCCTGCCGGGTCTGGACGTGCTGTGCTGGAGCGACGGCAGCCCGTTTGCCGACGAAACCACCCGCGAGTGGATTGCCCAGCACGTCAGCGGCAACCAGCCCCAGCCATGGTTACCCGTACCCTCGGCGGCACCGGCCACTGGCGATACCGACATCCTGTCCCTGGAAGGCGAGGCCGTGGCCCAGGCTGACAGCGACGGCGTGGATCAGGCACTGGCCTGGCTGGCCGCACGCCCTGGTATCCACACCGGGCGCCAACGCTGGTTGTTGCGCCTGTTGATGGCGCGGGTAGCCGAGCAGTACAGCAAGAGCGATCTGGCCATCCATCTGTTGGCCGAACTGGACGCCACGGCGCAACGCCAGGCCTTGGCCGAGTGGGAGCCGGAGCTGAGTTTCGAGGTCAAGGCGCGCCTGCTCAAGCTGCTGCGGGTCAAAGCCCAGCGCAATGACGCCGACAAACCCACCCTGGCGCGGCGCATGGAAGCTTTGCTGGCGGCGTTGGTAGCCATCGATCCGGTACGCGCCGCAGTGCTTTGCGGCTAACCCTCCTACATCAGGATTCTTTCTGTGAGCATGGACAATCTGACACTGCGCTATTTCGATGCCGAAATGCGCTACCTGCGCGAGGCCGGCAAGGAGTTCGCGGACGCGTTCCCGGACCGGGCCGCGCAGCTCAACCTGGACAAACCGGGCGCACAGGATCCCTATGTGGAGCGCCTGTTCGAGGGCTTCGCATTCTTGATGGGTCGTCTGCGGGAAAAGCTCGACGATGACCTGCCGGAGTTGACCGAGGGGCTGGTCAGCCTGTTGTGGCCGCATTACTTGCGCACCATTCCATCCCTGTCGGTGGTCGAATTGGCGCCTGAACTGGCGCAGATGAAGCGCAGCGAGTTGATCGCTCAGGGCTTTGAGGTGCTGTCGCAACCCATCGGGCCACAACGCACCCGTTGCCGTTACACCACCACCCAGGACGTGACCCTGCGACCGCTGGCGTTGGAGTCGGTGGGGCGCGGTCATGAAATGGATGGTCGCTCGGTGTTGCGCCTGCGCTTTGCCTGTGGGGCGTTGACGGACTGGAGCCTGATCGATCTCAGCCGTTTGCCGCTGTACCTGAATGCCGATGCGCCGCTGGCCAGTGCGTTGCATCAGGCGCTGACCCTGAATGCGCAAGCGCTGTATGTGCGCTGGCCCGGCCAGACCGAACGCCAGCCACTGACCGCGCATTTTGCACCCAAGGGATTTGCCGATGAAGACCGGCTGTGGCCCAAGGGTGACAGCGCCTTCAGCGGTTACCAGCTGTTGTTGGAATATTTCAGCTTTCGTGAAAAATTCATGTTCGTGACCTTGTGTGGCTTGGAGCAGTTGAAGATTGCACCCGGTACCGCCTGGTTCGAGCTTGAAGTGGTGTTGCGCGAACCTTGGCCGGCCAACTTCGACTTGAACAGCGAACACATCCGCTTGCACGCGGTACCGGTGATTAATTTGTTTGCGCTGGAGGCCGACCCGTTGACCCTGGCGCCCTTGCAAACCGACTATCTCCTGCGTCCGATGCGCCTGCAGGACGGCCATACGGAGATCTATTCGGTGGACCGGGTCACCGCGTCGAGGAACGCCGAACGGCAAGACTATGTGCCGTTCACCAGCTTTCGCCACAAGGGCGGCATGCTGCGCTTTGATGCCCCGGAACGCTACTTTCATACACGCCTGAAGCGCGCAGCGAATGGCCTGCATGACACTTGGCTGATTCTGGGCGGCGAGGGCTTTGACAAGGACCGCCTGTGCGAGCGCGAAAGCCTGTCGTTGCGCTTGACCGGCACCCACGGCCAGTTGCCGCGCAAGGCGCTGCAAAGCACTTTGCTCGATACGGTGGTGCAGTCCACCCAGTCCGGTTTGCGCGTGCGCAACCTGTGTGCGCCGACCTTGCCGTGCTACCCACCGAACCGCGACCGCTTTCACTGGCGGGTGCTCAGTCACTTGGGCTCGAACTTCCTGCCGATGCTCGACAACGCCGAGGTGCTGCGCGGCACCCTGGCGCTGTACGACTGGACCGGCAGCGAGCTCAATCGCCGTCGTCTGGCGGCGATTGTCGAGGTCAAGCATCATTTGGTGCAGCGTTTCGAGAAAGGCTTTCTGCTGCGCGGGGTGGATATCGAAATCACCCTGGATGCCAATGGCTTTTCAGGGGAGGGCGACATCAGCCTGTTCGGCGAGATGCTCAATCGCTTCTTCTCCTTATATGCCGACATTCATCTGTACACCCAGCTCACGCTGATCCTGCAACCTACTGGAAAGTGCCTGCGATGGAACGAGAACCACAGTCAGCGTATTCCCGGCTGAAAGCCGACGGTCTGCTCGACGCCCTGCAGGACCAAGTGGCTGAGGCTAACCTGTACCGCTTTTGCCAGTTGCTGGAACAGGCTTTGCCCGATCACCCGCCCTTGGGCAGCACCGCGCACCCGGCCGATGACGCCGTGCGCTTTCGGCCCGATCCGGGCATGGGCTTTCCGGCCAGCGAGTTGAAGGCGATTGAAACCGATGACGCTCACCCGGAGCGCCCGGCAACCATACGCACGCGTCTGCTCGGGTTGTACGGGGTCGACTCGCCGATGCCGACGGTGTTTCTGGATGACATCGCGCAGCGCCGGGAAGGGCATGAAGCGTTGGAAGCCTTCCTGGATATTTTCAACCACCGGATCTTCACTCAGTTCTACCGGATCTGGCGCAAGTATTCCTACCCGGCGACGTTCGAAGCAGGCGGCACTGATGCCACCTCGCAATGCCTGTTGGGCCTGATCGGCCTGGGCATTCCGGGCACCGCCCAGCAGATCGCCACGCCGGTCTCGCGCTTTCTGGCCCTGCTCAGTGTGATGCGCCTGCCCACGCGCAATGCTGAGGGCATCACCGCGCTGGTCAAGTTGCTGGCGCCCAACACCCAGGCGCAGGTGACCCCGCATTGGCCACTGAGAATTGCGCTGGAACAGCCGGCCAGCCTTTCCCGCCAACGGCCAGTCAGTTTGTCCCAGGGGACACCGTTGGGCAGCGTCGGCTTGGATGCCAACAGCCAACTGCGGCTGACGCTCTACACCGAAGACACGCAGGAAGCCAGCGGCTGGTTGCCCGGTGGTGAGTTGTACAGCGACCTGCTGGTGCTGCTACGCGTGTACCTCGGGTGGCGCTGCACGGCGAAACTGCAGTTGTCATTGCCAGTGCACAGCCTGCCCGCACCGGTGTTGGGGCAAGCACCTATTCGGCTCGGCATGACCGGGGTGCTGGGTTTGGGAAGCGATGCCTGGCAGGTGGCGGAACACGACACGCTCACGATCAACCTGGGCCGCTACCAAGGCCTTTCGATTAATCCCCACAACAGAGAAACACAGCATGTTGCGTACCATTTTTAGTCTGGTGATGTTCGCGGCGCTCGGCGGGTGTGGTCTGGCCCAGACCGTCGCGGATGGCACGGCATCCACCGCCAAGGCGATCTTCTACAAGCAGGTGAAAACCCTGCACCTGGATTTCAGTGCACGCACGGCGCTCAACACCGCCGCCACGGACATGAGCGCCTTGTCGGTGCCGACCCTGGTGCGGGTGTACCAACTGCGCGACAGCAAAGCGGTAGAGCAGGCAACCTACGACGGGCTGTTGGGCGATGACAATCAACTTCTGGCGAGCGCCTTGTTGGACAAACGCTCGGTGGTGGTAAAACCCGAGGAGGGCGCCCAGTTGAACGTACCGATGGACAAGGAAGCTCAGTTCGTCACGGTGGTGGCGTTGTTTCGCAGCCCCGATACCCAATTGAACACCTGGCGCCTGACGTTGACCCGCGATGACCTGGACCCGGACCGGGCGCGGGTTATCGAGCTGGGGGATAACCGCTTGACCCTGCGGCCCTTGGTAAAGGACTGAACCATGACCGAGTACAACCCCTCGCTGTACGAAAGGCTGCTGCAAAATTTCGACGGTGAGTTGGACTTGCATCGCATCAGCGAGGAGGACCAGCACGCCCTGTCGGTGCTGGACAACCTGCAGCGCATCCTCAATAGCCGCGCCGGTGCGCTCAGCCATCTGCCCGATTACGGGCTGCCGGACATGGGCTTGATCCTGCAGGGGTTGCCCGCCACCGCCCATGGTTTGATCGGCACCATGACCGCCACCTTGCTCAAGTACGAACCGCGTCTGGCGGCGGTCGCCATCGCCCTGCAGCCCCAGACGCTGCCGGGGCACTTGGAGTACGCCCTGGACGCGCAACTCAAGGATGGGCAGCACGTGAGCTTCGGCACCACCCTGGCGCCCGAGGGCAAAGTGCTGGTCCGCCACTTGAAGCGACAGCAGTACCTGACCAAGCCTTGAACCTATAACGGAAGGGAAGCCTGATGACGGCGTTGTTTGAGATGCGTATTCGAGTCGGCGGTGATCCGCGCGGCTTCAGTGAATTTACAGTAGTGCGCGATGAGCTGGCCAAGCTCAGTCATCCTGCCTGCCCGGATGTGGACTGGGCCAAGGTGGAGCAAAGCTGCCTGGCGCTGTTCCAACACAATGGCGCCGACCTTCAGACCGCGTGTTTTTACACCTTGGCACGCGGTCAGCGTCATGGGCTGGAGGGCATCACCCAAGGCGTGGTGTTGCTCGAAGCCCTGAGCCGCGAGTGGGCACGCCTGTGGCCGTCGATGGCGTCAGTGCGCCTGGACCTGTTGGGGTGGCTGTTCGATCAACTGCAACTGCTGATGCGCAGCGTGGCGATGACCGCCCACAGTGTGCCCGCGCTGGTTCAACTGGACACCGAACTGGCACGTTTGCATGCGCGTTTACTTCCTCAGGGCGCTAATCCTCTGCTGACATTGCAGGCTCTGCGCCACCAGGTGGGCAGCCTGATCCAGCGCCTTGAACAAAGCTATGCATCGGGCGAAAGGGTGCTGGCTCCCGTTAGGGCGATAACGCCGACAGGGGTGACACCTGTGGTGATCCTGCCGCCCCCTGACGTGGAGCCACGCAGGCGGCGCCTGGCTTTATGGCTATTTGCCGGGACGCTGATTATCGCCTTGCTCGCGGGACTCGGTTGGCGGACATGGCTGACACATCAAGCCCCTCCACCCCTCATGCCCGAACCCGTGCGATTGGACAGCCTGTCGCTGTTCGATGCCGGCAGCGCAACCCTGAAGCCTGGCTCGACCAAAGTACTGATCAATGCCCTGGTCGGTATCAAAGCCCAACCGGGCTGGCTGATCGTGATCGCCGGGCACACCGATGCGACTGGAGTTATGGAGCAAAACCTGGCCCTGTCCCACGCCCGCGCCTCAGCCGTGCGCGACTGGATGCAGCAGATGGGCGACATCGCCGACAGTTGTTTCGCGGTGCAGGGCTTGGCGGACAATCAGCCGATCGCCAGCAATGCGACCGAGGCTGGGCGTACCGCTAACCGGCGTGTGGATATCCAGCTGGTGCCACAGGTTGGAGCCTGTGAGCAGACCGCATTGGCGGGCGAGAGTGGTCAATCATAAAGGGCGGCGCAAGTGTTCATCTTTATAGCCTGACTGTAGCAGCGGCCCCGTTATGCTGACTTGCTCCTTGCACCGGTGAGCACAGTGACAAGGGCGTGCCTGCAAGCACTGCGCAACGCTGTCCATCGAACACATTTATGTTCTTGGAATTCAAATGTATTCGATGGGATAGATGGCTTGTGAGCGTCCAAGGACATGTGACGCCCTGCGCGACGTGCTTGAGCATCACGCGGTATCCGCTACCCCGCGCTATGGCGTTGCTCATATCTATCTATTCCTCCAACGATCATTCATTGCCTAGGCTGGCGGCTTCAACAGCTACCTTTGAAGAGTGACTTCATGTCTGAAAGCAATCCACTGCTACTGCCCTACGACTTGCCCCCGTTCTCAGCCATCCGGGCTGAACACTTGGTGCCTGCCATTGAGCAGATCATCACTGAAAGCCGCAGCACCACCTCCACGATCATTGCCAGCCAGGCGCCATTCCCCACCTGGGACGATCTGGTGCAGGCGGTGGAGGCGTTGGAGGCTCGCCTGGATGGCGTTCTCAAAGTTATTGAACTGCTTGACTCTATTCCCCAAGAGGCGACTTGGAAGCAGGCATCACACCGCAGTTATGAGCTGGCAATGCAGTACAAAGCCGAGTTGGCCGGGAACAACGATCTGTATCAGCTTCACCGGCAACTTGCCGACAGCCCGATCGCGGCCCTCTTCAATGAACAACGCCACAGTACGTTGCGTAAAATCTTGCGCAAGTACCACGTGGCGGGTCTTGATCTTTCTCCTGAGAAACAGCTGCTTCTGAAAGCGTTGAACCGGCAAATCGATGAGTTCAGTCAGGAATTCCTGCGCCGTGTGAGTGACTCCGGCGACGCATGGCGCAAGCACATTCAAGACAAGACGCTGCTGAGCGGACTGCCTGACGCCACCCTGGCACGCATGGAGGTCGCGGCTCGGGACGCAGGTCTGGATGGCTGGTTATTAACCCTTTCCGAGCAATCCTTTCGGGATGTGATGAGCTACGCCGAGCATCGAGCCTTGCGCCAGGACATGATGGTGGCTTATTACAGCCGTGCCGTGGACACCGGCCCTGACGCCATTGCCACCGACAATGAACCGATTCTGACAGTGTTGCTCGACAGTCGTCACCAGAAAGCACAATTGCTGGGCTATGCCAACTTCGCCGAACTGGCGCTGGTTGAACAAATGGCGGAGACGACCGATGAGGTCATTGCATTTTTGCACCACCAGGTTGATCAGGCACGCCCGACATTTGCCCATGAGGCGCAACAACTGCAACGTTATGCCGCGCAGCGGGGAGTCGATGCTCTGGAACCCTGGGACCTCAGCTATTTTGCGGAAAAAATTCGCCAGGACGTGGCTGGCGTCTCCCAGAATGAAGTGCGCAATTACTTCCCGTTGGACACGGTGCTGCAACGCTTGTGCACGTTCACCAAAACGCTGTTCGGCGTTGAGCTGATTGAACAGACCACTGTAGAAACCTGGCACCCGGATGTGCGGGTATTTGAACTCAGGGAGTACTCGGCGCCGATTGGACATTTGTTTATTGACTGTTATCGGCGCGTGGTGGGCGGCGAGGTTGGCGCCGCCATGGGTTTGCGCAATCACCGAATGACTGCCGAGGGGCGCCCACAACGGCCCATAGCCGTGCTACGCAGCCAGTTGCCACGACCGACTGGGACCGAGCCCTGCTTGCTCGATCATCTGCAATTGAGGGTCTTATTGCATGAGTTCGGCCACTGCCTGCAGCACCTGTTGACCGCCGCCCCCTACCGGGCGATTTCGGGTATGGCCCAATTAAGCCATGATGCGACGGAATTCTTCGGCCAAGTGCTGGAGCAGTTCTGCTTTACTCCGTCGTTCCTGATCTATCTATCCGGCCATTTGCACACGGGAGAACCCTTGCCTGACAAAATGGCGACTCAAATGAGCCGATTCGTTCACACCCAGACCAGTCAGGAAACCGCCAGTATTTTGCTCACGGGCCTGGTCGATTTCGATTTGCACCGTACCTATGGCGACGGGCGCACACCTCATGAAGTATTCACCCAGGCCAACGTTGAAGTCGGGCAATTGCAGTGGCCTGATGGCGCCCGTCCGATCAACAGCTTCGAACAGCCGATGGGCAGCTATGGGGCCAAACTGTATTCCTACAAATGGTCCGGTGTTCTGGCCCGCCAAGCTTTTGAGCGGTTTGAGCGTGACGGCCTATTCAACTCAGAGACCGGTAAAGCTTTCCGTGACCTGTTCATCACCGAGGGCGATACCCGTACGTTGTTGAGCTCGCTTGCGCTTTTTCGGGGTGAAGGCGAGCGATGTGTCGAGCATTCCACCGGAGCCTGAATCGCTCCTGCATATATAGCGCCACGGCTGACACTTGAAACGCCAGAGTGATCTTTTCAGATCACTCACCGCTGCTCACCTCGGCAGCCAATGCGGCATGGAGAGCATTCAATGGCCACTGACCACCCACCTTATTTTTTCAGCGAAACCCAAACCGATCGCACGCAACTGAGCGAGCGCCAACGCACACGCAATTTTACCCTCAAGGACCTTGACTGGTTCGATTGCATTTATCTGGCCACCGATGCTTTGCGCCGGGCACAACAAGCGCCGATGCACGTCCAGACCCTGCAACTGAACCTGCACGCTCACCCGGCTATTGAATTGGCGGGTGCATTCGTCATGAGCCCCGCCCCAGAAGGCGGGGTTGTTCTCTATACACCCGCCCGGGGTCTGGAAAAGCTGGGAAGCCACGAAGCCCTCAAGACGCAACTAGGTGCATGGCTCAAAGACGCGTCGCAGCGCCAAGCGTTGCTTGACTACCTTTCCATCTCCCAGCAGGTGACCCTGACGCCCACTGCGGCCCTGACGATTACCACACATACCGTGGCCGGCGCTGTCTTCGAGGCACAACATACGACTTTCTCCAACAACCTGCGCGAAAATGCTCGTTTGATGCGTGAGGAGCTGCTCCTGCTGCCCAGTTTCACTTCTCTGCTGGATGAGTACATTTGCGCTGAATTGGCGCAGTCTTTTGCGGGTGTCGACCAGCGTCAAATCCACGTGCAGAGTGAGGTCATCGACGCATCCAGCGAATCAGCTAACTTTGATACGCCAACGGCCCGACACACCACCACCCGCACCCTGAGCGAAACCGTCCTCAGGTATTTCGTCGCCAATGGCTGGCCTGCCGGTGAAACCCGGCGCTACTACAATCCCCAACGCGTTCCTGCCACCCAGCAGCCCACTCAGGCGGCTGATGATCAGTTGCGTTGGGACGTATCAGTGCAAGGATTGGCCCGGGGCTTGAAAGCGCATATGAAGCAACAGCCCAAGACATTCTGGACGCTGCCGGCTGCCACCGGGTCGTCGCGGCTACAACTGTTTACCAGTGCCATGGCCAATGCCTTCTTCACGGTGGCGCTGGAGCAACAACAGCAAACTACCATAACGGTTGACCAGCGCCTGCAACTGCAGGCCTTGCCGCTCAAGGCTGCACTGCCCGCGACAACGCTTGCTCCCGCGCTTGATGTTGAAAAGGCGCTGCTGAGCGAGCCTGGACAGTCCGCCGCCGAGCTGGCGGGCACACTCATCATCAGCAGTAACAAGAGCGACGATGGCTCGCCCTGGCTGCTCTATACCCCTCACCAAGGCCTGCAATCGTTTACCGACCTGGGTGCACTCAAAACCCAACTTCTTGATGATCTCAACCCCCGCCAGCATGCCGATGCCTGGAGAAATCATCTGTCCAGGCCGGAGCGCTATAACGAAGTCGACCTGCTGGCCTGCGACGTCACCACAGCCCCGATCACCGGGGTTATTTTCCAACGCATCATGGAGGGCATCATCGAAAAACAAGGTCGCAACCTGGAATACGCCCTTGATCAGTATCGCCTGAGCCGGGGCACGATGGACCTCAACGCCCTGGTCGATCATGTGCTGGATGTGCGTGGCATGATTGCCCCCCACTTACGCACCTTCGAACCCATGGGCCGCTGGAGTACCCAGCTGGCCGACACCTGGACTGCAACGGCGACCGAACCCAGCGTTCCGCCAACGCTTGCTGCGTTGCGCACCACTGCGCATCTACTTGAAAACGTCAGCGCCGACCTCGAACAACACGTAGCGTTGCGGCCCTCGCTGGAGCGTTCTGCCACCACTTATCTCAACACCAAGCTGCACGCTATCAAACAGGCGCACCTGCAGGCCGCGTGCCTCTCGGTACGCCACTACAGCAACCCTTCAAGTGATACTGACAAACCTCAACTGCTGTCATCCAGCAGCATGGTCGACTATTTCCTGGCGCGCTTATGTGGCGAAATGGGTCCACTCATCGATCCGCTGAACACCCACGTCTACTCAACCGTTCCTGACAAACCCGCCACCAGGATCTCAGGCATGGACATCACTGCGTTCAATACGCTGATCGACAGCGCGGTCGGCGGTTTCAAGCAGTATCTGCGCAGAACCCACAGTGTCTACCCCAACATGGAGCTCTTGCTGAGAAGAGCAATGGAGATGGGCTTGACAGGGGAAATGCAATGCAGGCTTTGGAACAAGGCGTTATTACCCCTCGACTACGCCGTGCTCTTGAGCACTCTGGGGATTTACGCCAGGGACTTGCGCCTGAGTGTCAACGGGTTCCGTCCTGATGCGTTTTTTTTGCGGGTCGCACCTGCCGGGCAGGACACCTCGCTGCTACTCAATAACTGTTTCGTGCTGACCGAGCGTGGCGGGCTTGACCCTCAATACTGCGGTCGCTCGCTGCTATGGACGCCCGCGTTGGGCCTGGAAAGTTTCTACTCATTGAATCACTTCAAAGCAGAAATGGATCGACGCCTGGCGCTCCCGGATGAACGACAGGTGTTCCTGGCGAACCTGGCGCAACCGGACTGGGATTCACAGCCGAGTTATGCACTCAGTTCCCTGGAACTGATCGAAGACAACCTCGTCGAGCACTTGCAACGTACCTGTGCTCAACAAAAAGACCGTGAACTGGCGCAAATCCTGTCCATGAACCTGTCGGTCGACCAGTTGCGTAAGCTCTGGCAGGTTCAAGCCACACAAAACCTGGCGCCCACTAACGTGCGGCGTGCCAGGGACATGGTCCAGTCGATGATCGTGCAACAGGGTTTGCAAGGGTTAGGCAATGCCAGTGCTGTGGATCAACAGCTCCATGCCGAATTGTTGGAGCAGTATCGAAATAATGTCACCGACAATCAGGATTACCTGCACGGGATCGACTCACTGGCTCTGTTCACGCGCAAGAAGCTCAGCACCTTACTGAAGGACCTTGACGATCAGGACAGCGTCACACCGGATGAAATCGAAGTCGGGCTGCCGGCGCAGGGCAGTACGCCTGCGCGCAACCAGTCGCTGCTGGGCTATGCCTTGAGTCATCAGTCGTATTGGAACGATGAGGTGCCTCTGTTCGCCAGCATCGGTACAACGCCGTTGCCACCCACCCTGGCTGCGCAGACGCTGAAAACGCGGATACGGGCGCTGAACATCAACGCGGCTTACCAAACGTACATCCAATCCGTACTGGGCCCGGCCAGCCCGGACGTTGAGCGACGCTCTACGCGATTTGCCAAGCAGATGCCGTGGCAACTGATGCAATACGCTCACGGCATGACGTTACAAGGCCAGCTTTCACCGGCGGCCTTCGGGCTCATTCAACAGATCATGGACATGCCCGATGCGATCGCCCGTGCGACAGTGGTGAACGCCAACGCCATGATCCGCCCGCTGGAACTGTTGGTCGATGCCGGGAAGAAAACCATCAGGATTCCCGGGGCTTATTTGATCGGTTGCGCCTCGGGTGACGAGGGGCCTCAAGTCCTTTATGCCCCTTATAGTCCAGGCTACACCCTCAAGGAATATACCGGTGAGGCCGCCCTGCGTGCTGAGTTGACAGCCTCCGGCGCCTTACAGCGTTGGGTTCGGCTGGTGGTCCCGGCCGTTGACCACACAGCACTGACAAGCGCACTGGAGCATCCCCAAGCCAGTAACACCCTTCAGCTGGCATGCAACCCCATCAACGCGCCTTTGTTCAAACAGTTGTTCAACGACAATGTCGAGCTGCTGACAACGCTGCTGGGCTGCCAGAAAACGGCTGATGCAGACGCTGCCTGGGACACCGCCAAGGCCGTATTCTCCGAGGGGGTGCAGCAGGCCATTGTGTTTTTTGCCGGTAAACTGGCTTACCCCGTGGTGGTCTGGCAGAGCTATAAACTGTTCAAGGCTTCTGCCGAAGAACTGCAGGGACACCAATGGCATGAAGCGCTGGGTCATTTCATCGGCGGGGTCGCCTTGCTGGTCGGTTTGCGCGATTCCATGCCGCTTGTTTCAGAGGGCGGCCCATCCTCGGCACCCGAGCCCATGCCGCCGCCTGCCACACCCGTGACCTCTGTGGTGTCCTGGCCCGCGCTGGACATTACCGCTGCGCCACGCACCCGGCTCCAGCGTTTCGAAGTCCTTGAGCCGAGCCTGGCCAGCCTGATCAAAGACACCTCACTCAATCTCTACCGATCAGCCTCCAACCACTACTACGCGGCGGTGGCAGGGAAAGTCTTCCAAGTCATCAAGCATGGCCTGGGTTGGCGCATCACCGGCAGTGGGGAAGTCGGTCCGGTGGTGCACAGCAACGCACAACAATGGATGCTCAGTAGCACTGACCCATTGCTGACGGGGCGACGAGCCATTGCGCGACTGACCAATCGCTTCTACTCCGAGCCATTTGCGCGCCCCAGTATGAATATAGTGGCCAGCGGCATGCGCGAGATTCGAGCGCTTTACACGCAGGAGTCGTTGATGATCACCGAGGCACTCGCCTTGGCAACATTCTATGCAACGAACGCCCAGGAAAATTTGCGCCTGCTCGCACACACCCCCCTTGCTGCACCTGAACTGGCCAAACAGATCAAAACGTTTTTTGGTTTGCAGACGCTTGAGGTCGAACACCTTGAAAAAATTCAGGAGATTGTCGACAAGGTGTGCAGCGCGCTGATGGAACCTTCCCTGGCCTCGCCGGACTCAACGCGTTTTGTCATCGGGTACTCCCGCATGCCGGCCCAGACGGGCGCCTACAAGGTGTTGGCCTTTACGGTTGTCCCCGACCCGCTTCAATTGCTGTACTTGACCGAAGCATTTTTCAATCCGGGTCTGAAATACAGTCACCTGTTGATAAAGCCGTTCTACGTCAACGTCCATGCCCGTGCGACCACCCTCATTCACGAAATCACTCATCATGTATGTGCGACGTTGGACTTGGCTTACGTGCAGTCCACCCATCCCTTTCATGACCTGATTGATCCCCAGACCGCTACGGGCAGTCACACTAAAGCGGCCCTGGAAAACCGCCAGCTTTCAAGACTGTCGCTCAACACCCCGACTCAGGAGTTGTTCCAGGTTGTCGATATTGCCACCGGCCTCAAAACAGACCCTGCCACGGGCACGTCAACACAGCCTGTACTCGACAGGCTGCTCACTGTCACAGGCACCCAAACCCTCGGCGATGCGCGGCGCGTTTTCCGTACTGATCCGCTTAAACGCATCCTGACGGTACTTAACAACGCCGACTCCGTCGCCTATCTGGTTGCACAGCTGGGACGTCGAAAGAAAATATAGTTTTCACCCGCCGTGACCTGCCACCGGCATCCTGGGACCAAGCCCTTGCGTTCAGCGATTACAGGTTGCGCCGGCCGGTGATCGGTGCGTCGTAGGAGCACCCTGGTTGGCCAAGTCGAGCTTGCATAGCCAGGTGCTTATGGCTTCAACGAGTTCTATCTTGCACTCCACCGGTAACCAATGCCCGCCGGGCAGGCTTGTCACGCTGAGATCTGTGCAGGCCGCTCGCATTGGATCGCCCAGTTGATTACCGTTGATGGTGTTCATCTGATCGTAATCACCGTTCACAAACAGGACTGGCAATGACAAAAGGCCGCCGTTGCACGCCCGGTGGGCATACGCAATGTTGGCATCGTCGTTTAAATACCACGCGCAGGGCGCGCGGAAACCATGCGCCTGGAAATTGCGCACCCATTCAGCGAAGTCTGCCTGCGGCCAGAGCGCAAGGTCTGGCTGGGTGAGGGGAGCCCGGTGCGCTTGGCCAAACCGCCCGCCTTTGCGGGTCACTTCGGCATTGGCTGCAATCTTGCCGATACTCGCCGGGTCGCCTCGTCGATAAATCGACGCCAGCGATGCGGCTTTATCCGCATCCAGATCAGCGACAGCGCACGTAAAGTGCGTGGTGTAGTAGCGGTAATAATCCCATTGACCGTCCGGATATTTGTCCGCCGGATAGATCGAGCGGTCAACGAGCGGCACGAGCGTCGGCAAGGCGTTAGTGGTGGGGAAGTACGGCACCGAAACCAACACAACACCGCGGCTGCGCTGAGGTTCATGCGCGACCAGTTCACCCGCCACCACGCTGCCCCAATCGTGGCCCACCCAAATGGCGGGCATGCCACCGAGATGGTCATGAAGCTCTGCCATGTCGGCCACGATGTTTTCGATGGTGTACGCATCAGTGGGCGCGGGTGCAGAAGAACTACCATAACCGCGCATGTCTGGTGCAACGCAGTGCCAACCTTGTGCAGCGAATGCTTGTATCTGTGCGCGCCAGATCAGGCTGAGCTGCGGCCAACCGTGCAGGAACACCATCAATGGCCCATCGACCGGCCCCATCTCTACATAGTGCGTGGTATGGCGGGGGGTAGTGAGAACACGCGAGGTCAGTTTGGAAGTGGACACGGTATCTCCTCATGCTGCGTCGGCTGATGAACGCGAAGCGGCCACACTGTAGTGAGCGGCAGGCTTCATGTTTCGTTCCATTCTGCGCCCACGCCAGATTCCCTCTTTGTTCAGTGCACAGGGGCTCGGACACCCAGGCAGGTCATCCAATGGTCATAAAACAGACGGAAGGCATATCAGGATTCTAAAGTTGCGAGGCGCTGGGCAGATAACCCCTATGTCGCCTATATCCGCAACACTGTTCAAGGATCGAACTCATGACCCAGCGTCAATCCGTCCGCATTCCCCTTCCTGGTCATCCGCGTTTTTGCTGGTTTGCTCTTATCCCGGTAGTGCCTGGCGTTGTGTGGTTGCTGTTGCAATCAGCCTCCACGGCCAACCTGGTGGCGTGTGCGGTACTGGTGTTGCTTGGTCTGGGGGCCTGTGCCTGGAGCACAAATTCACAGCGCAAGGCTGTGTTGCGCGCGATGTCGCGGGCGCAGGCGGATCAGTCAACTGTGGACGCGGCGCACAACGGCGCGGCTTCTCGCGCACAGCTCGATGAAGTGTTGCTGGGCGCCATGCCGATCTGGGCCAAGCAGGTGGAAAGCTCGCGGCATCAGACCGAAGAAGCGATTGTGAGCCTGGCCAACCGTTTCACCGGGATCGCCGCACGATTGCAGGAAACGGTACAGGCATCGCAGCAGGCTGCCGGTGAACTGGATGGGCAGTCCGCCGATGGCGCGCTTGAGGTGCTGGCGCGCAGTGACAGCGAACTGAGCCAGGTGATCAACTCGCTCAAGGCCACTCAGACCAGCCGTGACCAGACCCTGGCCCAGGTCCGCAGCCTCACCGCCTATACCAAGGAACTGCGTGCCATGGCCGCCGACGTGGCGGCGATTGCCGCGCAGACCAACCTGCTGGCCCTCAACGCCGCCATCGAGGCGGCGCGGGCCGGTGAGGCAGGGCGCGGCTTTGCGGTGGTGGCCGATGCGGTGCGCAGCCTGTCGAACAAATCCAGTGAAACCGGCCAGCAGATGTCGGCCAAGGTCGACATCATCAATAACGCCATCACGCAATTGGTGCAGGCCGCGTCCAGCAGTGCCGACCAGGACAGCCACTCGGTGGCCGAGTCCGAAAACAGCATTCAACGCGTGCTCGAGCGCTTCCAGAACATCACCGGGCGCCTGGCCGAATCTGCCGACCTGCTCAAGCAGGAAAGCTACGGCATCCGTGATGAGATGACCGAAGTGCTGGTCAGCCTGCAATTCCAGGACCGGGTCAGCCAGATCCTCAGCCACGTGCGAGACAACATGCAGGCCTTGCATGACCACCTCCTGCAAGCCAGCCAGGCGCCGGGCCAGGCGGTGGGCGTCGATGCCCGGCAGTGGCTCGCGCGGATGGAAGCCACCTACGCCACCGACGAGCAACGGCGCCTGCATCACGGAGTGGCGCCCGCGCAGCAGAACTCTCAAGACATCACCTTCTTTTAGGAGCACACCATGGCAAAGAATGTATTAGTGGTCGACGACTCGAGCAGCGTGCGGCAAGTGGTCGGCATCGCCTTGAAAAGCGCCGGCTACGACGTCATCGAGGCCAGCGACGGCAAGGATGCCCTGAGCAAGCTGACCGGGCAGAAAGTGCACTTGATCATCAGCGACGTGAACATGCCCAACATGGACGGCATCACCTTCGTCAAGGAGGTGAAGAAGCTGGCCAATTACAAGTTCACCCCGATCATCATGCTGACCACCGAGTCCCAGGAATCGAAGAAGGCCGAGGGCCAGGCCGCCGGCGCCAAGGCGTGGGTGGTCAAGCCGTTCCAGCCGGCGCAAATGCTGGCAGCCGTATCCAAGCTGATCCTGCCTTGACTCTCCGGCGCCAGGGAGACTGCCATGCCAATCAGCACTGAAACACTCGGCGCCAGCGCCTGCGTGCGCATTGACGGCGAACTGACGATCTACACGGTAGCGGAACTGGCGGCTGCGCTGCTGCCCCAGATCGGCGCGACTCCCCGCCTGGAGCTGGATCTGTCGCAGGTCACGGAGATGGATGGCGCCGGTTTGCAGTTGCTTGCAGTGATCCAGCGTGAGGCGGGCGTTGCCGGTACCGCCTTGAGTGTGACCGGCCAGAGCCAGGCGGTCATGCATGCACTGCAACTGTGCCGTAGCGCAGGCTTGTAGTCAGCACTTCCCATGTTTTTTTGATCGACAAGGACAGTCCAGGTGAGCATCAATCTCGATCAGGCACAGCAGACATTCATCGTTGAGGCACGCGAGCTGTTGCAGGCCATGGAGCAATCCCTGCTGCAACTGGAAAGCGAGCCGGGCGACCAGGATGCCATCGGCGCGATTTTCCGCGCCGCGCACACCATCAAGGGTTCGGCGGGCCTTTTCGGCCTGGCGTCGATCGTGGGGTTCACGCATATCGTCGAAGACGTGCTTGACCGCCTGCGCGAAGGCGATGTGGCGGTGGACGGCGCATTGATCGCGCTGCTGCTCAAGTGCGGCGACCACATGCTCGAACTGGTCGAAGTGGTCGCCAACCGCGGTGAGGTGCCGACGCCTGCCGCTCTGGAGCGTGGTGAAGCATTGCGCGAGGCGCTGAGTGCCTATCAGCCGATGCGAACCGCCATTGCCAGCGTCCAAACCGCTGAAGTGGCCGACGACGCGGCGGTCGACGTGCTCTGGCACATCTCCCTGCGCTTCGGCGTGGACGTGTTCCGCAATGGCATGGACCCGCTGTCATTTCTGCGTTATCTGGAGACCTTGGGGCAGGTGATGCAGGTCATCACCCTGACCGACAGCATCCCGCCAATGGACAGCTGGGACCCGGAAAGCTGCTACCTGGGTTTCGAGATCGACCTGCGCTCGACGGCCAGCCACGCCGCCCTCAACGACGTGTTCGACTTTGTGCGTGACGACTGTGAAGTGCACATCAGTGCCGTCGAGGAAGCGCCCGACAGCACTGCGGTCGTCGCTGGCGACCAGGTCACCCAGGCAGAGCAAGGCCTTGTGGCGGCGACACCGCAGCGTTCTGCGCCAGCCAGCGAGGCGAAACCCCGCGACGGCAATTACGTGCGCGTCAACGCCGACAAGCTCGACGAACTGATCAATCTGGTCGGCGAACTGGTGATCGCCAGTGCCGGCTCAAGCCTGCTGGCCCGCTCCTGTAACAACGACCCTTTGCAAGAGGCGACCTCGACGGTATCGGGGCTGGTGGAAGAGATCCTCGATGGCGCGCTGCACCTGCGCATGATCCCCATTGGTGACACGTTCAACCGTTTTCGTCGTGTGGTGCGCGATATCAGCCAGGAACTGGGCAAGGACATCGAGCTGAACATCAGCGGTGCGGACACCGAGCTGGACAAGACCGTGGTCGAGAAAATCGGCGACCCGCTGATGCACCTGCTGCGCAACGCCATGGACCACGGTATCGAAAGCGCTGATGCGCGACAGGCGGCCGGCAAGCCGACCAAGGGCCATTTGAGCCTCAATGCCTACCACGACTCCGGGAGCATTGTCATTGAAATCGCCGACGACGGCGCCGGGCTCAACCGCGAACGCATCCTGCAAAAGGCCCAGGAACGCGGGCTGGTGGCCAGCGGCGCGGTGCTCACCGACCAGGAGATCTACAACTTGATCTTCGAAGCGGGGTTCTCCACCGCCGAGGCGGTGACCAACCTGTCCGGGCGCGGCGTCGGCATGGATGTGGTCAAGCGCAATATCACCTTGTTACGCGGCACCGTCGACCTGGACAGCCGCCCCGGCGAGGGCACGGTGGTGCGCATCCGCTTGCCGCTGACCCTGGCGATCATCAATGGGTTTCTGGTCGGCATCGACCAATCCACCTATGTGATTCCCCTGGACATGGTCCAGGAATGCATCGAGTTGGGTGAACGCCAGCGCCAGTCCAGCCGCGACGACGGCTACCTGGACCTGCGTGGCGAGGTCTTGCCGCTGGTGGACCTGCGCGAACACTTCAGCCACGAAGGCCCGGCTGCACGGCGCCAGAACGTGGTGGTGGTGCGCTACGCCGAGCACAAGGCCGGGCTGGTGGTGGATGACCTGCTCGGTGAGTTCCAGACCGTGATTAAACCGTTGGGCAAGCTGTTCGGCGCGCTGCGCGGCATCAGCGGTTCGACCATATTGGGCAGCGGCGCGGTGGCCCTGATCCTGGATGTACCGGCACTGCTCAACCAACTCGTACAACTGGAAGCCCGCACGCCCCAGGCGCCTCAATCGTCGCCGGTCGTCGCTCGCTGACGTCTTTGCAATTCCATGGAGGTTCCCCGATGAAATGGTTCTACGATCTTAAAATTTCCACCAAGTTGATCAGCTCGTTCCTGGTGGTCCTGGCGCTCACTGCGGCCATGGGCGGCTTCGCCATCCTCCAGCTCGGCGCCGTCAACCATGCGGCCCAGGACATCAAGGGCAATTGGATGCCTTCCATGCGCGCAGCGGCCGGCATGCGTTTTTTTGCCGCCAACTATCGCTTGAAAGAAAACCGTCACCTCGCGACCGAGATCGCCGAAGAAAAGGCCCAGGCCGAACGTGAAGCCGCCGAGGCGCGCCAACAGTTCGAAACCCGCATGGGCACCTATGAACAGTTGCTGTCCAACGATGAAGATCGCCAACTGCTGGCCAGCGTGAAAAGCGCATGGGACGCGTACCTGGCCAGCAGCAAGCAAGTGCTCGAGTTTTCCCGGCAGAACCAGGAAGTCCAGGCGCGCGGTTTGCTCAGGGGAGAGTCCAAGGGGCATTTCGATGAGGTGACCAGCCGCCTGCAGAAAATGGTCGAGCTCAATGATGCCGGTGCGACGGTCGCGGGTGACAAGGGCTTGGCGCTGTATGAAAACGCACGCCTGTCGATCATCGCGGTACTGGTCGCGGCCTTGTTGATCGGCCTGGGCCTGGCGGTATTCATCGCTCGGATTATTTCCCGCCCACTGAGGCAGGCCGCAACCGCCGCCGAACAATTGGCCGAAGGCAACCTCAACGCCCACATCGAGCCGGGTGCCAACGATGAAACCGGCATGGTGCTCAACGCCATGCGCAACATGGTCGGCAAGCTGGCGCATATCATCGGCGAAGTGCGTAACGCTGCCGATAACCTTGCCAGCGCCTCCGAACAGGTCAGCGCCACCGCGCAATCGATGAGCCAGGCCACCAGTGAACAGGCCGCCAGTGTCGAGGAAACCAGCGCCTCGGTGGAACAGATGAGCGCCAGCATCAACCAGAACACCGAGAATGCCAAGGTCACCGATGGCATGGCCAGCAAGGCCGCCAAGGAAGCCACCGAAGGCGGCGAATCGGTACAGCAGACCGTGGTGGCGATGAAGAAAATCGCCCAACGCATCAGCATCATCGATGACATCGCCTACCAGACCAATCTGCTCGCCCTCAACGCCGCCATCGAGGCCGCTCGGGCCGGGGAGCACGGCAAGGGCTTCGCCGTGGTGGCCGCCGAAGTGCGCAAGCTGGCCGAGCGCAGCCAGGTCGCGGCCCAGGAAATCGGCGAGCTGTCGTCCAGCAGCGTGGACATGGCTGAGAAGGCCGGCAAGCTGCTTGACGAAATGGTGCCGTCCATCAACAAAACCTCCGACCTTGTGCAGGAAATCAGCGCCGCCTCCGAGGAACAGGCCGCCGGTGTCGGGCAGATCAACACGGCGATGACCCAGCTCAACCAGGTGACCCAGCAAAATGCGTCGAGCAGCGAGGAACTGGCGGCCACCGCCGAAGAAATGAGCAGCCAGGCCGAGCAACTGCAACAAGCCATGAGCTTCTTCGTACTGGATTCAACCCCAAAGGCCGCGGCTCAAAGCAGCAGCGTCGACAGCCCCGGCAGCAAGCCCAGCCGTCAGCCGCCGCGCCCGAAACCACAGGCACCGCGCAAGGCCTTCGCCTACAACATGGCCAGCGCACCTGACGAATCGGACTTCACCCGTTTCTGATCCCACGATCGATACGGGCCTACAAGGAGAGTGACATGGGCGCAGTGATGACGACTCGGCATACCGCGGTTGCGGTGGATGAGGACGCGCAATACCTGACCTTCATGCTGGGCGGCGAAATGTTCGCCATCGGCATTCTGGGTATCAAGGAAATTATCGAATACGGCAGCCTGACCGTGGTGCCGATGATGCCGGCGTTCGTGCGCGGGGTGATCAACCTGCGCGGCGCGGTGGTGCCGGTGGTGGACTTGTCGGCGCGCTTTGGTCGGGCCAACTCGACGATCACCCGGCGCTCCTGCGTGATCATCATCGAGGCGAATACCGACGATGGCCGGCCTCAGGACATCGGGTTGCTGGTCGACACCGTGTCGGCCGTGCAGGAGATCCCGGCCGCGCAGATTGAGCCACCGCCCAGCTTCGGGGCGCGGATTCGCGCCGATTTCATCGGCGGCATGGCCAAGGTCGACGGCAAATTCGTGATTGTGCTGGAGGTGGACAAGGTGCTGTCCATCGATGAGATGTCCAGCCTCGCCGAGGGCGGCCAGGCGGCGGCCCTCGACCTCGACCCGCGTTGAGTCCCGACCATGCCAGATACCGCCTCCATCGACGATCGTGAATTCGGCCAGTTCCAGAGCTGGCTGTACCGCGCGGCCGGCATCAACCTGTCGCCGGCCAAGAAAGCCCTGGTGGCCGGGCGCCTGTTCAAGCGCCTCAAGCACTACGAGCTGCACAGCTACGGCGAATACTTCAAGCTGATCATGAATGACCAGCGCAAGGGCGAACTGCAGGTTGCGCTGGATTTGCTGACCACCAACGAAACCTATTTTTTTCGCGAGCCCAAGCACTTCGACTTCCTGCGCCAGCAGGTGCTGCCTCGGGCCGCACCGGGCAAGGTATTTCGCGTGTGGAGCGCGGCCAGCTCCTCGGGCGAAGAACCCTACAGCCTGGCGATGACCCTGGCCGAGAGCCTGGGCACCACGCCTTGGGAAGTGATCGGCTCGGATATCAGCACCCAGGTGCTGGCCAAGGCGCGCAACGGCCACTACGCCATGGAGCGCGCCGGGACGCTGCCCCAGCCGCTGCTGACCAAGTACTGCCTCAAGGGCATTGGCCACCAGGAGGGTACCTTCCTGATCGACAAGACCTTGCGCAACCGCGTCAGTTTTGTGCAGGTCAACCTTAACGAAGCGCTGCCGGCCCTGGGCGAGTTCGAGGTGATCTTCCTGCGCAACGTGATGATCTATTTCGACCAGCAGACCAAGAGCCAGGTGGTCGCGCGTCTGTTGCCGCTGCTCAAGCCCGGCGGTTATTTCATCATCAGCCACTCGGAAAGCCTCAACGGTGTCAACGACACCTTGAAGCTGGTGGCGCCGTCGATTTACCGCAAGCCATGAAAAAACCAGCCGATGCGGGGGAAGTGGTGTTGGCGCCTGGCCAGGTCAGCTTTGCGACGCGGCCGACGCGCCTGCGCACCTTGCTCGGTTCCTGCGTGGCGATCACCTTTTGGCACCCGCAACGGCGGATCGGCGGCATGTGTCACTTCATGCTGCCGGGGCGAGCGCGCAATCATCAGCCCCTGGACGGCCGATATGGTGACGAAGCCATGGAACTGCTGCTGCGCCACGCCCAGGCCAATGGCACGGGTGCACAGGATTACCAGGTCAAGTTGTTCGGCGGCGGCGAGATGTTTCCCGATCACCAGCGCCGCCTGCCGACCCACGACGTGGCCAGCCTGAATATTCGCGCGGCGCTGGCCCTGGCCGAGCGCTATCAATTGCACCTGACGGCCCAGGACATGGGCAGTACCGGTTACCGCACGATCATGTTCGACCTGTGGAACGGCAACGTCTGGGTCCGGCACCAACCTATGGGAACACTTCAACAAGATGCCTACCAAAAAAATCAGTGTGCTGCTGGTCGATGACTCGGCCGTCGTGCGTCAGGTACTGCTGGCGATTTTTGCTGACACGCCGGATATCCATGTGATGGGGGCCGCCTCCGACCCGATTTTCGCCATGGACAAACTTGCCCGGGAATGGCCGGATGTGATCGTGCTGGATGTAGAAATGCCGCGCATGGACGGCATCACCTTTCTCAAGAAAATCATGAGCGAGCGGCCGACACCCGTGGTGATCTGCTCGTCGCTGACCCAGAAAGGCGCGGAAACCTCCCTGCAGGCGCTGGCGGCGGGTGCTGTGGAGATCATTACCAAGCCCACGAGCGGCTTGAAGAATTTCCTGATCGAATCGGCGGCCGAGTTGGTGACGGCGATCCGCGCCGCGGCCAACTCCAACGTCAGGAACCTGGGAAGGCGCAGCGTCAGCCCGGCACCGGCGCCGGCCGGCAAGCTCAGTGCGGATGCGATCCTGCCCGCCGCCAATGGCCAGGCCATGGCGCACACCACCGAACGTATTGTCGCCATCGGCACCTCCACCGGCGGCACCCAAGCGCTGGAGGCGGTGCTGACGGCCCTGCCGCGGGTGTGCCCGGGCATGGTGATCGTGCAGCACATGCCGGAGAAATTCACCGCCTCGTTTGCCGAGCGTCTCAACAGCGTTTGCGAAATCGAGGTGCGCGAAGCGCGCAACAATGACCGTATCCTGCCCGGCCTGGCCCTGATCGCCCCTGGCGGCAAGCACCTGATGGTCACCCGCAGCGGCGCCTATTATCACGCTCAGGTCATCGATGGGCCGCTGGTCAACCGGCACCGGCCTTCAGTGGATGTGCTGTTTCGCTCGGTGGCCAGGTTCGCCGGCAGGAACGCCACGGGCATCATCATGACCGGTATGGGCGACGATGGCGCACGCGGGCTCAAGGAGATGCTGGACGCCGGCGCCGCCACGGTGGCCCAGGACGAGGCCAGTTGCGTGGTGTTCGGCATGCCCAAGGAGGCGATCAAGCTCAACGCCGCCCAGCGCATCATGGCGCTGGAGGATATTCATCGGGCGATTTTGCATAAGTGAACGTGAGTTCCAGGCCGCATTGAAATGATCCGCCAGGTGCTGACACCAGGCTCTGCGCGTTATTGCAGGCTTAATGCACAGCGATTGATCTGTATCAACACGCTGAGCGCGTGCAGGGTGTAATTAGAGTTGCCTGACTCAATGGCCTGACGTGCTCACCCATTCTTGTGTGGGGCGATTAACCTTTCGATTCGTTGCGCTATTCATAGGTTTTCAAGACGTTTAACTGTCCTGAAACCCATCCCGCTATTGCCAAGTGTTTGCACCTCCGAGGTATTGGGAACATGAGTCCCCACGCACAGGTAATGGCTGACGATGAAAAGGTGCGCACCCTCGAGAGTGTGCTCGGTTGCCTTTCAGGCGCGGTTGCGGCGTTGGATCGAGCCGCGCGGGTGGTAACGGGCAACCCTGCGTTTTCAAGCCTGCTGGTTAAAAACGGCGTGTGTTTTGCCGGCGGCTGCGAGTTTGTCTCACTCCTGCGTGCCGAGGACCATTGGCTTTTTTACCTCGCACTGGAGAAAGCGCGCGCAAATAATCGCGCATTTTTTGCAGCCGCGAGCGAAGGGCAGGGCGTGCTGGATGTCACCCTGACGCTGTGGCGCGACGATTATTTTATCGTTGAGGTGATTGCCCGTCAGGCCTCAGCGACGCCGCCCCCCACGACCGACAGTTACGCGCAAAT
The DNA here is from genome assembly GCF_005233615.1 of Pseudomonas sp. CFBP13528. Lineage (NCBI taxonomy): Bacteria > Pseudomonadati > Pseudomonadota > Gammaproteobacteria > Pseudomonadales > Pseudomonadaceae > Pseudomonas > Pseudomonas sp. CFBP13528. The sequence continues at coordinate 93,241 of NZ_QGAJ01000007.1, forward strand.
CCCGCTCAGGTCGATTTTCGACGCCTCCGGCACTGGCTTGGCACTGGTGTCACTCGAGGGTCGCTGGCTGCGTGCCAACGGTGTTATCTGTACGATGCTGGGCTACAGCGAAGCACAGTTGCAACGCACTACGTTCATGGCGCTGACCCACCCGGACGACATGCAGGTCGGCAAACAACTGATCGAAGAGTTGAGGGGAGGTGCAAGGGCGGGAGCGACATTGCACAAGCGCTATATTCATCGCGACGGGCGGGTGCTATGGGTGCGCTTGACGGTGGGTCTGGTGCGTGATGACCAGGGGCAACCGGCCTGTTTCGTTTCTCAGCTGGAAGACATCACCGAGAATTGGCAGCTGCGCGAAACATTGATGGGCAGCGAGCTCAAGTTCCTCACCCTGGCGGAAAACTCCCCCAATATCATTGTCCGTTACGACCGCAACCTGTTACGCACCTACGTCAATCCGACCTATCTGCGCTTGACCGGCAAGTCTTGCGAGGAGGCGATAGGCGTCAGCCCGGATGAGGACGCCAGTGACTACCTCAACCAATTGCAACGCGTCCTGGCAACGGGCGAGACGGCACAGTTTGTCGACAGTTGGACCGTCGCACACAGTCCCGGTTACGTGAGTTGTGCAGTCAGCCTGATGGCCGAACGCAGCAACACCGGCGAGGTGGTCGGTGTGCTCTCGTTGGCCCACGACATTACCGAGCTGCGCAGGCAACAATTGTTGGAAGATGCGCGTCTGGGCATTTTCGAAAAAATGGCGACGGGTGCCTCCCTCGAGCAAACGCTGGCATTGCTCGTGGGGTATCTGCAATTGGCCTTGCCCCATCGGACCTGTCGCGTACAGCTGGTAGAGCCGCTTGGCACCGGCCTGGCGAAATACCGGGTGCCTGCGTCTGCATGTGCCGACGACTCATGCTGGTCCGAACCGATCATGGACAAGCAAGGCAAGCTGCTGGGGGCTTTCGAACTGTCCCGCTCTTGCAGCTCCGGGAAGGACGACAGCGATATTCAGCCCGTCCGGCAGACCTGTCACATTGCCGCGATCGCAATTGAGCGTTGGCAATCGGAGTCGTTGCTGCGCGAGCGCGAGCGCCGATATCGGGATATTTTCGACCATAACCTGGACATGCTTCTGCTGTTGGAGGTGACACCGGCCGGCGATTTATATTGTGTCGAAGCCAACCCGGCGTTGTTACGCGCGCTGGGCAAACCCCATGAGGCGCTCATCGGCGCGACGCTGGTGTCGCTATTCGGCCGGTTGAGCGCGCAGAAACTCCAGGCGCTTTGCGAGCAGTGCAGGGTGGCCGGGCGCATGCTCGAGTCAGATGAAAGCATGCTGCTGCTCAACGAGGTTCGTAACCTGCACTTCGCCCTGGTGCCGGTGGCAGGTTCCGGACCTGCGGGCTCACGCATACTGGTGATCAGTCGCGACACCACCTTGCTGACCCGGGCCCGGCAGAAAGAGCTGGAACGCCAGCACGACATCAACACGCTGGTAGAAAACAGTCCGGATGCCGTCGCTCGGTTGAGTGCCCAAGGTGACGTGCTCTACGTCAATGCGCGGTTAAAAACCTGGGTAGGTGACGCCTGGCCGACCCTGATCGGCATGCCGTTGGACGCGGTGGCGCCCCTGAATCACCAGTCCCAGCTGTTCCGTGAATTGGTTGCCCAGGTGATTCGTGAAAACCAGGCAACCGAGCAAGAGTTTCGACTCTCAGTCTTGAAGACTGCTCCCAAAGTGGTGCTGATCCACTTTGTTCCGGAGGTGGACGGCGAGCGCGTGGTCAGCGTATTGGCGGTGGGCCGGGATATTTCCAAGCTGCGGGCGGCGGAGCGGCGCCTGGCCAATTCCAATGCGCAGTTGCGCGACCTGTCGACCCGCCGCGAAACCGCACGGGAAGAGGAGCGCAAACTGATTGCCAGGGAAGTCCACGACGAGTTGGGCCAGCACCTCACCGCACTGCGCATGGGTATCTCGTTATTGCGGTATCAGTTCGGCGCCACCACGCCGGAACTCGTGCCTCAGGTGGAGCGGTTGATGGCGCTGACCGACAAGACGATTCAGGTCGTGCGTAATGTGTCCACCAGCCTGCGACCGTCCGCCTTGAACCTGGGGCTGGTCTCTGGACTGGAATGGCTGACCACCGAATTCTCCACCTTGACCCAGGTTCCGTGTGTGCTGCACCTGCCTTCGATTCCCCTGATCCTGCCTGATACGCACATTACCGCCGCATTTCGCATCGTCCAGGAATCGCTGACCAACATTGCGCGATACGCCGCAGCGACGCAGGTCAGCGTCACCCTGACCCCGCAGGAAACCCATTGGCTGCTGGAGGTGCAGGACAACGGCATGGGCTTCGAGCCGGAGGCGCTTACGCGCCAGACCCTGGGCCTGGTCGGCATGCGTGAGCGCGGCCTGATGCTGGGCGGCAAAGTCATCATTTTCAGTCATCCCGGGCAGGGCACCACGGTCCAGGCATTTATTCCGATGCACAAGGATACGTATTGATGATTCGCATGCTGATCGCCGATGACCACACCATCATGCGCGAAGGGCTCAAGCAGCTGTTCAGCCTGGTGGCCGATGTGCAGGTGGTGGCCGAAGCCGAGAGTGGAACGCAATTGATCGAACTGTTGCGCCGGGTCGAGATCGACCTGCTGCTGCTGGACATGAATATGCCGGGCATCAGCGGCGAGATCCTGATCGCCCGTCTGCATGCCCAGTACCCGAGTCTGCCGATCCTGGTATTGAGCATGCATAACGAAATCCACATCGCCCAACGCGCCTTGCGTGCTGGAGCACTCGGGTATCTCACCAAGGATCGCGACCCCGAGACCTTGTTGGCCGCCATGCGGCGGGTGGTCAGTGGGCAACGTTACCTGGACGCGGGCCTGGCTGAGCAGATTGCCCTGCAAAGCAGCGGTTTGAAGCAGCAGACCTACGTCGAAAGCTTGTCCGATCGCGAATTCCAGATTCTGCGCCTGCTGGCCCACGGCCTGAGTGTCAATCGGATTGCCGAACAGTTGGTCATCAGCAACAAGACGGTCAGTACCCACAAGACGCGCTTGATGGAAAAGATGGGGTTCAGCTCTACGGCAGATATTGTGCGCTTTGCCATGACCTTGGGCATCTCTTGAATCGCGCAATCATGTAGGGATTTTCCTAGCCGGTTTCCCAGTATCCCTACCCCAGAATAGGGATGGTCCGATGGTTGCCTTGCTATCATTGCGCCATCATTGCTCCCAGGCCGTCGAACTGCCGATTCACCGGCGATGACAGGCTTCGACTGGGAGACACACCGTGAGTGAACAGACCCCATCCCCTGCAGTTGCCTTGACCTGGGTGCCCGTGATGATTGCCGGCCTGCTCGGCGGCATTGCGCTTGCGTACGGTGATGGTTTCAGTGCCTGGGCGTTGATTGCGGGAATGGCCCTGTTCGCGCTGTGCACTGGCCTGGGTTGGCTGGCGGCCAGGCGTCACCGGGCACACTGTGAACGCCTGTGCCGACAGCTTCAATCGCCGGCCACCGCCTCGTCGGCGGTGGCCGTCGATGACGGCCTGGCAGACGTCTGCGCCCACGTCTTGCCCATCTGGTCCAGGCAAATCCAAGCGGCCCGTGAGATCAGCGAAACCTCGATCCTCAAACTCAGCGAACGCTTCGGCACGCTGTCATCAGACATCAGCCACAGTGTGTCCAGCCAGGGCGGGCAAGACGCTTCCCAGCGACTGGTCGACTTGCTCGAAGTTGGCCAGCGTGACCTCAACTCCATTGTGGTGGCGCTGCGTGCCGCGCTGTCCAACAAAGAAAACGAACTCAAGGAAGTCCTGCAACTGTCCGGGTTCACTGAGCAGCTCCAGCAGATGGCCAAGTTTGTCGCAGACATTGCCAGTCAAACCAACCTGCTGGCGCTCAACGCTGCCATCGAAGCGGCACGTGCAGGCGAGGCCGGGCGAGGGTTCGCGGTGGTGGCCGATGAAGTGCGCAAACTCTCAAGTATGTCCGGCGAGACCGGGCGCAAGATCAGTGAAACCGTCAGCACCGTCAACGCGGCCATTGCCCGTACGGTGCAAATGTCCCGTCACCACGCCGAACAAGACACCCTGACCCTCGCGGATTCGGAGCGTGTGGTGTCGCAGGTCATCGAACATTTTCGCAGTACCGCCCAGAGCATCGTGGGCAACAGCCATGACTTGCAGCAACAGAACGCCAATGTCGTCGGCGAAATTGCCCAGGTGCTGGTCGCCCTGCAATTCCAGGATCGCGTCAGCCAGATGCTGACGCTGATTACCGGCGACCTGCAAAAATTGCAGCAACAGCTGAGCGAGCGCCATGAGGCCAGCCTCAGCGGTCTTGCCCTCGCACCGATGCTCAGTGATCGCTGGCTGCACGAGCTTTCAACCGCCTACACCATGCCGGAGCAGCACGCCATTCATGGCGGTAAATCGCACGACAAGGCGCAAGCCAGCGAAATCACTTTTTTCTAGTGGAGCTTTTCCAATGAGCAAAACCATTCTGATCGTCGACGACTCGGCCTCCATCCGGCAAGTAGTGAGCATCACCCTCAAGGGCGCGGGTTACGACGTGATCGAAGGCTGCGATGGACGTGATGCGCTGAGCAAGCTGGACGGCCGCAAGATCCACCTGATTGTCAGTGATGTGAACATGCCCAACATGGACGGCTTGAGCTTCGTCAAGGCCGCCAAGCTGTTGCCGGCCTACAAATTCACCCCGGTCATCATGCTCACCACTGAAGCCAGTGATGCGATGAAGCAGCAAGGCCAGGCCAGCGGGGCCAAGGCGTGGATGGTCAAGCCTTTTCAGCCTGCACAAATGCTCACCGCCGTCTCCAAGTTGATCCTGCCATAGCGATGACCAGCGAGCGCTGGCCAGGAGGTTTGCATGAAAAGTAGCGTGCCGATGCTGCGCCGAATCCAGGTCATGGAAGGCCCCCTGACGATCTACACGGCCAGCGAGCAAAAAGACGTGTTGTTGTCGTTGTTTCCCCTGGCCCATGAGGTCGAGTTGGACCTGTCCAATGTCGACGAACTGGACAGCGCCGGCCTGCAGTTGTTGATCCTGATCAAGCGCGAATCGTTCAAGGACGGCTCGCAGCTGGTGCTGAGCAACCCCAGCGCGGCGGTGATCGAGGCCCTGCGCCTGAGCGGCCTTGACGATTACTTCGCCAATCCCTGTTTCCCTGTATCGGCTGGAGCATGACCCTATGGCTCAGCCCATGAATATGGATGACGTGCTGCAGACGTTCATTGCCGAGAGTCGCGAGCTTCTGCTGCAAATGGAAGATGCGCTGTTGCAGATCGAGCAGTCGCCGCACGACCTGGACACCATCAACGGCCTGTTCCGTGTGGCCCACACCATCAAAGGTTCGGCCGGCCTGTTCGGCCTGATGCCGATCGTTGAGTTCACCCACGTCGCCGAGAGCGTCCTGGATCGCGTACGCAGTCTGGAGGTGAGGGTCGACGAGGCCTTGAGCGCGCTGTTTCTCGACGCCCGCGACCACATCGGCCAACTGATCGATCTGCTGGCCGAGGATGGCCACCTTGAGCGCCTGGGTGAACCGTTGCGGATTCAGGGCGAGCGCTTGGCCGAGCGTCTCTCGATGTATCTCGAGGCACCTCTCGCCACGCCTGCAACCGTGCCTCAAGACGCGCCGTCGGCGGCTGCCGGAGGCGTGGGGACGGGTCACTGGCACCTTTCATTGCGCTTTGGTCCGGACGTGTTGCGCAATGGCATGGACCCCCTCGCGTTCCTGCGTTACCTGGGCACCCTTGGCCAGTTGGCGCATATCGTCACTGTGTTCGACGCATTACCGTCTTTGCTGTCGATGGACCCGGAAACCAACTACCTGGGCTTTGAAGTTGCGCTGGTCAGCGATGCCTCCCGGGAAGTCATCGACGGCGCTTTTGATTTTGTCCGGGATGACGCCTTGGTGCTGATCCTGGCGCCGCAGGCCGATGTCCAGGCGTATCGCGCGCACATCGACGCGCTACCGGAAGACAATGCGGTGCTGCTGGAGCTGTTGGTACGCTGCGCCAGCTTGACTGAGGCGCAGGTCGCACGCGTTATTCAAGAGGGAGCGCCAACACCCGCCGGCGCGCTTGAAGTCGTGCAGGACTCGCAGGCCTCGGCGCCCAAGGCCGGTAAAGTCGCGGCGAACAACGAAGGCAACCTGATCCGCGTAGATGCCGCCAAGTTGGATCAACTGATCAATCTGGTCGGTGAGCTGATCATCGCCGGTGCCGGCGCCAATCTGGTGGCGGTGCGCAGCGGGATTGGCGAGATGATCGAGGCTACCAGCCTGTTGTCGCGGCTGGTGGAGGAGGTGCGTGATTCGGCGCTGACCTTGCGCATGGTGCAGATCGGCGCGACCTTCACGCGCTTCCAGCGGGTGGTCCGGGATGTGTCCAAAGAGTTGGGCAAGGACATCGTGCTGCGCATCGGCGGTGGTGAAACCGAACTGGACAAAACAGTCGTCGAGCGCATTGGCGACCCGTTGACGCACTTGGTGCGCAACGCCATGGACCACGGCATCGAGGCGGTGTCGACGCGCCTGCAACGCGGTAAACCGGCCCAGGGCACGGTACGCCTGAATGCCTACCATGAATCCGGCAGCATCGTGATCGAGGTGTCGGACGACGGCGGTGGCCTGGCCAAGCACAAAATCCTCGCCAAGGCCCGCGAGCGTGGCCTGGTCGCGGAGGGCCAGGTACCGGCCGACAAAGACATCCTGAACCTGATCTTCGAACCCGGTTTCTCCACCGCCGACCAGGTCAGCAACCTGTCCGGGCGCGGCGTCGGCATGGACGTGGTCAAGCGCAATATCACCGCATTGCGCGGCAGCGTGAGCCTTGAGAGCGAAGAGGGGCAGGGCACCACGGTCCGTATTCGTTTGCCGCTGACCCTGGCCATTATCGACGGTTTTCTGATCGGCGTCGGCAAGGCCTCTTATGTCATCCCGCTGAACATGGTGGAGGAGTGTATCGAGCTGGCGCCTGGACAGGGCGCCGAATCCGGCTTCCTGGACCTGCGCGGCGATGTGCTGCCGATCCTGCGGCTGCGGGACATGTTTGCCGTGCAAGAACCGGGTGGTAACCGAGAAAACGTCGTTGTCGTGCACTACGCCGGCCTGCGTGCCGGCCTGGTGGTCGATCGCTTGCAGGGGGAGTTTCAAACCGTGATCAAGCCCTTGGGCAAAGTCTTTGGAGAGGCCCATGGATTGGGCGGCTTCACTATCCTCGGGAGCGGGGCCGTGGCCCTGATCCTGGATATTCCCAATTTGTTGGGACTCGTCGCCAAGGAAGCCACCCACCGTTCGATCCCACGTCCTTTATCGACTCAATAAAGCGTCATCAGGAGTTCCTCGCCATGACCGTTATCAAAAATATTGCGCTGTTGGTTCTCACAGCAATGCTGGGCGTCTTCGTGTTGGGTGGCACCAGTGTCTATCTGACCCGTGAAGTCAATTCCAGCGCCAGCTTTGCCAGCGTCAACACGGTACCCAGCTTGCTTGAGATCGATCGAGCCGCCGAGGCCTTCGCCAGCCTCCACGCCTTGCAATGGGAACACCTGAGTGAACCGGGCAAGAGCACGCTTGCACCTTACTCCGCAGTGGTCGCGCAGCATTTGAGCGTTATCGACACCACCTTGGAGCACTACCGGACCCAACTGGTTACCGACGCGCATGATGCGGCGTTGTTGAGCCAGTTGCGCACCCGGTTTGACGAGTTTTCAACCTTGCAGGGGCGATTCGACACGCTGGTTGAAACAGGCGATATCGCCGCTGCCCGCGCGTTGCTCGAAGTGAGCCAGCCTCTGCAAACGACGATCCAGACGGCAATCGCCGAAGTGCGCCAATACAACCTGGAGCAGGAGCGCAAGGCACAACTGCTGGCTACCACCACTGAGCAGAATGCCCGCTACATCATCCTGCTGATCGGCGCGCTCACACTGCTGGCCACTGGGTTGATGGGCGTGCTGCTGGCACGCAACCTCATGCGTCAGCTGGGCGGTGAACCTGCGAGCGTTCGTGCGTTTGCCGCGCGCTTGTCAGCCGGGGAGCTGGAAGCAAAAGCCACGCTCAAGGCGGGGGACACCACAAGCTTGATGGCTGGCATGCAGCAGCTGGGCGCGAACCTGCAGGCGCTGATCACGCAGACAAACACGATGTCCAGCGAGCATGACAGGGGAGAGATCGACGCACAGATTGATGCCGGTCGCTTTCACGGAAGCTACCGTTCGATGGCCCAAGGCATCAACGACATGGTCAACGGCCATATCGCGGTGAAGAAAAAAGCCATGGCGTGTATCCGTGCCTTTGGTGAAGGTGATCTATCGGCGCAGCTGGAACAGTTCCCCGGTAAAAAAGCCTTTATCAATGAAAATATCGAGCTGCTGCGTAGCAATATCCTGGCGCTGATCAATCAAATGCAGCACATGTCCAGCGAGCACGAGAAAGGTGACATAGACGTGATGATCGATGTCGAGCGCTTCAGCGGTTCGTACCGTGAAATCGGTCAGGGCATCAATGACATGGTCAGCGGCCATATCAGTGTCAAGAAAAAGGCCATGGCCTGCATTCGCGCGTTCGGCGAAGGCGATCTGGCCGCGCCCCTGGAGCAGTTCCCGGGCAAAAAAGCCTTTATCAACGAGAATATCGAGCAATTGCGCGCCAACATCCTGGCCCTGGTCGAAGACACCCGCCAGATCAGCGACAGCGCCATGATCGGCAAGCTCGACACCCGGCCTGACGCCTCGCGTCATCAAGGGGATTTCCGCCGCATTATCCTTGGGATCAACGGCTCGCTGGATGCGATCATCGTACCGATCACCGAAGCCATGGACGTGCTGGCGTCGATCTCCAATGGCGATCTGACTCGAACCATCGTCGGCGACTATCAAGGCAAGTTCCTGGAGCTGAAAAACTCGGTCAACGGCACTGTGGAAAAACTCTCGGAGATCATCGGCGAAGTGCGCGGGTCGGCCGATTCGCTGTCCAGTGCCTCCGAGGAAATCTCCGCCACCGCCCAGAGCATGGCGCAATCGGCGTCCGAACAGGCGGCGTCGGTGGAGCAGACCTCCGCTTCGATGGAAGAAATGTCAGCGTCCATCGCCCAAAACACTGAAAACGCGAAGGTCACCGATGGCATGGCGGGCAAGGCCAACAAAGAAGCCTGCGAAGGCGGTCGCGCCGTGAAGGATACGGTGGCCGCGATGAAAACCATCGCTGAAAAAATCGGCATCGTCGATTCCATCGCGTACCAGACCAACCTGTTGGCGCTCAACGCGGCGATCGAAGCGGCGCGGGCCGGCGAGCACGGTAAAGGCTTTGCGGTGGTGGCGGCGGAAGTGCGCAAACTGGCCGAGCGCAGCCAGATAGCGGCCCAGGAAATCAGTGAAGTGGCCAAGAACAGCGTGGCCCTGGCTGAACGCGCGGGCAACCTGCTGGATGAGATTGTGCCTTCGATTGCCAAGACCTCTGACCTTGTGCAGGAAATCGCGGCCGCTTCGGAAGAACAATCCATCGGCTCCGAGCAAATCAATACCGCGATGTCGCAGATGAGCCAACTGACTCAGCAAAACGCATCGGCTTCTGAAGAGTTGGCCGCGACTGCCGAGGAAATGAGTGGTCAGGCTGAGCAGTTGCAGGAGTTGATGGGCTTCTTCACCGTGCAAGGCAAGCGTACCGGACGGGCCGCCGCCGTGCCTGGATTCAGTCGTATGGCGTCCACGGCGGATCATGAAAGTCGCGCAGTGGAGAGCGGTTTCGTCCGCTTCGGGAGTTGACCCATGAGTGCCTCAGCCGTTGTGCCGGGTACATCAGCCTCTTCGCTGCACGTCGATGAGCCCTTGCAGTACCTGACCTTCTCGGCTGCCCAGGAGATGTATGCGGTCAACACACTGAGCGTTCGAGAAATCATCGAATACAGCCAGGTCACCAGCGTGCCGATGATGCCGGAGTTCCTGCGAGGGGTGATCAATCTTCGGGGTTCGGTGGTGCCGGTGGTGGACCTCAAGGCGCGGTTCGGCAAGGGCGTGACGGACCTCGGCAGTCGCACGTGCATCGTCATTCTTGAGGCCGCCAAGGAAGGCGAGTCCCAGGTGCTGGGGGTGGTGGTGGACTCGGTCAGTGAGGTGATCGAGATATCCGATGTCGATATCAAGCCCGCGCCGGCCTTCGGCAACCCTATCCGTACCGACTTCATCAGGGGGATGACCAAGGTGCGAGGTGCGTTTGTCACCCTGCTGGAAGTCGAGCAGGTGTTGTGCGTCGATGAGATAGCCGGCTTGTTGCGGGCTTGAGGTGTACGACCGTGCTTGCAGGTGCGGGCGAAAAGCAACTGATCCGAGGTGAATCATGGCGTTATCCATTGACAGTCCAGGCAATGCCGCGAGCTCGAGCCCGGGCCAATACCTCACCTTCGAGTTGGGGGATGAGATGTTCGCCGTCGGTACGCTTAACGTGCGCGAGATCATCGAATATGGGCCGATCACCCACGTGCCATTGCTGCCCGCCAGCCTGCGCGGCGTGATCAATCTGCGAGGCGCCGCGGTTCCGATACTCGACCTCGGCGTTCGCTTTCGCGGCGAACGGACGCTGCAGACATCAAGAACCTGCTTTGTGATCTTGGAGGTGCAGGCCGGTAGCGTGCGCAAGCCGGTGGGCATCATTGTGGATGCGGTCAGCGAGGTACTTGAAATCGACGAGCGCGATATCGAACCTTCCCTGAGTTTCGGCACCGAGGTCAGGGCCGATTTTCTGTTGGGCATCGGCAAATTGGACAGCGGTTTTGTGCTGTTACTGGATATCGGTCGCGTGTGGTCCCTGGAACCGTTCGATGTGCCGGCAGACCTTGAATCCTTGCTGCCTGCCACCGCTTGATCCAACTTTTTGGGGTGCCCTCATGAACGTGATTCTCTCCGACACCGAGTTTCAGCAATTTCGCAGCCTTATCCATCAAATCGCCGGCATCAGCCTGTCCGACGCCAAAAAACAGTTGGTCAGCACACGGCTTGCCAAGCGGCTGCAGGCGTTCGAGCTCACGACCTACGGCGCTTACTACAAGGTATTGATGAAGGACTCGACGGAATTGCAGGTGGCGGTAGACATGCTGACCACCAACGAAACCTATTTTTTTCGCGAACCCAAGCATTTTGACTTCCTGCGCGAGGTGGCCCTGCCGGAACTGCGCGGCAGCGGCACGTTACGGGTCTGGAGTGGCGCCTGCTCCACCGGTGAGGAGCCCTACACCCTGGCAATGGTCCTGGCCGACAACCTGGTCGGTCGGCCTTGGGAAATCATGGCGTCGGATATCAGCAGCCGCGTGTTGGATAAAGCCCGCCAAGGGCGCTACCCCCTTGAAGGAATACGCGGCATCCCAGAAGCGCTGCTGCACAAATATTGCCTCAAGGGCGTCGGTGCCAATCACGGTTGCTTCATGGTCGAACCGGCGCTCGCGGCGAAAATCGATTTCCAGGCGATCAATCTGAACAATCCGCTGCCGAAAGTCGGCCTGTTCGACGTGATCTTCCTGCGCAACGTGATGATCTATTTCGACAATGACACCAAGGTGCAAGTGGTCAAGCGTCTGGTCAGCCATCTCAAGCCTGGCGGCTATTTTCTGGTCAGCCACTCGGAAAGCCTCAACGGCGTGACCGATGAGCTGAAGCTGGTCAAGCCTTCGATCTATCGGAGGCCACATGCCTGACACTCAAGCTTGCCGCGAAGTGTTCCTCAATCCTGGCGACTGGTTTTTCGGCACCGGCGCGATCCGGCTGCGCACGGTGCTGGGCTCCTGCGTGGCCCTGGTGTTCTGGCATCCGCAGCGCTTGTTGGGCGGTATGTGTCACTACCTGCTGCCCCAGCGTGCTGCGACGAGCGCGAAGCCCCTGGACGGTCGCTATGGTAATGAAGCGCTGCAACTGCTGCTCGATGCCATGCGCGCGAGCAAGGTGCCGGCGACGGAGTTCAGAATCAATGTATATGGCGGCGGGAATATGTTTCCCGGGCTGGCGCGTCCGGACAACCATTACGTCGGGCAACGCAATGTCGAGCAAGCCCGGCGCCTGCTCGATGGGCATCACTTGCGGTGTTTGAACTGGCACGTGGAAGGCGTGGGGTACCGCACCGTGGTATTCGACCTGGCCAATGGCAATATCCAACTTAATTACCTGGCGCTGCAGCGCCCCCTCAGCAGTTCTCAACGAGAGCGTGCGCTATGAGTCTTATCAAAGTACTGATCATTGACGACTCTGCCGTGGTTCGTCAGGTATTGACGGCGACGCTGGGGCAAGACCCCGCCATCGAGGTGATCGGCGCGGCGGCAGATCCGGTATTCGCCATGGATAAAATGAACAAGCAATGGCCGGATGTGATTGTGCTGGACGTCGAGATGCCGCGGATGGACGGCATTACGTTCCTCAAGAAACTCATGGCTGAACATCCAACGCCGGTGGTCATCTGCTCGACCTTGACCGAGAAGGGCGCGGCCACCACCATGCAAGCGTTGGCCGCCGGTGCCGTCAGTATCGTCACCAAGCCGCAGTTGAACTTGCGCCAGTTCCTGACCGACAGTACCGATGAGTTGGCGGGCGCCGTCAAGGCGGCGGCCAGGGCCAACATGAAACGGATGGTGCCGTGCGGCGAACGTTCAGCCCCAAGGTTGAACGCTGATGTCATTCTGCCCGCGGGCACTCAGGCGATGGCGCGCACCACCGAAAACATTGTTGCCATCGGCACCTCCACCGGTGGCACTCAAGCCCTGGAGTTGGTGTTGACCGGGTTGCCCAGGGTATGCCCGGGCATCGTGATCGTGCAGCATATGCCTGAGCACTTCACCGCGGCGTTTGCCGAGCGACTCAATCGGTTGTGTGACATCGAGGTCAGGGAAGCGAAAAACGGCGACAGGGTCATCCCCGGCTGCGCGTTGATCGCCCCGGGCGGGCGGCACATGGTGCTCAAGCGTAACGGTGCCCAATACCAGGTGGAAATCGTCGACGGCCCGCCCGTGAGCCGGCACCGGCCCTCTGTTGATGTGCTGTTCCGCTCCGTTGCCCGCAGTGCCGGCGGTAACGCGCTGGGCATCATCATGACGGGCATGGGCGACGATGGCGCCCGTGGGCTGAAGGAAATGCACGACAGCGGTGCGCGTACTCTCGGCCAGAATGAAGAGTCGTGCGTGGTGTACGGCATGCCCAGGGAGGCGTTCAAGCTCGGCGCGGTGGAGCGCGAGTTGCCGCTCGAGCAAATTTCGGCGGCGATTCTTCAATCCATGCACCCGCGTCGCTGACTGTTGGCGGGGGCCGCTTTCTTTCCCCCGACGCCTTGACTCCTCCAAACGCTTTTCCCGGTTTCAGACCCCAGCGGCGATGGCCTTGCCCAGTGATTCAGTGGTGCCGGTGCCGCCGACTTGCAGGTGCTGGCGTCTCTTACGGCACCAGTTCAGCGTCTGACACACCATATTCGCCCAACGAATACAGCAATGTTCCATACCCCAATTGGTCGTAGCCACCGCTGTCGCGGCCATAATCGCCGCCGCCTCCTTCCACCTGGACGTTATTGGCCATGGCTTTCACATTCGGCGCGCTGAGGCTTTTGCGCACGACGTAATGGTTGTACAGCAGCTCCCATATCGGACGGATTTCGCCCCGATGGTTGGCCGAGATGACCCTCTGGTTGAACCTGCGGTTGAGCAAAGGGGTAAAGGGAACGTCGTGGCCCAGGTTGTACTGGGCCACATACTCGGCGCCCTGCAGTACGCGATTGTTCTGGTAGCCGAACAGGTCGTCGCCCTGGCTCCAGGCCATCTGGCAGAAACTGCCGAGCAAGGCGATGTCGAGCATGGCGTATGCCTGATCCCGCCCGCTTTCCTGGACTTGCCCCAGGCCATTGCCGTGGAGCTTCCAGACCGCGTGTTCGATGGCGCCGTTACCGGTGCCGTGCTTGAAGTAGTCGACGGCCTCGTTGTAGAGGTCGCGGCGGTCCGTCAGTACGCCGATGGCCAGTATTGAGTTCATGCTGGCCAGGTCCCAGTGGGCCCCATGACGATCAGGCGGGCTCCCGTCGTGACGCATCAGGAAATCATGACTGATGGGATAGAACACGCTGAGCAGCATGCCCTGGAATCGATGAACGTCCGCCGCCTTCCACTGCGGGTAGCTGCGCAGCAGTTCGGCCGCGTTGGCCAGTTGATAACCGGTCAAGCCTGCCACCAGGGACTTGCCGCGTTCGCCCTTGATCGCGGTAAGCGTGGAAGACCACTGGTTCAAAATGCCCACAGCCTTGTCGGCATAGGCGGGGTCTTGCGAGATCTGCCAGCGCAGGGCCAGTGCATAGGCTGCGGCGGCGTCGTTGAACAGCGTGCTGTCGTTATTCAAACCATCTGAAGTGCGATACACCACGGGCACCGGATTGGACTGCCAGGCCAATGATGCATGTGGGTTGGCGATCAGCTTTTGCCAGCCGCCCAGCCATGGCGGGTTCTGGTTGGCCAGTTTTTCGCGTATTCGCGTGAAGTCCGCCTGGGTCTGGAGCAGGCCCGGATGGACGAATGCATCGGCGGGCCGGGTGGAGGAGGCTTGACTGTCGATGCTTATCGACAGCGCGCCGAGCAGCATGGCCATTGTGCAGAGGTGCTTGAAAGAAATCATCGTGTGCCCAACCTCATGCGGCGTAGACAGCCATACGGACAGGGCCACGCTCGGCCCCGGGGATGAAACAGCTGGCGCTTGCAGGGAGCCGTTCAGGCGAGTTGATAGGCTTGGACAGCAGTGCGGTGGTAGGCATAGGATCGGTTCGCGAAAGTCGGGCACAGGGCAATCCTGGCAGCGGACTTTCAATAAACCGTTCGCAAATTATCAAGGTTTCATCAAGAGGCTTCTTTGTGTCAGGAAAACGTATCCTCATTGTCGAAGACGACGCCGACAGCGCCAGCATTCTCGAAGCCTATCTGCGCCGCGATGGCTATGAGGTGGCCTTGGCCGAAGACGGTCAGCGCGGTCTCGACCTGCACAAGAGCTGGCAGCCCGACCTGATATTGCTCGACGTGATGCTGCCGCGCTTGAGTGGCACCGAGGTGTTGTCCGCCGTGCGCCGCAGCAGTGACACGCCGGTGATCATGGTCACGGCCATGGGCGACGAACCGGAAAAGCTTGGCGCCTTGCGCTACGGCGCGGACGACTATGTGGTCAAGCCCTACAGCCCGCGCGAAGTGGTGGCGAGGGTGCAGGCGGTGCTGCGACGCACCACCGGCAACCAGCCGGTGGCACACCTGTTGCGCCATGAGAACCTGCGGGTGGATCTCGATGCTTTTACTGCAGCCATCGAGCAGGGCGATGCACCACCGCAATGGCTGGACCTGACGCCGACGGAATTCAAGCTGCTGGTGACGTTGCTCCAGACCCCGTCCAAGGCCTTCACCCGTGACGAGCTGCTGGAAATCTGCCTGCCGGAAAGCGAAGCCCTGGCCCGTGTCGTCGATACCCATGTGCACAACCTGCGCCGCAAGCTGGAAACCCATGGCATCGCCGGGGTACTGGTGACGGTGCGCTCCATTGGCTATCGGTTCAGGTGAGCCCCATGTTGGATAAACCCCCTGCGGATAAATCGCAGATCAACGACAAACCACTGTGGCGCTGGATCGGCATGCGCATGAGCCTGCTGGCGATCGGCGCGGTGGTGGTGATCTCGGTGTGCATGTGGATCAACATCACGCTGGCGGATTGGAGTTTTGTGCAGCATCTGCCGCCGGGGCTGCGCGAAGAGTTGCAGCAACTGCGCGCCGATCCAGGGCTCAACGAGCCACGCTTGCGTCAATTGGTTGCCCAGTACTACCCCCTGGACTATTTCCAGCCGGCCATCGCCAATCACGACTGGCTGGTACTGGTTGGCCTGGTGCTGGCCGCCATCCCCATCATCATTGCTTGCGGCCTGTGGTTTTCGCGGCCCTTGTCCAGCCAGTTTTCGACGATTGCCCAGGGCGCCAGGCGCGTCGCCGGCGGGGATTTCCTGACGCGCCTGCCGGTCCACCGCGCTGCACCCGACGAGCTGCAACGCTTGGTCAGCGACTTCAACAGCATGAGCACCCAACTGGAGCGCTATGAGCGTGACGTGCGAGAGTCCAGCGCGGTCATTGCCCACGAGCTGCGCACGCCGTTGAATGCCGCCATGGGGCGCGTGCAGGGTATGCTCGACGAGGTGTTTCCCAGCGATGCGGCGCAGTTGGGCATGGTCAAGCGTCAGCTCGATCAGCTGAGCAAACTGGTGGATGATTTGCACCTGTTGTCGATGGCCAGGGCTGGCCGGTTGGTGCTCGAGCGCAGCGATTTCCCCCTGATGGCGCTGGTGGCCGAACGGCTGGCCTGGTTTGAGCCGCAATTGGATCAGGCCGGCGTTCGAACACAGGTCAGTATGACCGATGGGCTGCGGGTGCATGCCGATCGCGATCGCCTGGGCCAGGTCATCAACATTCTGGTTGATAACCTGCTGCGTTATGCGGCAGGCGGCGGTGAGTTGAATATTGTGGCGTGTCAGGTTCAAGACCAGGTAGTGATTGAAATCGGTGACCGTGGCCCGGGCATCGAAGCACAGCATCTGGACAGCGTATTTGATCGCTTCTGGCGGGCGGAACGCTCCAGGGCGCGTTACTCGGGCGGCAGCGGGCTAGGCTTGTCCATCGCCCGGGCGATCTGCCAGGCCCATGGCGGCGCCATGACCGCCAGCAACCTGGACGAGGGTGGCACGCTGATCAGGGCACAGTTTCCGGTGTAGGCTCTGACCGGCCCGGTTCAGCGAACGAATTTGACGTACACCTGTTCCGGGTCGCCTTCATCAAGGTTCTCGATTCGACCGCTCGGTATGAACCCGGCCTTGGCCAGCATCGCCTGGGAAGCGGTGTTGGAGAGGTTGGTCGAGGCAAACAGCTTGGGCGTTTTGCACAGCTTTTCGGCGCCCGCCAGCAGCGCCAGCGCCACCCCCTGGCGTTGGTGCATCGGCGCCACGACCACCAGCGCCACAAAGTCGTGATGGAAGAAATCATTGGTCAGCAGCAGGTAGCCAGCGCACTGGCCGCCTGCCTCGGCGACCAGGCATTGCTGGCGCACCACGGCGTCATGGATAAATACACGGCGACTGGCGTGGGCCGTGGCGTAGGCGTCCAGTGCGAGGAGTGCATGCACGTCGTCGAGTGTGGCGGGGCGGATGTACAGTTCCATATTCAGGCACGGTTCTATCGGTGGGCATTGGCGTAACCCTACCACCCATTCATTAGCGCAGTCGGGTACTGCGCCGGCTCCCGCGTAAAGCCAGCGGCCTGGAGCGCGCATCGGTCGGTCGCCCATCCCTGTTTGAATCAATTACCCGGCGACCGGGGTAACATGAGCCTGAGCTCATGCCCAACCTGTTCCTGCCCATTCGCCGAGACCCTGCCGATGAGAGACCTGCCGCCGACCGCCACCTTGCGCGCGTTTGAAGCCGCCACGCGGCATCCGACCTTTACAGCCGCCGCCCAGGAACTGCATGTGAGCCAGAGCGCGGTCAGCCACCAGCTCAAGCATCTGGAAACGCTGTGGGGGCTGCAGCTGTTTGAACGCGGTCAACCGCT
Organism: Pseudomonas sp. CFBP13528; assembly: GCF_005233615.1. Classification (NCBI taxonomy): domain Bacteria; kingdom Pseudomonadati; phylum Pseudomonadota; class Gammaproteobacteria; order Pseudomonadales; family Pseudomonadaceae; genus Pseudomonas; species Pseudomonas sp. CFBP13528. The sequence continues at coordinate 110,864 of NZ_QGAJ01000007.1, forward strand.
ACGCCTCACGGCAGCGGGGGCTACGCTGGCGCCCATCGTGCGCGAATTCTTCATCAGCCTGGAGGCGACCCTGGGCGATCTGCGCGAGCAAAAAGGCCGGGTTCGACTCAGCGTCAGCACCACCTATTCGTTCGCACTCAAATGGCTGCTGCCGCGCTTGCCGAGCCTGGCCCGTCAGCACCCCGAGCTGCTGGTGTCGCTGGACACCACCGACAAGATCATCCACTTCTCGGGGGGCCAGGCCGATGTCGCGATTCGGCTGGGCAAGGGCAGTTATCCCGGCCTGTATTCGCAGTTCCTGTTCGGCGAGCAGGTGTTTCCGGTGGCCAGCCCCGACTTGCTGCAGCGCCTCGGAACACCGCGCGATCCGGCCGAGTTGTTGCGTTTGCCGCTGCTGACCCGCGATGGCGCCGAACTGGTGCCGAAATGGGAGGCCTGGTTTCAAGCCGTGGGGCTGGGGTTTTCACCGCTCAGGGAAAGTGTCAGGTTCGGTGACAGCAATATGACGGTCGAGGCCGCCTTGCTCGGCCAGGGCGTAGCCTTGGTGCGCAGCGGCCACGTGGAAAACGAAATCAGCGATGGCCGTCTGGTACGGCTGTTCGATGTGCCGTTCCCATCGCCGCTGGCCTACTATTTCGTCTGCCCCAAGGGCGTCGAGGCACAGCCGCACATCCTCGACTTGCGACAGTGGTTGATGGCCGAGGCGCTGAAAGTGCAACAGGCCGCTCACTAGGGTATGAGTATTCGTTCATGGCGCAATGAGCAAACTTCGCTGTCGTTCCGGTGCCGGGCTGCCTAAGATGGCGCATGCCTATCCATCTTGTTTGCCTGGTTCTTTTCGCCGCGCTCCTGCACGCCAGCTGGAATGCGCTGCTGCGTGGCGGTGCCGACCGGCTGTGGTCGATGACGGTGATGTGTATTGCCATCGCCATCACCTGCAGCGTCGCCGCAGCGTTCATGCCAATACCCGCGACTGAGAGCTGGGGGTATGCGCTGCTCTCAGCGTTACTGCATGTGGGCTACAACCTGTTTCTGGTGCGTAGCTATCGGGTCGGTGACCTGGGGCAGATCTATCCGATTTCGCGTGGGTCGTCGCCGGCCCTGATCACCCTGGGTGCCGCCGTGTTTGCCGGCGAGCGCATCGCGCCCGGCCAGTTGCTGGGTATCACGCTGGTCTCTGGCGGGATCATTTCGCTGGCGTTCAAGGGGCGCAGCCTGTCGGTTCCCAGCCTGCCCTATGCGCTGGGCACCGGCTGCTTCATCGCGGCCTACAGCGTCGTCGACGGTATCGGTGCCAGGCTCTCCGGCGCGCCGCTGGCTTACACTGCATGGATGTGCGCCTTGTGGGGCGTGCTGATGCCGGTGGTGTACATCGGCCTGCGCGATGCCCGCAGCCTGTTCTGCGTGCGGCCCGGCCTGTTGACCGCTGTGCTCGGCGGGCTGGTCTCCTTGCTGGCCTACGCAATCGTTATCTACGCCATGAACGAAGCGCCCCTGGGCGCGGTATCGGCATTGCGCGAAACCAGCGTGCTGTTTGCGCTGTTGATCGGCTACCTGTTTCTCGGCGAGACGCTCACCGTGCGCCGGATCCTGGCGTGTGTCGTGATCGTAGCCGGCACGCTTATCATCGGCTGATACAGCCAATAACACAGGAGGTCATTGAAATGGAAAAGGTCACACAGGCACCCTTGATCCTGATCACCGGAGGCAGTCGCGGCGTGGGGGCAGCCACCGCTCGGCTGGCCGCCGCCAAGGGTTATGACGTCGCTATCAGCTACGTGGCCAGTGAAGCGGCGGCGTTGGCGGTGGTGGCGGATGTGCAGGCAGTGGGGCGCAGGGCCCTGGCCGTGCGGGCCGACAGCGCAGACCCCGAACAGGTTGCGCAGTTGTTCGCGGCCATCGACCGCACGTTCGGGCGCATTGATGTACTGGTCAATAACGCCGGGGTGCTGCAGACCCAGTCGCGCCTGGAGGATCTTGGCTTTGAACGCATGCAACGTATCTTCGCGGTCAATGCCATCGGCCCGATGCTCTGTGCCCAGCAGGCGGTCAAGCGCATGGCTTACCGGCACAACGGGCCGGGCGGGGTGGTGATCAATGTGTCTTCCGGCGCGGCACGCCTGGGCAGCCCCAACGAATACATCGACTATGCGGCGTCAAAGGGCGCCCTGGAGACATTTACCATCGGGTTTGCCAAGGAAGTGGCGCGCGAGGGCATACGCGTCAACTGTGTTCGCCCCGGGCACATCTACACCGAGATGCACGCCAGCGGCGGCGAGCCGGGCCGCGTGGATCGCGTCAAAGACTCGATTCCCATGGGGCGCGGCGGCCAACCGGAGGAAGTGGCGCAGGCCATTCTCTGGCTGGCCGGCGCCGAAGCGTCGTTTGTGACCGGCACATTCCTTGACGTGACGGGCGGCAAGTAAGCCGGCGGGCGTCTTCGTCTCGTTTCGCGCCCGAAAGGGACGAATACGCCTGTTAGTCGCAATTTGTTACGAATCAATCACGGCAAAATGCCAGTTTGCACCGGCAAAAGGGGGCAAAAACACGTCTGCCATGGATTTTTCATAAAATCGTAACAAAGCTGCTGCACAGTCCCGGGAGCCCGAAATTACACCACGGAGTTCCTGAATGAAAAGCTTGATGAAGTCTGCTGCACTCGCCGTCGCGGTTTCTCTGAGCGCCACTTCGGTGTTTGCTGCCGAAAGCATCCGCCTGACCGGTTCCGGGGCCAGTTTCCCGGCCCCGATCTACCTCACCTGGTTCAAGGATTTCAGCAAGAAAAGTGCGGGCGTCACGGTTGACTACCAGTCCAAGGGCAGCGGGGCGGGGGTACAGGACTTCCTGAACAAAACCGTCGACTTCGCCGCCAGTGACTCCGCGATGAAAGACGAAGACATCGCCAAGGTTGCCGAAGGTGTACAACTGCTGCCGATGACCGCCGGCGAAATCGTGCTGGCCTACAACCTGCCGGGCAACCCGAAGGGTCTGAAGCTGCCGCGCGACGTGTACTCCGATATCTTCCTGGGCAAGATCACCCAGTGGAACGATCCGAAGATCGTTGCCGCCAACCCGGACCTGAAGCTGCCGGCTACGCCTATCACCGTCGTGGTGCGTGCCGACTCCAGTGGCACCACCGCGGTATTCACCAAGCACCTGGCGGCGATCAACCCTGGCTTCAAAGAGGCATTGGGTGAAGGCAACACCGTCAACTGGCCGGCCACCGACAAGTTCATCAAGTCGCCCAAGAACGACGGTGTGACCGCCACCGTACGCCAGACGCCAGGCGCGATTGGCTACATCGAATACGGTTTCGCCAAACTGGCCAAGGTTGACTTCGCCCAGTTGCAGAACAAGGCCGGCCAGTATGTTGTGCCCAATGCCGAAAGCGGTGCAGAAGCACTGGCCGCGGTGAAGATGCCGGAAAGCCTGGTGGCCTGGCTGCCGGACCCGGACGGCGCCAAGTCCTACCCGATCACGTCCTACACCTGGATGATTTTCCGCAAGGACAACGGCAACCCGGCCAAGGCCAAGGCCATGCGTGAAATGGTTGAGTACAGCCTGACCGAAGGTCAGAAAATCGCTGACTCCATGGGCTACATCCCGCTGCCGCCTTCGGTAGTCGAGCAGGTTCGCAAGGCGTCCGCCAACATCCAGTAAGGCGTGTCAGGTCGCTTCCGGCGTGGGCGGTCAGCCCTGTCGGAAGCGTTTCCTCCCTGTTTCGGAATTAATCCATGAACACACCTTTTGTCGTACCGGGTAACCCGGACTCTGCGTGCCAGCCGCCGTCCACCAAGGACTTCGTGATGGATCGCACCTTCCGTGCGCTTGCACGCATCGGCGTGGTGCTGGTGCTGGCGCTGGTCTTCGCGCTGGTGTTCGAAGTAGGGCGCAAAGCCCTTCCAGGCATGGAAAAGCACGGTTTTGACGTGCTGCTGGGCAGTGTCTGGGATGTCAACCAAGGCAAGTACGGCATTCTGCCGGCGATTTGGGGCACGCTGTACAGTGCCTTCATCGCGTTGCTGATCGCCGGCTTCTTTGGCGTCAGCATGGCGATTTTCCTCACCCAGGATTTCCTTCCCGCCAAGCTGGCTGCGGTGTTTCGCACCATCGTCGAATTGCTCGCGGCAATCCCCAGTGTGGTGTACGGCCTGTGGGGCATCTACGTGGTCATTCCCGCCATCCGGCCGCTGACGGCGTGGCTCAATACAGAACTGGGCTGGATTCCCTTTTTCGGTACGTCCCTGAGCGGGCCGGGCCTGCTGCCGGCCGCGCTGGTATTGGCGATCATGATCCTGCCGACCATTGCCGCGGTGTCCCAGGACGCGCTCACCGCGGTGCCGATGAAAACCAAACAGGCTGCCTACGGCATGGGCACGACGCACTGGGAAGCGATTCTCAAGGTGATGGTGCCGTCGGCCGCCACCGGTATCTTCGGCTCCCTGGTGCTGGGCCTGGGCCGCGCCCTGGGGGAAACCATGGCCCTGGCGATGCTGGTGGGTAACGCAAACAACATTTCCCTGTCGCTGTTTGCACCGGCCAATACCCTGGCGGCCTTGTTGGCGCTGAACTTTCCCGAGGCCGGACCGAACGAGATCGAGGTGTTGATGTACGCGGCGCTGGTGCTGATGTTCATCACGCTGCTGGTCAACGTCGCGGGTTCGATGATCATGCTCTACGCCCAGCGGGGGACTCGCCAATGACCAACCTCACCACGCCTGCCGCCGCGCTGCCCAGCCTGCAGCGTCGCTTCGAAGGCCGCGCCCTGCGCAGCCTGGTCTTGACCACGCTGGTCTGGTTCGGTGCGCTGCTGGCCAGCGTACCGCTGATCTCCGTGCTGTATATGCTGATCACCCGAGGCGGTGCGCGCCTGAGCCTGGAGCTCTTCACCGAGCTGCCGCCGACCGGTTTCGAGACCGGCGGCGGCTTCGGCAACGCCATGGCCGGCACCTTGGTCATGGTCGGCATTGCGGCGGCCATCGCCGTGCCGGTCGGTATCCTGGCCGCGGTGTTTCTCGCGGAGCTGGGGCCTGACAGCAAGCTGGCGAACGCTGCGCGCTTTGCCGCCAAGATGCTCACCGGCTTGCCGTCCATTCTGGCCGGGGTGTTTGCCTACGCGCTGGTGGTGATGACCACCGGGACCTACTCGGCACCGGCAGGTGGCGTGGCGCTGGCCGTGCTGATGCTGCCGATCGTGGTGCTGACGGCTGAAGAGTCGATGCGCATGGTGCCCAAGATCATGAAGGACGCTGCCTACGGCATGGGTTGCACCCGTTCGCAGGTGATCTGGAAAATCGTCTTGCCCACCGGCCTGCCGGCGATCCTGACCGGCGTCATGCTGGCCGTGGCGCGAGCTGCCGGCGAAACCGCGCCATTGCTGTTCACCGCGCTGTTCAGCAACTACTGGATCTACCACGACGGCAACCTGGCCGTCATGAACCCGACAGCCTCGTTGGCCGTGCTGATCTACAACTTCTCCGGCATGCCCTTCGACAATCAGCTTGAACTCGCGTGGGCGGCTTCGCTGGTGCTGGTGATGATCGTGCTGGTCGTGAATGTCGTGAGCCGTATTTTCGGCAAACCCAAGTACTAAGAGCGGGAGCACCTGAATTTTGAACGTATCCACTGCGCAAATAGCCGCTCCGTTTGTGACCCAGTCGCCTGTGGTCATGGACTGCAAGCTGGACAAGATTTTCTACGGCAACTTCATGGCCGTGCGTGACAGCCACGTGCCGATCGAAAAAAACAAGATCACCGGTTTCATCGGGCCTTCCGGCTGTGGCAAAAGCACCGTGCTGCGCAGCCTCAACCGCATGAATGACCTGGTCAAGGGCTTTCGTTTCGAAGGGCATGTGCATTTTCTCGGCCAGGACGTGTACGGCAAGGGCGTCGATCCTGTGGTCGTGCGTCGTTACATCGGCATGGTGTTCCAGCAGCCGAACCCGTTCTCGATGAGCATCTTCGACAACGTCGCCTTTGGCCTGCGCCTCAATCGCTACAAGGGCGACCTGGGCGACCGCGTCAAACACGCGCTGCAAGGCGCCGCCCTGTGGGACGAGGTCAAGGACAAGTTGAAGGTCAGCGGTTTGTCGCTCTCCGGCGGCCAGCAGCAACGTCTGTGTATCGCACGCGCGATCGCCACCGAGCCGGAAGTGTTGCTGCTGGATGAACCGTGCTCGGCGCTCGACCCGATTGCCACCCGTCGCGTCGAGGAACTGATGGTCGAGCTGAAGAAGGATTACACCATCGCGCTGGTGACCCACAACATGCAGCAGGCGATCCGTGTGGCGGACACCACGGCGTTTTTCTCGGTGGATATTTCCCAGGGCACGCGCACGGGGTATCTGGTCGAGATGGGCCCGACCGCGCAGATTTTCGGCAAGCCGCGCGAGCAAATGACCGAAGATTACATCAGCGGCAAGTTCAGCTGAGCAACACCGTCCGGCCTGCGCCGCCTACGTGCAAACGCCAAATGGATGTGGCGTGAACCGGTAGATTTTTTACCTCGTGTTTCCAAGGAGTTTCAATGTCTGCAACGCATCGCCTGGATCTGCCAGCCATCGAACGCGCATTGCGCGAAGTGCAGGAGCGCTTCGCCGAGCTTAGCCGTCACTTCACCGAGCCGCGTGACCCCTTGACCGACGAAGTGCTGCTCAATGTGCTTGAAGGCTATGCGTTGATTGACGACTATGTCGCACGCGGCGTTGACCTGTTTGATCTTCATCAGCTGAACCTGATGCTGGAAATCAACGCCACCGTGCTGTGCGGTCGAGACCCGGCGCGGCGCGTGGAATACGCGCAGCACCTTGCGGCCACCGAGGAGCATTTCTTCAATAACGTCGAAGGCGGCATCAAGGACCTGTTCAACTGGTACTGCGCGTATCGCAGCGAATCGGTCTGGAAGCGGGCGGCCGGCGTTTATGTGCGCATCCTCAGCAAGCCGCAGTTGTTCATTGAAGGCAACAACCGCAGTGGGTCGCTTATCGTCAGCTATCTGCTCATGCGTGCAGGTTTGCCGCCGTTCGTGCTGACGCTTGAAAATGCCGAGGGCTACTTCAACCCGTCCTCGGTGATACGCAACTCTGCCAAACATGGCGTCAAGGCGTTGTACGAGTTGCCCAAGATCAAGAAGAAGTACGCCGCGTTCCTGGAGAACCAGGCGCCTGATCCCAACAAATTTTTCCTCAGCGGCACGCCGCTGCCCAAACGACAGGGAGGCCACTGATGCGCAGATTCAAGCGTCAACGCCTGCGTATTTCATTTGATATCGATGACACGCTGGCCTGCCAGCTCCACCACTGCGCTGTCGAAACCAGCTGGCTGCCGGCCTGTGTGCATCGTTGGCTGGGTGAGCCGTTGCGCATCGGTACACGTTCCCTGATCCGCGATTTGCGTCGCCAGGGGTGCAGCGTCTGGGTCTATACCTCGTCCGGCCGCACACCGTCCTACATCCGCCGCTGGCTGTTGCTCTATGGAATCCGCGTTGATGGGGTCGTTAACAGTGTGCTGCACAACCGCGCCCTGACCGGGCATGGGTTGTCGAATGCGCCTTCGAAGTATCCGCCGGCATTCGATATCGACTTGCACGTTGATGATTCCGAGGGCGTGCAGATTGAAGGGGCTGATCATGGGTTCCGCGTGGTCGTGGTTAATCCGCAGGATGTACGCTGGGCGCAGAAAGTCCTGGAAGCCGTGGTCATTGTCCGCGCGCAGCTCGGTTGGCCGCGGCTGGTCAGCCACAAGGCGCCGCGCAACACCGCACTGTCGCTAGAGCCGAAAAGGACTGTCGCCAACTCGATCCTGGCGCGTGGACAATGGTCCGGTTGAATGTATCCAGGACAATTCTTTGTGTGTATCGATGGGCGAGCGTAGGCTCCCATTCACATACAGCAAGGAGGCGAACCCGGCACGCAGGAGGCAACAGTTCCAGTGGCGTCGAATCGATTGAGGCATGTTCAGTCACGTTACGCTCAGGTGCACCGACCTTGAACGAGCAGCGGCTTTTCATGACGCCGTGATTGCGCCACTCTGGCTGATCCAACACGCAGCGACCCCCCATGGCAGCGCGCCTCACAACGTCTATTACGGCGATCTGGAGCGCTCATGGTAGAGCCATCGACGCTGTTGCTGTTCGCAGGGGCCGTGTTGCTGTTACTGATGTCTCCTGGCCCCAATATGGCCTTTGTGATTGCGCACGGCGCGAGCTACGGCTGGCGTGGCGGCGTCGCTGCCGCATTGGGCATCGGCGCGGCCGACCTCGTACTGACCGCGCTCACCGCCGCCGGCCTCACCGCCGCCATAGCTCAGTGGCCGCCCTCGTTCGACCTGATCCGCTGGGCCGGCGCGTTCTATCTACTCTGGATGGCCTGGAACGCCCTGCGGGTTCGTGCCGGAGGTTCAACGCATGCCACCCTCCAGATGTCGCTGATGTCGGTGTTCATCCGTGCGATGCTCAATTCGTTGCTCAACCCGAAAGCGCTGCTGTTTTTCATGGTGTTTTTGCCGCAGTTCGTTGTGCGCGGCAGTGCGGCGGTCGCCTTGCAAATAGTCGTGCTGGGGTTGGTATTAACCTTGATCGCGATCATTTTTCACGTCGTGCTGGGCCTGATGGGGGGAATCATCCGGGGTTACGCTACCCACCAAGGCGAGCCCGCAAAGTGGCAGTCGCGGGGCCTGGCATTCGTGTTGGTATTGCTGGCAGTTCGCCTGGCGTTCACGTCGCGGCCGGCATGAGGTATCCGGGTAGCCGGTGCGTAACTTGCGTAAAAAAGCCACTCGATCGAGTGGCTTTTTTACCCTGTGGTTTATGAAATAGACGCTACGACGTCCGTTTGCCTTGCTTACTTGAGCGTGACGTCAACCATCGGCGGGATGTAACCGTAGTCATACTCGGCGACCACGAATGTCTGCTGCCCTTTGATCTTGATGCCCACGGTCGGTGCCTCGGTGCCGCCGATGCGCATCTGTGTCCCGCTTTCGCCGGTGGGTACGCTGTCGATGAAGGAAGTCACCAGACCGTTGGGCATTACGCAGTGGGAGTAGGTCTGGAAGGGCTGGGAGGACGGATTTCCCAGGACCAGGCCGGAACCGTTCAAGGGCACGTAAGGGCCGAACAGCGAGTCTGCGACAAAACCGTACACCCCATCCGGCCCTGTTACACCGTCGCCGTAGGTGAAGGTGTGGCTGATGGTGAACAGGTAATACTTGCCGTCCTGGAACACGAAGTGCGGACGTTCGGTCTGGTCGTTGACGCCGACTGCGGTCAGCAGCGGCGGCAGCATTTCCCAGTCGTCCCCGTCTTCGTCACGGGCCACGGCGATACCGACGCAGGCGGTCTGGAAGCGCGAGTTGCCGACGTCTTCGTAACCGGGCGGCACATCGCCGATTTCTGCCTTGCCCACCTTGTGCGAGCCGCGCTCGCCGGCCACGTTGCCTTCGAACAGCATGTACAGCTTGCCGTCCTTCGGGTCGCGGAACGGCCATGGATCGCGGAAACCCCAGAAGGCGTTCTGCGCTTCGGTCTGGTACATCTTGCCGTCGGCCTCGAACAACGGCTTGACCTTCTCGAAGCCCACCAGGCTGACGCCATGCTCGGTGGTCACCACGCGGCCACGCACCTTGACGATGGTCGCGCCCGGCGTGACGGCGGTGTAGTAGAGGTCCACCTCGCCTTGCTCGTTCAACAGGATCGGCGTGCCGGCCCATTCGCGCACCGTTGGCGAAACGCCTTCGGCCATTACCCGGCCGCCGAGTTTCCAGTCCTTGCCGGTGCGGGAGTACCAGTAGTACATCTTTGCCCGACCATGGCGATCGTTCCAGTCGCGGGCGATGTCGTAGTTACCGTTCTGATCGAGGTACTGCGGGTCGTTGGGGTGACGATCCGCGGTCAGGGTGAAGATCACCGACCAGCCATCGACGGAGGTGATATTTCCATCAATGTCACGCAGCGGCATGGTGTCCCAGATAAACACCTTATCGCTCAGCACCGGGAAGTCGGCACTGACCAGTGGCTGGGTGGTGGTGGGGTCGTCCGCATGGACTTTGAGCGCATCGGCGCGGGTCCACAGGCTGGGTAGGTGGGGTGTTTTGCCAAATTTTTCAGTGGTGCTTTTCATAGGAAACCTCGTCCATGAAGGTAAGATAAATACTGTATTCATATACAGTGATTCGACTTTAAAAGACTGGCTCACTCGGGTCAAGGGCTAAAATGCATTTATGCATATTTTTGGGTGATGCCTTGGCTGACACGTTTCAGCGTGGGATTTTTACAGACGTTCCGCTGAGCCCAGCAGCAGGCCGCGAACATGCTCAAGGGCAATGCGAGCGGCTGGAACATGCCACCGGGCTTCAGGCACGGATCCACGAGCCCATTCGGCAAGCCCTCGGCCAAGAGGTAGGTATAGGCGCTACCAAATAACGGAACTTTGGCCGCGCAGGCATTCTCCATTGCAGATAGCCCCGCTTCAGCCGGCCTGCGCCGGATGATTGCTGACTGCAACCCGCCGCCAGAGCCGTCCATGACCGAATCCAGCCTCAGCCACGCCGAACCTTCCAAGCCGTCCTTGCGCCGCGCCGTAACCGGCCCGATGTTGTTCCTGTTCATCCTGGGCGATGTGCTCGGCGCAGGCGTGTATGCGCTGGCCGGAACCATCGCCGGCCAGGTCGGCGGGGCGATCTGGGTGCCGCTGCTGGTGGCGTTGTTCTTCGCCATGCTCACGGCCGGCTCGTACGCCGAATTGGTGACCAAATACCCCCATGCAGGCGCCGCGTCGGTGTTCGCCGAAAAGGCGTTCAAGTCGCCGCTGATTTCGTTCCTGGTGGGCTTTTGCATGCTTGCAGCCGCCGTGACCAGCGCCGCCGGGTTATCCCTGGCGTTTGCCGGTGACTACCTGGCGGCGTTCGTTGACGTGCCGCCGCACTGGGCGGCGCTGGTCTTTTTGCTGGTGATTGCGCTGTTGAATGCCCGCGGGATCAAGGAATCGCTGGGCGCCAATATGGTGATGACGTGCGTGGAACTGTCCGGGCTGCTGTTGGTGGTGGTTGCCGCAGCCTGGTGTTTCCACTCCGGCGAAGCCAACCTGGGGCGAGCGTTCGAATTCAAGCCCGGCATCAATCCGATGCTCGCCGTGCTCGGCGCTGCGCTACTGGCGTTCTATTCGTTCGTCGGCTTCGAGACGTCGGCTAATCTGGCGGAAGAAATCCGTGGTGTGCGCAAGGTTTATCCGCGTGCGCTGTTCGCCGCATTGATCGTGGCGGGCATCGTGTATATGGCGGTCGGTGTTGCCGCCTCCGTGGTGCTGCCGATGGACAAGCTGACAGCCACGTCGGCACCGCTGCTTGAAGTGGTGAGCGCCTCGGGCCTGAATATTCCACCGCAATTGTTTGCCTTCATCGCCTTGGTGGCGGTCGCCAATGGCGCGCTGTTGACAATGGTCATGGCCAGCCGCCTGACCTACGGCATGGCGCGCATGGGCCTGTTGCCGGAGCCGTTGTCGCGCGTGCTGGCCAAGCGCCGTACGCCTTGGCTGGCGATCATTGCCAGCACGGCCGTGGCCATCGCCTTGACATTGACCGGCACGCTGGCGGCATTGGCCGAGACAGTGGTTTTGTTGCTGCTGTTCGTGTTCCTTAGTACCAACCTGGCGGTGCTGGTATTGCGGCGTGACACCATTGAGGAGAAGCATTTTCGTGTGCCGAGCTGGGTGCCGGTGCTGGCGATTGTTTCGTGCCTGATTCTGCTTAGCCAGCAAAGCCTGGATACCTGGTTGCGCGGTGGGGCGCTGATTGTGCTGGGCATGGTGCTGTATGGCTGCAATCGATTGGCGACGCCGGCTGTGCAGGCGAGTTGAGTACACCTGCCGTGTCGCTGCCTATGCCGTCGATGGCTGCGGGTCAGTCGCCTTGTGGGTGGCTGACGCTTCTCCACCCATGGCACAAATAAAAACGCCCGGAGAGCATGCTGCGCTCACCGGGCGTTATTTTTGATCACCGGGGTGATCAAGGCATCACGTCAGAAGTCCCAACGCGTACTGACCATCACGTTACGCGGCTCGCCGTAGGCGGCAGAGTTATAGAAACCGACGTTGGTGTAGTATGACTTGTCGAAGATGTTGTTGAAGTTGACCGTTGCCGACAGGTTCTTGGTGACCTGGTAGCGGGTCATCAGGTCCACCAGCCAGTAGGATTCCTGGGTGATGTCCTGATTGGTTTCGAGTGGCCCGTTCCAGATCTCGTTCCAGCCCTTGGTCTGCCAGCGCACGCCGCCGCCGATGGTGAACTTGTCCAGGTCACCCTTGAGCTTGTAGGTGGTGTTCAGGTTGACCTGATGCTCGGGCTCGAAGGTGGAGATCTTCTTGTCGTCGTCATCGCGCACGATTTTGTGGGTGTAGCCACCTTGCACTTGCCAGCCCGGGCTCAACTCACCGGTGATTTCCGCTTCGTAGCCCTTGGTCACGGCCTTGGAGCCTTTGAATGCATAGTTCCGCGGGGTCGGCGTCTGGTTGTTGTACGCATCGTCGGAGATCGCACGGTTGGTCTCATGCACTTCGAAGTAAGCGATGCTGGTGTTCAGGCGGCCATCGAAGAACTCACCCTTGAGGCCAATCTCGTAGTTTTGTCCTTCGTCCGGTTCCAGCAGTTTTTCGTTGCGGTCTTTATAGGTACTTTCCTGAGGCTGGAAAATGTCGGTGTAGCTGGCGTACGCCGAGAAGTTGTCGTTGAGGTCGTAGATCACCCCGGCATAAGGAATGAACCGCCCGGTTTCCTTGTAGGAAGGGTTGTTACCGGTGACGTGATAGTTGGCTACGCGCCCGCCGAGGATCACGTTCAGGTCATCCATCACGTTCAAGCGTGTGGTCACGTAGTAACCCGTCTGGCGGATGGTGTCATCGATGTACTGCTGGGCCGGGCCGTAGATAGGCTTGGCGAGGTGGCCGTTCCAGTTATAGAAATCGACTTTGTTGCCGCCCGGCCATTCCGGGGACCAGTAACCCTTGCCCTGCCAGCGCGAGGTGCCGATCGAGCCGCCCACCACCAGCTCATGTTCACGGCCGAACAGGCTGAAAGGTCCGGTGGCGTAGAGGTCGGCGGAGGTGCTTTTGGTTTCGCCGGTGTACTTCTGCCCGTTGATTTCGGCAGTGCCATCGGCTGCCGGCTGGACGAACTGAATCGAACCGAGGTCGGCGTGGTAGCCGTTGATCTTGTGGTCGAGCTGGAACTTGGTCACCCAGCCGTCGCCCAGGTCATGCTCGAGCATGGCGAACGCGGTACGGGTGTTCTGCTCCCAGGAACTCCAAGTGGTGCCGTTGTTGTAGGAGCGCGGCATCTTGTTGATGCTGCCGTTGGAGTTTACCAGCGGGAAGGAGCCGGACCAGCTCGAACCCTGCGGAACGTTGTCCTGGTAGTCGAAGCCCACGGTCAGCAGGGTGTCGGGGGACAGGTCGAATTCGGTAATGCCGTAGTAGGTTTCGGTCTTGCGCGAGTAGTGGTCCATGAACGACTTCTTGTCCTGGTACGCGGCCACCGCACGCCCACGGATATTGCCGCTGTCGGTCAGGGGCCCGCTGACATCCACTTCACTGCGGTAGTTGTCCCAGGAGCCGGCGCCCAATTGCACATGCCCTTTGAAATCCGAGGTCGGTTTCTTGCGGATCAGGTTGATGGTCGCCCCCAGGGAGCCGGCGCCGTTGAGCAGGCCGGTAGCGCCCTTGAGCACTTCGACACGGTCGTAGATCGCCATGTCGCTCAAGGTATTGCCCGCCGAGTAACCGACGTTGCGCACAGTGGAAGGAATACCGTCGTACTGGAAGCTGTTGACCGAGAAACCCCGGGAGTAGTAGTTGGTACGGTCGCTGTCATAGGCAGACACCGTGATGCCCGGGGTGTGGCGCATCACGTCATCCATGTTGTTGAGGCCGAAGTCCTCGATGTGCTGGCGAGTGACCACGGTGATCGACTGCGGCGTTTGCCGGGGCGTCAGGGTCAGGCGCGTGGCGGTGGCGATGGTGCCCGGGGTGTAGGAGCCCGAACCTTCGGTGATGTTGCCCAGGTAGTTGGCGGTGACCTCGGTCGGGCTCAGTTCCAGCCCGCCACCTGCGCTGGCGGCGGCCACCGTCAAGGTATTGCCGTTAAGGCTGTAGGTGGTCTGGCTGCCTGCCAGCAACGCATCGATGGCCTGCTGCGGCTGCATCTTGCCGTTGATTGCGCGACTGTTCTTACCCTGCACGTCGCCAGGGCTGTACAACACTTGCACATTGGTCTGGCGGCCAAATTCCTGCAGCGCGCTCCCCAGCGGCTGTGCAGGAATGTTCAACTCGATCTCCTGGGCCTGAACGTAGCCTGCAATCGGCAGCGACACTGCCAGTGCCAGGGCACTCGGAAGAAGGTTCATGTTCAGGGCCCTGCGCATGGATAACGCTTTGCTCAGGGGGCTCAGACCGAGTCGTGCTGGCATGGATGCTTTCTCTTCTAGGTTTTAAGTGGGCAGTTATCGTATCTATTGAGGTTAATTCTCATTACCACTAGTGAGACGTTCCTACCTGGAAAAACCGGAAAATAAAATTCACGCGGGCTCCATTTCGTGTACCACCTGGCCGGCGCGCAGGCGTACCAACTGGTCGGCGATGTCGAAATAACGGTCGTCGTGGCTGATCACGATGATGGTCTTGCCCAGGCGCTTGAGGTCCGGCAACAGCTCGGTGTAGAAGATCCGGCGGAAGGCCGGGTCCTGGTCGGCGGCCCATTCGTCGAACACCAGCACCGGGCGTTCTTCCAGCCAGGCGTTGACCAATGCCAGGCGCTTGCGCTGGCCGGTGGACAGGTCGGTGGTGCTGAACACGCCGTCCTTGACGCTGACCTTGTGCGCGATTTCCAGGCGTTCCAGGTACTTGGTGGCGCTGTCCAGGGACTGGGTGGCGCTGCCTTGGACCAGGTCGTCGAACAGGTAATAGTCGGAAAACACCGTGGTGAACAGCTGGCGATAGTCATCGCGCTCAGGGTCGGTGACCGCTTCGCCATTCAGGCGAATCTCGCCGCCCTGAGGTGGGTAAAGACCCAGCAGCAGTTTGATCAGGGTGGTCTTGCCGCTGCCGTTTTCACCGACGATAAACACGATATCGCCTTGCTGGATACTCAGGTTGATCGGCCCCAGGTGGAACGGCTCGCTGCCTTCGACCGCTGGCGGGCTGTAGCTTACATCGCGCAGTTCGAGGCTGTTGACCACCGGTTTGGGCGCTTCGCTGTCGTCCATCAGCAGGTGCGGTTCGGGCGACGAAAAACGCTCCGACAGTTCACTGATGCGGCCAAATGCGATCTTGGCCTTGCCCACCACGGGCAGGTAACCCAGCAGGTGTTCCAACGGGCCTTTCATGTACAGCAGCACCAGCACGAAGCCGGTGATCACCGTCGGGTCCGGGTTGGGGTTATACGCCTGCATCGCCAGGGCCAGGCCGATGACCACGAAGAACAGCATCGAGCCAAATGTCTTGGCCAGGATGTAGATGTTGACCGAACGCACCTGGATATCGCTGATGCGGTCAGCGGTTTCCTGGATGCGGTGGGTGTTCATGCGAAACCGCCGTGGCCGGTGCATGCGCAGTTCCTTGGCGCCGGACGCAATGGCGTTGTAGTAACGCTGCAACTCGTCTTCATGGCTGCGCGCCAGGTCGAAGCCCTGGATGCCTTTGCCGCCGGCGATGAACTGCACGGCGCTGCCGATAATGATCGCCACCACCATCATCAGGAACATCGGCACCGACAGGTAGGCCAGGTAGCCCAGGCAACCGAGGGTGACCGTGGCCGCGATGGCCAGCGGCGTGAACGCGAAGGAAAAGTCGCTGATGGTGTCGACGTCGTGGGTCAGCACCGGGATCAGGCGGTGGGAGCGATAGCGTTCGATCTGGCCGATGGGCGCCGATAACACCTTCTCGCCCAGGTCCTTGCGCAGGGCGGCGATGATCCGTTGCCCGACGTAGTTGGTGCCGATGTCGGAAATGATCGAACTCAGCAGCGCCACCACGCACAGCGCCGCAAACGTCAGGACCACGCCCTGGGTCATGCCGGCCGCCGAATGCAGCGCGTTATTGATGGTCGCCAGCAACAATGTAATAGCCAGGCCGCCCACCATGCCGAGGGCAACGGAGACCGTCACAATGGTGCGAAAGGGCCGGAGCAGGGCGAGCAAGCCTTTGAAGGCGCCGCGTTTGGGGTCGGTCATAAATACATCCCGGAGAGTGAAAAGAGGGGCTGGGCACACAGACCCTTACCCATGACAAACGAAGTGTCGGCGCGACTATTTAGCTCGGTGTGCCGGGCGGTGACGGCGCTGGATAAATTGCGCGAGGGCTGGTTCGTTCTTGTTGTGTAGGCGCACGGGTATTCACGCCGTACGTATTCCTTCTGCGAGAGCGAAACAATGACGAAAAAGAACCTGGTGTATGTCTGGTCCCTGAGAAATGCCGCCGCCGACAAGGCCGGGCAGCCGGTGGCCTACAAGGACCATGAGCGCTACATGAAGTCGGTGCTGGAGTTTCTGGTGGGCTCGCTCAACGACACCGCGCTGGGCGACGCCTACAATCTGGTCGGGGTGGTGTACGACGATGATGAGCACAACCCGCGGGATCAGGCGCTGGTCGCCGATTACGGTTTCGCCTGCACGCCTGGCCGTCCATGGTTGTACCCGGCCGACCTGCGCGTGCAGGGCAAGTTGGTCAACGACCTGTTGCTGAACGTGCCGTCGACCTATCGTCGCCTGCCTCGGGGCAGCGCCGAGCATATCGCCGGCAAACAGGATTTCGAACGACGCCTGCATGACGTGCTGGTCGAGTTGAAAGCCGACATTGTGGTGCTCGATGGCTTGCTGGTGATCCTCGATGAACTGGTGCGCCCAGGCGCGCCGTTTGCGCGGCGCATCATGAACATCCATCCGGGTATCACCCGTATCGAATCGCCTTACGAACGCCGTGGTGCCTATGCCACCTGGAACGCGTTGTATGGCGCACGTGGGCAGACCGTGGTGGACTGGGCGACCAGGGCCACCAAGCCTTCGGAGCCGCTGTACCTCACCGGTGCGTCATTCCACTATGTGGATAACGGCATTGATTCCGGCGAAGTGTTCCACGACGTATTGAAGACCGAGATTTCGCCGCAAGACACCATCCTCGAACTGCGCTGGAACAACTTCAACAACAGCCTGTTCCCGGCGCTGCATGAAGGCCTCGAGCGGTTGGCCCAGAAAGGCTGAGTACACTCTTCGAGTGGTATGAAAGTCAAAGTGTGGGAGGGGCTTGGTGTATGGCCTGGAGCACGCGCACTGCCCGAAAACCAATCCAGTCATGCCGCGTCTGCGGGTAAATACATTCCTCCTGATGCGTGGCGTTCAAATGTGGGAGGGGGCTTGCTCCCGATGGCGGTGTGTCAGGCGCAGATGCATGCACTGACAGTGCCTCATCGGGGGCAAGCCCCTCCCACATTGGGTTGGTGTATGGCTTGGAGCTCGCGCACTGCCCGAAAACCAATCCAGTCATGCCGCGTCTGCGGGTAAATACATTCCTCCTGACGCATGGCGTTCAAATGTGGGAGGGGGCTTGCCCCCGATGGCGGTGTGTCAGGCGCAGATGCATGCACTGACAGTGCCTCATCGGGGGCAAGCCCCCTCCCACATTGGGTTGGTGTAGGGCTTGGAGCTCGCGCACTACACGGAAGCCAATCCAGTCACGCCGCGTCTGCGGGTAAATACATTCCTCCTGACGCATGGCGTTCAAATGTGGGAGGGGGCTTGCTCCCGATGGCGGTGTGTCAGGCGCAGATGCATGCACTGACAGTGCCTCATCGGGGGCAAGCCCC
>NZ_QGAJ01000007.1:128716-245542 GCF_005233615.1 Pseudomonas sp. CFBP13528
GCCGCGTCTGCGGGTAAATGCATTCCTCCTGATGCATGGCGTTCAAATGTGGGAGGGGGCTTGCCCCCGATGGCGGTGTGTCAGGCGCAGATGCATGCACTGACAGTGCCTCATCGGGGGCAAGCCCCCTCCCACATTGGGTTGGTGTAGGGCTTGGAGCTCGCGCACTGCCCGAAAACCAATCCAGTCACGCCGCGTCTGCGGGTAAATACATTCCTCCTGATGCATGGCGTTCAAATGTGGGAGGGGGCTTGCTCCCGATGGCGGTGTGTCAGGCGCAGATGCATGCACTGACAGTGCCGCATCGGGGGCAAGCCCCCTCCCACTTTGGGTTGGTGTAGGGCTTAGAGGTCGCGCACTACACGCAAGCCAATCCAGTCACCGCGGGTCTGCGGGTAGATGTTGTTGCGGTTGCCGGAACGGGAAAACACTGGCGCCTCGCCCCAGTCATTGCCGCGAATCTGGTACGACTCGCAGTTCGGTTCCATCCAGGCACTGCCGTCGGTAGGTGCACCGATGTAGTTCGGGTGTTCACAATCGGCAACCCGTTCATACACATTGCCATGCATGTCGTACATGCCAAACGCGTTCGGCGGGTAGCTGCCCACCGGTGACGAATAGCTGTAGCCGTCCGCCGGGCCGTAGGTGTTGGCGTGTTTGGCAATGCTGTAGCCCTTGCCGTCGTCGAACGGGAAGGGGAACGGCCCGCGGGTGCCGGCGCGGGCCGCGTATTCGCGTTGGGCTTCACTGACCATGTGGTACTGCTGGCCGGTCTTTTTCGACAGCCAGGCCACGTAATTTTTGATGTCGTCCATGTCCATGCACACCGCTGGCTGGCGTGGCCCCTGAGGGTAGCGCGGCTTGCTGGCGATGCATTCGCGGCCGGGACGATCATCGCCATTGGCGATCTTCACCCCGGTCTGGCGTACGTAGCTGTCCCATTCACCGGCGGTAATGTGGAAGCGGCTCATGGCGAAGGGTTTGGCGAAGGTCACTTCATGCAGCGGGCCTTCGTCCGGCTCGCGGCCGACTTCGTCTTCCGGGGTGCCCATGGTGAAGGTGCCGGCAGGCAATACCACCATTTCCGGGCAGTCCTTGCAGTCCTTGAAGACTTTGCCCGGTTGTGGTGCCGCCGCCTGGGCCAGGCCCGGGAGCAGGGCGCCACACAGTGCGGTCAGCGCCAGGGCTGTCAGGGGTTTGAGTCGAAATGGCGTCATGTGAGCGTCTCGTTCAAAGAAAAAAAGGTCACGACCGCTGGCTCAGCAACGCCATGAAGCGCTGGATGTCATCCGAGCTGTTGAGCAGGCCGGGGGAGGTGCGGATCACGGGGCCTACGTCGCGGTCCACCGCGTCGATCACTACGCGGTTTTGCTGCATGTAGGCAGCTATGGCATCGCTGTTCTGGCCGTTGACCCGAAAGAAGGTAAAACCTGCCGATAGTGCTGGACTGCGCGGCGTGACCAGTTCTATCCGCGGATTCGCCAGCAGTTGCTCTTTAAGCTCGGTGTTGAGGGCGTGGATACGCGCTTGCACTGGCGCCTTGCCC
This sequence comes from Pseudomonas sp. CFBP13528, assembly GCF_005233615.1. Lineage (NCBI taxonomy): Bacteria > Pseudomonadati > Pseudomonadota > Gammaproteobacteria > Pseudomonadales > Pseudomonadaceae > Pseudomonas > Pseudomonas sp. CFBP13528. The sequence goes on from NZ_QGAJ01000007.1 coordinate 130,263, forward strand.
AGCTGCAGGTGCAGCTTGAAGGCTTCGTCGGCGGCCCAGCGATGCTCGAACGCGTGGTAGCCGCCGGGCGTCATGGTGGTGGCGAAATCCGTATCTTCGGAGAATGTCGGCACCATCGGCGTGACGTAGGTGTTTTCGGGGCTGCGAGCGCATACCAGGCCGGTGCCGCGCGGGCCGAACATCCACTTGTGGGTGCCGGCGATGAAGAAGTCGCAGTGCATGGCGGGGAAGTCGAGATTTTCCACACCGAAGCCGTGCACGCCGTCGACCACGTAGAGGAGACGGTCGTTGTCGTCACGGTTGCGGTTGTATTCATCGACCAGTTGGCCGATTTCGCCAATGGGCAATTTGACACCGCTGCCCGACTGTACCCAGGTCATGCCCAGCACGCGGGTGTTGGGGCGGATATTGCGCTGGATATTGCCCAGCACTTCATCGGCGGACACGCGGCTGGCACTGTCGAACAGCCGGATGCGGCGTACCTGGGTGCCTTCCCTGCGCACGCGAAAATCCAGGACGTTCTGCGTCGCGTAATGCTCATGCTCGGTGGTGAGGATTTCCTGGTCGGCGCGCACCTTGATCCCGCCATAAATCATCGCCAGCCCTTCGGAGGTGCTGCCGGTCAGGGCGATCTGCGCCGGTGTGGCGTTCAGGTAGCGGCCCGCCCACTCACGCACCTGGCCTTCGCGCTTCCAGGTTTCCTGCAGGTCCCAGTCCATCGCCAGGCCGGGGTTGCGGTCGATCTGCGCGCGGTAGCGTTCGATGGCCTCGCGCACCGGCCTGGGGTGCGACGTCACCAGGAAGTTGGAAAAGTGCAGGTAATCCGGGTCCTGGTTGAACAGCTGTTTCAATCCCGCCCATGGATCGTTCGTGGCGGCGGCCAGCGCCTGGGGAATCAGCGTGTTGCCCAGCGGCAGGCTGGCGGCCAATACGCCGGCCTGCTTGAGGAATGTACGACGGTCGGTCATGGACTGACTTCTTGATGCGCCGAGGGTTTGGCGGCTTTCTGTACCTGCTCCCACACCCGCAGGAAGTTGCCTCCCCACAGCTTGGCGATATCGGCTTCGGAGTAACCGCGCTGGATCAGTTCGGCGGTGACGTTGCGCGCGTCACCAACGTTCTCCCAGCCCTGCAGGCCGCCGCCGTCGTTGAAGTCCGAAGCGATGCCGACGTGATCGATGCCGATCTTGCGCACGGTGTAGTCGATGGCATCGCCCCAGTCCTTGAGGGTCGCCTTGGGTTCTTCCTCGAGAATCGCGTACAGCTCGCTGGCGTACTGGCCGAAGCGTTGTTCGGACCACGCGGCGATGATCGCGTCGCCCGGCATCAAGGCCATCGCCAGGTTAGGCAGCGGCGGCAGATCGAAGCGGGCGCGCAGCGCGTTGAGCTTGTCCTGGGTCGGCTGGCTCAGGGGTCGCAGGTAGGCAGCAAAGCCCACCACCTGCACCACGCCGCCGCTGTGCTTGATCAGTTGCAGTTCCTTGTCGCTGAGGTTGCGCGGGATGTCCACCGACGCCCGGGGCGCCGAGTGGGACGCTACCATCGGCGTACGGCTCAACTGCGCAACCTGTTCCAGGGCCTTGGTCGACATCTGCGACACGTCGATGATCACGCCCAGGTCATTGAGGCGCTGCACCGCTTGCTGGCCGATGGGCGACAGGCCCTCGAGGGCGTCGGTGGTGTCATTGAAAAACGGCAACGGGCGCGACGAGTCCGACCACGCGTTATTGCCGATGTAGCTGAAGCCGAACATGCGCATGCCGCGCGCCGCCCACAGGTCCAGCTGGTTCAGGTCGTTACCCAGCGGGTAGGCGTTGAGCATGCTGATAAAGATCGCGAACTTGCCTTCGCCGTGCAGACGGCGCATGTCGTCCGGGGTGTAGGCGATGCCCACCTGGTTGGGGAAGTCGCGGACCATGCCGGAGATGATTTTGTAGCGTACCTCCTGCTCATGGCGGGCTTCCTCGACAAAGCCGTCGGTGGGTTTGTGCGGGGCGTTGGGGCCGTTCCAGATTTCCGGCCAGCCGAAAATGGTCAGGGCCGCGCCGGATAATCGTCCGCGCGCCGCTTTGGCCAGGTCGAACTGGCCGCTGCCATCCTTGTCGGCTTCATTGCCGGCGGTGCCGAAATCCATGGGCACGGTGATATGGCTGTCGAACGACAACAGGCGATCCTGCATTTCATTGGCTTGCTTGATCACCTCCAGCGGGTAGCCGGCGTTGCCCTTGAACCAATGATCCCAGACCAGAAAGCCAGCCCCGGCAGCGACCGCCAGTGCCAGCGGCAGGCCGATATACAGCGCCTTTTTCGAACGTGGTTTTGTCATTGCCATCTCAGTCAGTTGAGGCCTTTGCTATCAGGGAAGAACGAGCGATGACGGGGGAAATTTAGCGGGCGCTGCCCTGGCGGTAAATTTCCCCAGGCTGCAAACGTTCTAGCTCTGATTAAGCCGTTTCCTAAGGTAGACAATGACGATCTCTCGACGTGGGTTCATCGCAGGCCTGGCGCTGACCGGCGCGGCGGTGCCCGCGGCCTTTTATGCCCATCGCGAGTTGACGCGGGAAGAAGAATTCCCGGTCACCCCCGGCGAAGCCACGGTCGACCTGGCCGACACCCAGGGCCAGCACCTGGCGAACACCTTGCGCGGCGTCTGGAGCCTGCGCCTGGAAGGCCGCGATGCCGGCCTCAGGGGCTTGCCGACGCAGAGCCTGGCGCTGCTGCTGGATATCGCTCCCCGTGGCCGCGGCTTGCGCGGTTACCTGGACACCGCCGAGAACCTGCGGGCCGACGGCGAGCCGCGCTACCGCGTATTGGGCGATCTGGTGACGGGCGAGGGCGCCGTGCTCTATTGGCGGCTGATCGACCGCGATTCGGCGGCGGGCATTCCGGCCTACGAATTCAAGATGACCCTCGATGAAGTCTGGGCCGACTTCGGCAATGCCGGCAGCGGCACCCTCAGTGGGCAGGTCCTCGACCTCGAGCGGCCCTTGGCATTGACCGAGCGCGACAATCGATTTATCGCCCACAAACAGCTGTTCCCCGAAGCCCGCCAGCGTATCGGCCTCAACCCGACCCTGCTGGCCTGGCTGATTGCCCCCGAACATCGCCTGTTTCATCAGCTCTGGCACGCCACCCGTGACCAATGGCACAAGCTGTCCGAAGAAAAACGCGAGGCCCTGCGCGGCCTCGGCTGGCAACCCGGGCCGCGTGGTCGGGAGCGCGATGCGCGGGGCAAGCTCAAGGACCGTAACGGCTCGGGCATCGACTTTTTCTTCATGCACCGGCATATGCTCGGCACTGCCCGCGCCATGCAGGACCTGCCGTCATGGCCGCATTTCCCCGAGCCCCAGCCGGCGCTGGAGCGCGATCGCCAGGGCTTCGTGCGTTACTTCGATAACCACGACGGCTTTGCGCTGCCGCCCTGCTGGTCGGCGCCGGATGACGCCGATTACACCCAGTGGGTCAGCGACATCAAGGCGGCCGAGACCTACCACAGTAATTTCCAGGTGTGGGAATCCCAATACCGCGACCCACGCTACCTGGCCAGGCTGACCCTGGGCCAATTGGGTTCGGAGATGGAGCTGGGCCTGCACGACTGGCTGCACATGCGTTGGGCCTCGGTGCCGCGCGACCCGTCCAATGGCGCCCCGGTGCCGTTTGCCCGCGACCCGGCGGATTTTGCGCCGCGCTGGTACGCCCCGGAGAACGACTTCCTCGGCGATCCGTTTTCATCCCACGTGAACCCGGTGTTCTGGCACTTCCACGGCTGGATCGACGATCGCATCGAGGACTGGTTTCGCGCCCACGAGCGGTTCCATCCGGGCGAGGTCACCCGGCTTGAGGTCAACGGCGTAGCCTGGTTTGCAGCGGGACGCTGGGTTGAAGTCGGCGACCCCTGGCTCGGCCCGGACACCCACGGGTGCAGCACCACGCCGGGGTTGCAGCAGGGGCGCTCGATGGAAATGGACCCGGAAATAATGAAACTCGCCCTGCGCATCACCTTTGGCGCCGATGAGGAACTGCTCAAGGGCCTGTTCAAGCGCGTGCCGCAACGACCCTGGTATGCGCGGCACTTGAAGGTCAAGCGCGAAGGGTAAGGGCAACCCGAATGCCTGTGGCGAGGGAGGTGCCTGACACCCGCACGTTCAGCCTTTCAAACCTGCTTGAAGAGCCTGAATCGAAGACGAAAAAAAACCGGCTGATCAGGCCGGTTTGGGGTTCCCTTCAACAGCAGGGGTTATACGTGGTTGCTCAGCAGGCGTTCAGCACCGCCTTCGGCCAGGCCACGTTCCTGCAGGCGATCCGCACCGCCTTCAGCCAAGCCACGTTCCTGCAGGCGATCCGCACCGCCTTCAGCCAGGCCACGTTCCTGCAGGCGATCCGCGCCGCCTTCAGCCAGGCCACGTTCCTGCAGGCGATCTGCACCGCCTTCAGCCAGGCCACGTTCCTGCAGGCGATCTGCACCGCCTTCAGCCAGGCCACGTTCCTGCAAGCGATCCGCACCGCCTTCGGCAACGCGTGTTTCAATCATGCGATCGGCGCCGCCTTCAGCGACTACCGGGTGGGCGAAAGCGTTTGCAGCCAGTACCGAAAAAGCGAGGCTAAGCAAGAGTTGGCGTTTCATGGTGGTGTGCTCCAAGTGTTTTAGTGGGGTGCCGTTTGGCATGGGTTTGATGTTACGCGTCGCAGTTTTTAAGAGAACTTCATTGCGCTGATGGTGACTATCGACGCCAGCGATGGACCCGCTCACGGGCCATCACTGCGACCGTCATGGCATCTGCGGCACTTCATTGGGGCGCAGGTCAAACACCAGCACCTCGGCGTCAGTGCCCTGGCTCAAGCGAATCTGGCGCTCGTCCCGTACGCGCACGCCGTCGCCTTCCTGCAAGCGTTGGCCATTGAGCTCGACGCTGCCGCGCGCCACATGGATGTAGGCGTAGCGATCCGGCGGCAAGTCCAGTTGCGCGCTTTCATCGCCATCGAACAGCCCGGCATACACCCGCGCATCCTGGCGAACATTCAACGAACCGTCGGCGCCGTCCGGCGAGATGATCAACTGCAGGCGCCCACGTTTTTGCGCTGCGCTGAAGTGCTCTTGCTGATAGCGCGGCTTGGCCCCGGCCTCGTTGGGCACTATCCAGATTTGCAGGAAGTGCACGCCACGGCTTTGACTGTGGTTGAACTCGCTGTGGGCCACGCCGCTGCCGGCGCTCATCAATTGCACATCGCCAGGGCGGATCACCGAGCCGGTGCCCAGGGTGTCCTTGTGTTCCAGGGCGCCTTCGAGCACATAGGAGAAAATCTCCATGTCGCGGTGCGGGTGCTGGCCGAAGCCTTTGCCGGCGGCGACGCGATCATCGTTGATCACCAGCAGGTCGGAAAAACCCTGTTCATTGGGGTTCCAGTAGTTGGCGAAGGAGAAGGTGTGGAACGACTTCAACCAACCGTGATTGGCGGCGCCGCGTTCGGAAGCTTTGCGAAGGGTCAGCATGGTCCAGTCCTCAAGTGAGCGCGGGCTGCGAGATGCAGGGCGCTTGCGTTGAGAAGAAGATTAATGGTTAGCGGTAAATTCATTAAGAAGATCAAATTTGAATAACTGTCTCTTCTGAGTTGACAGTAAAAGGCATGCCATAATGCCCGTCGCATTCCTTCTCGATGGACGTTTCCCGCTTATGAAAACCGTGGCCATGGCGCTGTTCCCGGACTTCCTGCTGCTCGACATGGCCGGGCCGCTTGAAGTGTTTTCGATTGCCAACCGCTACCTGCCGGTGGCCGACCACTACCGGATCCTGACTGTCGGCACCGAGTCCGGGCCGTTGCGCGCGTCCAATGGCGTCACGGTGCAGACCGACCTGCTGCTGGAGCAGGCCCAGGCGGCCTATGATGTGCTGCTGGTGCCTGGCGGTCCGGGTGCCTATAACGAATGTCATCCTGCGCTGCTGCCCTGGTTGAAGGCGATGGCGCCACGGGCGCGGCGTTTCGGTTCGATCTGCACCGGCGCCTTTGTGCTCGGGCACGCCGGCTTGCTCGACGGGCACCGCGTGACTACTCACTGGCATTACACCGAACGCTTGATCAAGGCATTCCCAAACGCCATCGTCGAGACCGATCGCATCTACCTGCAGGACCGACGGTTGATCACCTCGGGTGGCGTCACGGCCGGTATCGACCTGGCCCTCTCGATTGTCGCCCAGGACCATGGCAAGCAGGTGGCGGTGGACGTGGCCAAGGTGTTGCTGGTGGTGATGAAACGCCAGGGTGGCCAGGCCCAGTTCAGCCCGATGACCGCCGCCGTGGCGCCTCAGGAAACCGCGGTCACTCGGGTGCAGCACCATGTGCTGGCCCATCTCGACCAACCTTTTACGATCGAGTCGATGGCCGAACTGGCCGGCATGAGTGCGCGACACTTTGCGCGACTGTTCGCCAAGGAGGTGCAGATGACGCCCATGGCGTTCCTGCAAGGCGCACGCATCGACCGTGCCCGCCAGTTGCTGGAAACCACCGACCTGCCGCTCAAGACCGTGGCGTTCCACTCAGGCTTCGGCAGCGTGCGGCATATGCGCTTTCTGTTCAGTGAAAAGCTCGGCTTGAACCCTACCCAATACCGACAACAGTTCAGTTAACGACCCAATGTCCGTCTGAGGCACCCGATTGTCCGTATCGCTCCCCGTGCCAGCATTGTCCTGTCACCGCTAGCTGGCAAGATAACGACGAGCCCACGAAAAAGGATGCGCAGGCACTCAAGCACGGGTGTTTCAGCGCTGTTACGGACATGAATCATTCTGCGGCGGTGAGCTTCGGCCCCTACACATTTCATCGACACCAGCGTCTGGTCAGCAAGGCGGGCTGGCCGGTGCCGCTGGGCGGGCGCGCCCTGGATATCCTCGCCGTGCTGCTGGAAGCGCCGGGGCACTTCATCAGCAAGGCGACCTTGATCGAACGGGTCTGGCCCAACAGCGTCGTTGAAGACAATAACCTGCGCGTGCACATTGCCGCGTTGCGTCGCGCCCTTGATGTGCAGCCTTTGATCCTCAATCACCCGCAGCGCGGCTACTGCTTCGCTGCGCCGGTACAAGGCGCGCTGGCGACGTTGCCGGCACCGCACAACCTGGCGGCGCGGCTCAGCCCGGTGGTCGGTCGCGATGAGCTGGTGGGCGTGCTGGTGCGGCGCATGGCCGGGCAACGGCTGTTGACCCTGACCGGTGTGGCCGGTATCGGCAAAAGTACCCTGGCCCTGGCCCTGGCCGAGCGTGTGTTGCCCCGCTATCGCGACGGGGTGTGGTGGGTAGACCTGGGCAATCTGCGTACGTTGGGCGAACTGCTCGGGCATCTGGCCACGCTATTCCAGTTGGACCGCTGCGACAGCCTCGATGAGCTGTGCCGGCGTTTGGCCGCGCGCCGCTTGTTGCTGGTACTCGATGGGGCCGACCTGCTGCTCGGTGCCTGTCGCAAGCTGCTGCGCGCGCTGCAGCAGAGGGCGCCCGAAGTCAGCGTGCTGGTCAGCAGCCGCGAGGCCTTGCTGGCGCCGGACGAATGGCTGGTGCGCGTACCGCAGTTGGGCGTGCCGTCACCGTCGGCGCTGGGCAGTGTCGAGCAGGCCATGGCCTGTCCCGCGGTGCAGTTGTTCGTCACACGGGCACGCGCCAGTCAGCAGGGTTTTATGTTGCGGCCCCAGGAATTGATGCCGCTGCACGATATTTGTCGGCGCCTGGACGGTATCCCGTTGGCCCTCGAACTGGCGGCCGCCCAGGTTGACGCACTGGGTATCGGCGGTGTGCAGCGGCAATTGCGCACCGGCCTGCACGGGCTGAGCCGCGGTCGTCGCACGGCGGTGGAACGCCATCACTCACTGACTGCCGCGCTGGACTGGAGCTACCAGCGGCTGAGCCTGCCGGAGTGCTGGCTGTTCCTGCAGTTGGGCCTGTTCAAGATGGCGGTAACCCTGCCCACCTTGAGTGAAATGGTCACCGGAACCGAGCTTGAACACGCCGATTTGTCTTACCTGCTGGCGCGTCTGGTCAATCTGTCGATGCTGACCGCCGAGCCTGGCCTGGGCCCGACGCGCTATCGCCTGCTCAATTGCGTGCGCAGCTACGCCCTGGCGCAACTGCGCGATCCGCGTCAGGTAGAGCGTTTGCAGCACGGCTACGGGCAGTGTCTGGGGGCTTTTTCAGGCCGGCCGTTTGTCCTGCAACTCGTCGAGCAGGCGGCGCACGCGCAGTAGATCGCGGGTGGCGAAGCCTTCGGTAAATCGAGCGTAGATGGGCTCCAGCAACGCCCTGGCGGCCTGCCTGCGCCCTTGTTGCTGCCACCGTTGCGCCAGGCAGCCCGCACACCGCAGCTCCCAGGCCAGGGCACCTTGCTGGCGTGCTAGGCCAAGGGCTTCGAGCAGCAGCGTTTCAGCGCCGGGGGTATCGCCCTGGAGCGCCGCCTGGCCGGCGTACACCCGCAGGATTTCCGCGGCGCACCAGCCCGCCGCGCCACTGCGCGCGCGTTGCATACCCGGCTCATCGACTTGACTCATGCCGAAAGTGACCAGGGTGTCCTCGATCAGTCCCAGGCCCTGTAGAGCCTGGTCGCCCAGGATACCGGCGTAGTGTCCGGCCCAAGTCTGGAACAGTTGCACCGAATGCTTGTGCGACTGCTCAAGCAGCAGGCGTTGCATGGCCTGTGCCTCGTCGTCGGCACCGTTGTAGCGGGCGATCACCACACCGGCCAGGGCCAGGGTGTAGCAGATCGAGGTGCCGTGGTTGATCTGCAGCGCCAGGTCCAATGCCTGGCTCGCGGTGCGCCAGGCACGCTCGGGGAAGCCCTGTAGCCACAGGATGCGCGCCAGTACGGTCAGGGACGCGACGCTCTGGTCGTACTGCACGCCGACGCCCTGGGCGAAGCGGTTCACGTGGCTGCTGTGGCTCATGCGCTGCAGCACCTGCTCGGCATGGTGCCGGGCCAGTGCCTGATTGCCGGTGTAATGCTGGGCCAGGGCGCGCAGGCGCTGGGTGCTCAGGTCCAGCAGTGGCTCGGTGCGCGGGTCGAGGCGATCGAATTGCAGGCTCTGTTGCAGCGCCTGGCCATAGCGCCCGGCACACAGGTTCACCGCCATATGCCCGGAGACCGCACGCAACTGGCCGGCCAGGTCCTGGCGCTCTTCGGCCAGGCGCGCGGCACCGACAAACGCCGCAATGGTCTGCGGCGCGGCGCCCAGGGCGTGGTAGGAGAGGCTGCCCAGGGCCAATTGCAGTTGCAGGGTCAATTGCGTGCAGGGCGCTTCGACCTGATCGATCAACGCCAGCGCCTTGTCCACATAACCGGCATGTTCGCGCAGCAACGACAGTTCTTGCCACAGCGGCATCGCACTGACCGTCAGGCGGATCGCCAGCAAATGCCCCGCGTCATCGGTAAACCCCCAGTCGAGGGCGGCGCGCACGTCTTCGCGCAGCGGTGCGTAGCGCTCGATCCAGGGCTGGGTGGCGATCAGTTCCCACTCGCCGCGGGCCTGTTCCATCAACGCCAGGCAGCGTGCCGCGTGGCGCTCGCGCGTGGCCTGCAACTCGCCCGCCAGGCTGAGCTTTTCCAGGGCGTAAGTGCGGGTGATATCCAGCAGGCGATAGACCATCTCATCCTCGCTGGCGTCCACGTTCAGCAGCGACTTGGCCACCAGTTGCGTGATCGAACCGAGCACTTCGGTCGGGGCGATGTGTTCCCCGGCGATCACCGCCGCTGCACTGACCAGGCTGAAGCCCCGGCGAAAGACCGCAAGCCTGCGCAGGCAGATTTTTTCGCCTTCGGTGAGCAGCTCGAAGCTCCAGTCAAGCGTGGCCCGCAGGGTTTGCTGGCGGGGCAGGGCGTTGCGCCGTCCGCGGGTCAGCAGGCGGAAGTTGTCTTCCATCTGCACCAGCAGTCCCGGCAAGCCAAAACGCTCGATCTGCGCGGCCACCAGCTCGATCGCCAGGGGAATGCCGTCCAGGCGCTGGCAGATATCGATGGACAGCGGCAATTGAGCATCGCTCAGGGCAAAGCTGTCCTGATGGGCCATGGCCCGCTCGATCAGCAATTGCATGGCCGGGTAACCCAGGGCCTGGGCGCGGTTGCCGGTGGCGGGCGGGCAGCTCAGCGGCTCCAGGCGTTGCACCGACTCACCTTCGGCGCGCAGGGCTTCGCGGCTGGTGGTGAGGATGTGCAGGTGCGGCGCATGGCGCAACAGGGTTTCGCTGATCAGGGCGATGTCGTCGAGCAGGTGCTCGCAGTTGTCGATCACCAGCAGCAGCTGGCGTGCCTGCAGGCTGCGGGCGAAGCTGACCAGCGGCGCATTCTCCCCAGGTGTGGCGCCCAGCAGGGCGGCGAGGTTGGGCAGGATCATCGATGCGTCGCTGAGCGGTGCCAGGTCGAGCAGGTGAATACCGTCGCGGTAATGCCCGATCAGCAATTCCGCGACGCGCAGGGCAACGGTGGTCTTGCCGATGCCACCGGCTCCGGTCAGGGTGATGAAACGTTGCTGCGGCAGTTGCTGCACCAGCGCATCGATCAGGGCCTGGCGGCCGATCATTCGCGTGCGCCGCAGCGGCAGGTTGTGGCCAGGGCGTTGGGGCGCGCCGTCGGTGGGTAGCGTCATCGGTTCGATGCTCAGTGGCGCGACAAAACTGTAGCCGCGCTGGGCGACCGTGACGATATAGCGCTGCCCCGCCTGGCCATCGCCCAGGGCCTTGCGCAACGCGGCCATGTGCACCCGCAGGTTGCCGTCTTCCACCACGCTTTTGGGCCAGACCCGCGCGATCAGTTCCTGCTTGCTCACCACATTGCCGGCGTGCTCCAGCAGGATCAGCAGAATGTCCACCGCCCGCCGTCCCAGGCGCAGCGGGCGACCGGCCTCCAGCACCAGGCGCTCGCGCGGATGGATGCGGTAGGGGCCGAAGTGCACGGCCTGGTCGCTCAAATCATTCATGGCTGCCCAGGTTCAAGAGTAACGGATGGGCAAGCATATTCCAGGCGCTTGAAGACCACTAGGCCGCGATCACTTGCGGCTTGGAGCGCGAGTGGTGGTTTCGCCAGGTCATCGGGTTCACGCCCTCGCTGCGAGTGAACATATGACAGAAGTGCGCCTGGTCGCAAAAGCCGCATTCCAGGCTGATTTGCGTGAGGCTCAGGGAAGAGCCGGTGATCAGTTCCTTGGCGCGCAGGATGCGCTGGTGGCGAATCCACTCCTGGGGCGATACCCCGGTGGAACACTTGAAGGCGCGGGAAAAGTGGCTGCGCGACAACGCGCAAGCCTGGGCCAGCTCGGCGATGCTCAGGCTTTCGCCGAGGTTGGCGAGGATCAGTTGCTTGGCGATCCGCTCGCGCCGGGGGCACAGGCCTCCGGTGGCGGATAAACGAGGGGCATATTGCTCGAGTCGGGCCATGACAAATATCCGCAGTCGATGGGAGCGTTCCCGTTGAATGGATGCAGTGTAGACGCCGTTCATCTTGTTGCCGGACCGCCTGGCTGACGAGTTAATCGTTGTTAATTTCGCCAGGTGCCGGCGTGGAAAAGACAGCACAGGCATGCAATCCAGAGCGTTGCGGGCATGCTTCCCTGACCCCCTGCAAACCGTCTGGATACCGCCATGAACCGCAACGACCTGCGCCGCGTCGACATGAACCTGCTGGTGATTTTCGAAGCCCTGATGTTCGAGAAGAACCTGACCCGGGTCGCCGAGAAACTCTTTATGGGCCAGCCGGCGGTGAGTGCCGCACTGGGCCGCCTGCGCGACTTGTTCGATGACCCGTTGCTGCTGCGCAACGGTCGCGGCATGGAACCCACGCCACGGGCGGTGGCGATACTCAAGGAACTGCAACCGGCCATGGACACCATTTCGGGCGCCGTCAGCCGGGCCAAGGATTTCGACCCCTCCACCAGCTGCGCGGTGTTTCGCATCGGCCTGTCCGACGACGCGGAGTTCGGACTGTTTCCACCCTTGCTCAGTCGCCTGCGCGAAGAGGCGCCAGGCATCATCGTGGTGGTGCGCCGGGCCAATTACTTGTTGATGTCGTCGTTGCTGGCCAGTGGTGAAATCTCGGTAGGCGTGAGCTACACCACCGAACTGCCGGCCAACGCCAAGCGCAAGAAGCTGCGCGATATTCCCTGCAAGGTGCTGCGAGGGGATGATGGCGAGGCGCCACTGACCTTGGACGATTACTGTGCCAGACCCCATGCCATGGTCTCGTTCTCGGGCGACCTGAGCGGCAATATCGACCTGGACCTGGCACGCATCGGACGGTCGCGGCGGGTGGTGCTGGCGGTGCCGCAGTTCAGCGGGCTGCGCGCATTACTGGCGGGTTCGCAGATCATCGCGACCGTACCCGACTACGCGGCGTGCGCATTGACCGAGGGCACCCGTCTGCGGGCCGAAGACCCGCCGTTCGCGATTGATGCGGCAGAGCTGTCGATGGTGTGGAGCGGGGTGCATGACAATGACCCGGCCGAGCGCTGGTTGCGGGGAAAGATTGCGCAGCATATGGCCGGGGAGGTCTAGCTGTTCAGCCCTGGCGCCGTACGCGTTTTGACCTGGCCGGCCTTGATGTACAGCAAAGTCCTAACGGTGCGCACGCTTTTTCCGGCTGCCCGCCTGGGTTTGGCCCGCCTACCATGGGTCAACTTTCAAGCAGGGGCTGGTCACGACTATGTATATCTCTCAGAAGCCACAGTTTATTCCACCGGTTACACCGCCGCCGGGTCATGACGCGCCCGCATCGACGGCGCGGCAGCCGGTGCAACTACCCGCGAGCGATGATCATCCCGCCGCGGGCGCTAGCCTCGCGCGCTCAACCCGCTCTGTTGTGTCTACGCAGGGAACGATCCCGGTGACTGTCGAGGCGTCAAAGCTGGACAGGGTGAGCGATCCACGCCTGGAGGTTAAGAAGGAGGCTTCAGCGCCCGATGGAATGTACCTCGCTTATTACTCGGTTCCCGGATCAGGCCAGGGGCTGAGCAACATTACTTTTCCAATCAGTATTGGCGCGGGCGCTCAAAGAACCAGTAGCGAGTCCGCGGGGATTTATTACGCGATGCAGTTCGGCATCAATGACGAACAGGGTAAGTCCCTCGGCGACGGGTATATCGGGCTGCAACCAGGGGCGGATGGCAAGGCGCAGGTGCCGTTTTCCGGGTTCGGGTCGCACTTCACTGCGCCACACGGCAGTACCGACGCGGATGGTGGCCCGGGGGCGAGCAACAGTACAACGGTGGATTTCAAGTTCGGTCATAAATACAACCTCACCGTGGAGCAAGACCCGAAGAACCTGCAGCGGCTGAGCGGGTATATCCAGGACGTCACCGACCCCGATAAAGTCGGGCCCAAGCAGCATGTCAAAGACCTTTACGTCGATAGCAAGGTCAGCTTGGCCACACGGCATAGCGGGTTCGTTGAACACTACGGTAAGGACATCGATCGCAGTTCGCAGATTGCGCCGACCGCAGGCAGTTTTTCCGCGCCCTTTACGACGGATGACAAAGGCACTATCACGGTGGGCTCCGTCACGAACGAAGGCTTGTATGGTCGGTTCCGCAATTCGATCACAGGCGATCTGGAAGTGACTCGAGTGAACGGCGAGAGTAAGGAGCTCAAGTTCTCATTCCAGGGTGTCGGCTACCAAAAGCCAAGCTGAGCGTCGCAGGGGAGGGGGCCTCACGGTGTCCTCTCGCGCCTCGAATGGCTGGGTCAAACAGCACATACATTCAATTCTCCACTGCCATTGCCCAGCAAACTCCCCCCATCGCTCAATGCACCGGGGGGAAACACCCATCATGGACCCAACACCTAACACCAGCCCCGACGAAGTCGTCACGCTGGTCGTCAAGCACCGGGTCAAGCCCGGCCGTGAAACCGAGTACGAAGCCTGGCTGCGCCGCATCGTGCGCATCGCCGGTGAACGCCCCGGCCACCTTGGCGTCGACGTCGTGCGCAGCCAGCAGAGCGGCATGGCCCTGTTTACCTGCGTACTGCGCTATCGCTCCACCGCCGCTCTGGAGTTGTGGCTCGAGTCCCCGCAACGCCAGGCCCTGATCGACGAAGCCGCGCCGATGCTGGCCGACGGCGACCAGACTGAAATCGGCGGTGCCAATGAATTCTGGTTCGCCCCCCAGGCCGACGGCGCCGCCAAGCCGCCGCGCTGGAAGCAGGCGGTGGTGAGCCTGTTTGTGATCCTGCCGCAAACCCTGCTCCTGCCGTTTATCTGGGGGCCGATCCTGCGGTTGCATCCGTTTCTGTCCAACTACGTGGTCTCCACCTTCCTGGTCACCCTGACCATCGTGCTGCTGGTGGTTTACCTGCTGATGCCGGCGGCCACCCGCCTGTTCGCTCCCTGGCTCGAAGCCTCTGTAAAGGAAACCCTATGAACGCCGATCTGATTCTGTTCAATGGCCAGTTCCACACCGTGGACCGGGAAAACCCACACGCCAGCGCCGTCGCCATTCGTGACGGGCGCTTCGTCGCAGTGGGCACTGACGGTGAAGCCATGGCCCTGCGCGGCAGCGCCACCCAGGTCATCGATCTCAAGGGCCGTACCGTGATTCCCGGCCTCAACGACTCGCACCTGCACCTGATCCGCGGCGGATTGAACTACAACCTCGAGTTGCGCTGGGAAGGTGTGCCGTCCCTGGCCGATGCCCTGCGCATGCTCAAGGACCAGGCCGACCGTACCCCCACGCCGCAATGGGTACGCGTGGTGGGTGGCTGGAACGAATTCCAGTTCGCCGAAAAACGCATGCCCACGCTTGAAGAACTCAACCAGGCCGCGCCGGATACCCCGGTATTCGTGCTGCACCTGTACGACCGCGCCTTGCTCAATCGTGCGGCGTTGCGCGTGGCCGGTTACACCAGGGACACGCCGAACCCACCGGGCGGCGAAATTGTGCGTGACAGCAACGGTAACCCCACCGGCATGCTGGTGGCGCGGCCCAACGCGATGATTCTGTACTCGACCCTGGCCAAAGGCCCGAAACTGCCGTTGGAGTATCAGGTCAACTCCACCCGCCAGTTCATGCGTGAACTCAATCGCCTCGGCCTGACCAGCGCCATCGACGCCGGCGGCGGTTTCCAGAACTATCCCGACGACTATGCGGTGATCGAGCAACTGGCCAGGGACCAGCAGCTGACGGTGCGCATCGCCTACAACCTGTTCACCCAGAAGCCCAAGGAAGAGCTCAGCGACTTCAAGAACTGGACTGGCAGCGTCACCCTGCATCAGGGCGATGACTACCTGCGCCACAACGGTGCCGGCGAGATGCTGGTGTTTTCCGCCGCCGACTTCGAAGACTTCCTCGAACCGCGTCCGGACCTGCCGCTGACCATGGAGCAGGAGCTGGAACCGGTGGTGCGCCACTTGGTGGAACAGCGCTGGCCGTTCCGCCTGCATGCCACTTACGACGAATCCATCTCGCGCATGCTCGACGTATTCGAGAAGGTCAACCGCGACATTCCGTTCAATGGCCTGCCGTGGTTTTTCGATCACGCCGAAACCATCACCCCGAAAAACATCGAGCGCGTGCGTGCCCTCGGCGGCGGTATTGCGATCCAGGACCGCATGGCGTTCCAGGGCGAATACTTCGTTGAGCGCTACGGTGCCAAGGCCGCCGAAGCGACGCCGCCGATCAAGCGCATGCTCGCCGAAGGCGTACCGGTAGGCGCGGGCACCGATGCCACGCGGGTGTCGAGCTACAACCCGTGGACGTCGCTGTACTGGATGGTCAGCGGCCGCACCGTCGGTGGCCTGGAACTGCACGCCGAGGGCCTGCCGCGCCTCACCGCGCTGGAGCTGTTCACCCACGGCAGCGCCTGGTTCTCGTCCGAGCAGGGCAAGAAAGGCCAGATCAAGGTCGGCCAACTGGCAGACGTTGCGGCGTTGTCGGCGGATTTCTTCAGCGTTGACGAAGAAGCCATCAAGTGGATCGAGTCGGTACTGACCGTGGTCGGCGGCAAGGTGGTGTATGGCGCCGGCGACTTCGACGATTACGCACCGCCGCGCGTTCCGGTACTGCCGGACTGGTCGCCGGTGGTCAAGGTGCCGGGGCACTGGCGCCCAAGCTCGCCACTGCAGGCCCAGGTGCACCAGTGCAGCGGCCCCTGCGGCGTGCATGCCCACAGCCATGAAAAGGCCCGTCTTTCCAGCGTGCCGGTCAGCGACTTCCAGGGCTTCTGGGGTGCGTTCGGCTGCTCGTGCTTTGCCTTCTAATCAAAACCCAAGGAGTTAACCCATGACTTACAAGCGCTTGAACAAAGATGACGCGGTTGTCCTGCTCGTCGATCACCAGACCGGCCTGATCTCGCTGGTGCAGGATTTCTCCCCCAACGAATTCAAGAACAACGTGCTGGCCCTGGCCGACGTGGCGAAGTTCTTCAACCTGCCGACCATCCTGACCACCAGCTTTGAAAGCGGCCCCAACGGCCCACTGGTGCCGGAACTCAAGGCGCTGTTCCCGGACGCGCCGTACATCGCTCGCCCTGGCCAGATCAACGCCTGGGACAACGAAGAGTTCGTCAAGGCCGTCAAGGCCACCGGCCGCAAGCAGATCATCATTGCCGGTGTCGTGACCGATGTGTGCGTCGCGTTCCCGACCCTGTGTGCCCTTGATGAAGGCTTCGAGGTGTTCGTGGTCACCGACGCCTCCGGTACCTTCAACGAAACCGTGCAACAAGCGGCCTGGGCGCGTATGACCGCCGCCGGTGCGCAACTGGTGAACTGGTTCGCCGTGGCCTGCGAGCTGCAGGTTGACTGGCGCAACGACATGGAAGGCCTGGCCAACCTGCTGTCGCCGCGCATCCCCAACTACCGCAACCTGATGAACAGCTACTCGGCGTTCACCGCCAAGTAAACCGGTCTCAACGTTACCGGTAATCCCTGTGGGAGGGGGCTTGCCCCCGATAGCGGTGCAACAGTCACAGTTGCTGTGTCTGAACCACCGCCATCGGGGGCAAGCCCCCTCCCACATTTGACTGTGCTCACACTTTTGGTTTGTGGTGTGACCACTGACCGGTTATAAAACAGCCCATCGTCCACCGAGAAGCGACAATGAACCCCTTCGAAGACATGCGCCTGTTCTGCCAGGTCATGGAGTCCGGCAGTTTCACCGCCGCTGCCGAGCAACTGGGCCTGTCCAAGCAGTTCGTCAGCCGCCGCCTGATCCAGTTGGAAGACCGCCTGGGCGTGCGCCTGCTCAACCGCTCCACGCGCCGCCTGGATGTCACGCCGCTGGGCCAGAGTTACTACGAATCGGCCTTGCGCCTGCTCAGTGATGTCGAGCAAGTGGAGCAGGGCATTGCCGGCCAGAACAGCGAACCGCGCGGCACCATCCGCCTCAGCGCGCCGCTGTCGTTTGCCATGGCGCATTTGGGTTGCCTGCTGCCGCTGTTCCTGCAGCGCTATCCGGACGTCGCGGTGGAAGTCGACCTCAGCGACCGCCCGGTGGACCTGATCGGCGAGGGCTACGATCTGGTGCTGCGCATCGGCACCCTGGAAGATTCCACCTTGATCGCCCGACGTATTGCCAGCATCCCGCGCGTCTACTGCGCCAGCCCCGATTACCTGGCCCTGCGCGGCACGCCGCACAAACCCGATGACCTCGCCGATCACGATTGCCTGCCCTACGGGCACGGTCGCCAGGTGCAATGGCGTTTCAAGGGCAAGCTGCAGGCGCTGAATGTGAGCGGGCGCATGCGCGTCAATAACGGCGATTTGCTGCGCGACACCGCGATTGCCGGCCTGGGCGTGACCTACCTGCCGACCTTTATCGTCGGCGATGCGTTGAAGGATGGTCGCCTGGTCAGCGTACTGGACGACTTCGCCCCCGAAGCCCTGACGTTGTCGGCGGTGTACCCCCAGCACCGACAGAGTTCGCGGCCGGTGCAGGCGTTGGTCGAATTCCTGCGCGAACGCCTGGCTAGCGGCTGCTGAACAACTGCCGGATCAGGTTGGGCGTACTGCCGGTCCAACGCTTGAACGCGCGCCGAAAGTTCGCCGCATCGTTGAAGTTCAGGTAGGCGGCCACCTCGTCGTTACTCAGTCCCTTGACCTGATACAGGTGCAACGCCATGTGCTTGCGCACCCGGTCCACCTGTTGCTGATAGCCGGTGTCGTGCTTGTGCAGCTTGCGCTTGAGGGTGGCCGGGCTCATGGCGAAGGCCTGTGCGGCCTGTTCCAGGCTGGGCGGCTGGCGCACGTGCTCGCGCAGGTAGTCGTTAAGGCCGTCGAGAAAGCTGGCGGCAAAACCCAACTGTTCGATCTGTCCGCGGGCGTGCTGGCGCGCCACCTGGCCGGCCGTGGCCGAGGCGCCGGGCCAGGCGCGGGTGAGGTACTCGCGCGGCAGACACATCATGTCCAGCGGGCGTTCGAAGCGCGTCTGTTCGCCCAGGTGCACCCAGTATTGCTCTACGTACCGCGGCTCGGCATGGCTGAAGCTGCACACCCACGGCAGGCGCTCGCCGCCGAGCCATTGGCTCATGGCAACCAGCGCGGTCATGCTCGCTTCGAGCAAAAAGCGCCACTGCTCGCCGGCGCCGCAACTGTCCAGCCAGTACAGGTAGGCGTGGTGCTCATCCAGCTCCAGGTGCGGCGTGACCAGCGGGCTGAGCAGTACGTGCTGCTGCATCAGGATCTCCAGCGCCTGGTGCAGGTTCTGCGCATGTCCCAGTGCATGGCTGGCGGCGCCGTAGTGGCCGGGCAGCAGACGTTGGCCAAACAGGAAACTGCTGTCATCGGCGTCCAGCAGCTTGCGGCTGTTGCCGATCAGACCGAGCAACTGCTGCGGGCTCAAGTGGGCGTCGCCGGCCAGGATGTCCTCAT
This sequence comes from Pseudomonas sp. CFBP13528, assembly GCF_005233615.1. Lineage (NCBI taxonomy): Bacteria > Pseudomonadati > Pseudomonadota > Gammaproteobacteria > Pseudomonadales > Pseudomonadaceae > Pseudomonas > Pseudomonas sp. CFBP13528. Next base: position 149,079 of record NZ_QGAJ01000007.1, read on the forward strand.
GGAACAGCCCGGTGCCGCGCAGCAGGCGATGGCTGTCGATGTCCCGGGACAAGGCCAGGTCGATCAACGTAGCGGGTTGGTGGTGGCCGGGAATGAAGCGGCTGTCGCTTTCATACCAGTTGGCTTTCACCGCCATCTCAGGCGCTTTTCGCCAGGGGTTGCTTGGCCCGCGCCAGCGCCAGGTTCAGACGCTTGAGCAGGTCGTGGGGCGGCTCGTCCAGGGCCATCACCACCGCCGTGGTCGCCGCCAGCTGCAGGCGCTCGCCCTGTAGCCGGGTTTTGTGCGCCAGGCTCTGCACCGCCTGCTGCAACTCCAGCGCCAGCCCCTGGGCCTGGCGCTCGCCGGTGTTGGGCAGCAGCACCACAAAACGGTCGCCGGCCAGGCGGCATAACAAATCCTGACGGCGCAGGTTGAGCAGCAGCACATGGCTGACCGCCTGCAACACCGCATCGCCTTCGGCATGCCCGTAGGCCTGGTTGACGGCGGCGAAGCGGTCCAGGTCCAGGGCCAGCAGCGACAGCGGTTGCTGCTGGTCGCGGCTGTCGTGCAGGCTCTCCTGGAGTTGGCGCTTGAGGTAGTCGGCACCGGCCAGGGGCGTGAGTTTGTCGAACAGCCGATGCTCGCGAAACAGCCGCTCGCGCTTTTCCATCTGCGCGCTGATCGCCAGTTGTTCGCGGTGCCAGTGGTAGATGCCGATGGTCAGCAGAATCATGCCCACCGGCATCGGCCCCGATTCTAGCCAGTGGTCCCAGGTGATGCTGTCGGGCAGGCGGATGAACTCGTCGAGGCTGTCGATCCACCAGGAAAAGAAGATGCACGACAAACCCAGTGCCAGGTAGTTTGTGACCCGTCCGGCGGGCCGGCTTTTGAGCACCAGGCCCAGCCAGATCAGCGCGAGCAGCGCCGAACCGCCTTCGCCGACGATATCCAGCCACACCCATTCACTGATGCTTTTGAGCTCGCCGCAGGCCAGGTGCAGGATCAGCCCGAGGTTGGCCGCGATCAGCAGCAGGGCAAGTTTCCAGCGGTGGGGTTTGAGCACGCGAAACATGGCTGCGGGTCCTTGGACAGGTAAGCGATGGACGCCAGCACAGCAGATGCATGTGACGGTTGGATGACGGTGGGGGAGGGTCGAATCAGCTCATCTGACCGGCAATGAAAGTCAAACAATGTGGGAGGGGGCTTGCCCCCTATAGCGGTGTGCCAGCGACAAATAAGCTGGCTGATAGACCGCTATCGGGGGCAAGCCCCCTCCCACAGGGGATTTTCACCGGTCATATCAGCTCATTGTGAGCCAAGAGTTCGTTCAAAGCCCCGGTTTACGGGCCTCGCTACCCAACGCTGTCACAGAACCGTCATCCCCCACCCCTAGCTTGCCCTCCCAGTTGCCGGGTCCCTTGCCTGGCGCCAACGGATTCTTGGGGAGGGTTTCATGTACAAGCGCACCGGGCTCGTCAGCTTCACGCTTACCGCCTTGGCCCTGGCAATCGCCTGCGAGCGGCTCAACGCCGCCGAAGCGGCCACCACCGAGCATGTCGATGTGGTCGGGCAGGCCGCCGCCATTGGCAGCGCCCTCAGGGAGCAACGCGTCTCCGACAGCATCAAGAGCGTGGTGCATGCCGACGGTGTGGCCCAGTTGCCGGATGAAAACGTCGCCGAAGCGGTGCAGCGCCTGCCGGGGATCAGCGTCGAACGTGACCAGGGCGAAGGCCGGTTTGTCAGCGTGCGCGGCCTGGGGCCGGACCTCAACAGCGTGACCATCAACGGCACTCTGGTGCCCTCGCCCGAAAGCGAGCGCCGCGCCGTGGCTCTCGACGTACTGCCCTCGGAACTGGTGCAGTCGCTGTCGGTGATCAAGACGCTGACGCCGGACATGGACGCCAACTCCCTCGGCGGCACCGTCGACGTAAAAAGCCTGTCGGCGTTCGACCACAAGGGCCTGTTCTACACCGGCAGCACCGAGGCCAGCTACGACAAGAACACCCGCCAGACCAGCCCGAAATTCTCCGGCGCCGCCAGCAACCGCTTCAGCCTTGGCGAGGGTGTCGACAATTTCGGCGTGGCTGCGGCCCTCAGTTGGCAGAAGCGCGATTTCGGCTCGGACAACGTCGAAACCGGCGGCGCCTGGGATTTTCGCAACGGCGCCAGGCTCAACGAGTTCGAGCAGCGCGACTACGACATCAGCCGCGAACGCGCCGGTGGTGGCCTGAACTTCGACTACAAGCCCGATGACCTGAGCAGCTACTACCTGCGCACCCTCTACAGCCGCTACAAGGACACCGAAACGCGCAACGCCGCCAGCCTCGAATTCGCGGAACCACAAGCGCCGGGCGAACTGGGCGAGGCCGACGGCAAGCGCAAGCTCAAGAACCGCGAAGAAACCCAGCAGATCCAGTCCTACGTGTTCGGCGGCGAGCGGATGCTCGGCCTGTGGACCTTGAGTGGCCAGGCCGGTTACAGCCGCTCCAGTGAGGACAGCCCGGTGCATATCGCCGGGGCCACCTTTGACGGCGGTGACTTTGCAGGCAGCGGTTTCTACGACAAGGCCAAGCCACGCCCGATCATCGGCAGCGGCTTCTACGACGCCAGCAATTTCAGCCTCGATAAAGTCGACTGGGAGAAACAGCACACCCAGGACACCGAGAAAAACCTGCGCCTGGACCTGGCCCGTGACTATGACCTGAGTGGCTACGCCTCACAGTTCAAGTTCGGCGGCAAGGTCAGCCGCCGCCATAAAGACAACGACCTGCAAGCCTGGGCCTACAAGGACCTCGATGAACAGGGCTTCACTGACGAGCAGCTCAACCTCACGCAGTTCCAGAAGGGCAACGTCGACTACCGTCTCGGCCGCTTTGGCCCAGGCATCAGCGCGGGCAATATCCGCCAGTTGATCGGTGGCCTCAACCGTGATGACTTCTACGACCCGACCGAATCGCGGGTCAACGACTTCACAATCCGCGAGGACATCAACGCCGGCTACCTGATGAACACCGTCGACATCGACGACTGGCGGTTCATTGCCGGGATGCGCTACGAGGGCACCGAATTCGACGCCAAGGGCACCGGCGCCACGAACGGTCAGTTCAGCACCACCGAGACCAAACGCCGTTATCACCACTGGTTGCCGGGCCTGCACGCGCGCTACCAGATCGACAAGAACACCCAGCTGCGTGCCGCCTGGACCAAGTCCGTGGTACGCCCGACCTTTGGTCAACTGGCCCCAGGCTTCGTGATCGACGATGACGAAGCCACCTTCGGCAACCCGGACCTCAAGCCCCTGGAGTCGAGCAACCTGGACCTGGGCATCGAACACTTCATGGGCCGCGCCGGTAGCGTGTCGGCGTTCGTGTTCTACAAGGACATCCAGAATTTCGTCTACAACACCGACGTCGCCGGCACGGGCGCCTGGACCAACTTCGCCGAGGCCCACACCTTTGCCAACGGTGACAGCGCCAAGCTGTATGGCCTGGAACTGGCCTACTCACAAAAATTCGACTGGCTGCCCGCGCCGTGGAACGGCCTGCTGATCGGCGCCAACAGCACCTTCAGCCGCTCCAGCGCGGACATCGAGGGCTTCGACAGTGCCGGCGGGCGCAACCGCAAGCGCAACATCAGCCTGCCCAACCAGTCGGACAGCGTCGGCAACCTGATGCTGGGCTGGGAAGACGAGAAACTCAGCCTGCGCCTCTCCGCCAACTACAAGTCGGCCTACCTGTACGAGCTGGCGTCGATCAACGACAAAGCCCATGACCTGCATGTGGATGCGCAGACCTTCGTCGATTTCAGCGCGCGTTATTCGCTGAGCAAAAACCTGCAAGTGAGCTTCGAGGCACAGAACCTGACGGATGAGTCGTACTTCGTCTACACCGGCCACCGCAGCTACAACGGCCAGTACGAAGAGTACGGGCCCACTTACAAGCTGGGCCTGACCTTCACCCATTTTTGAATTCAACCCATTCCCAATGTGGGAGGGGGCTTGCCCCCGATAGCAGTGGGTCAGTCAAAGCTGCATCAACTGACACATCGCCATCGGGGGCAAGCCCCCTCCCACAGTGGATCTTCACCGTATTCGAAGGATTTGCCTGTTCATGAGAACTTCCAGGCTGTACCTGCTGATCGCGCTGGTCATCAGCGCTAATGCATTCGCCACTGACCTGGCCCTGACCCCCTGGGCGCCGGGCCTGAATGCCGAGGCTGTCGCATTCCTGCCCAACCGCACCGACCCTGTGGTCGCCAGTACCCGCGATGGCCTGTTGCTGCTTGACGAAAAAGGCGCCGAACTGGCCCGATTCAACGGCAATTTCAGCAGCCTCGACAGCCGCACCGCCGGCAACCGATCGCTGGTCGCCAGCCTCGACAACGACCGCCAGCAGGCCGTGTTGATCAGCCTTGATGTCGCTGGCAAGGCCTGGGGCAAGCCGCTGTATCTGCCCACCCGCGACTTCCCGGTGAACGGCCTGTGCCTGTACCGCGATGCGGCGGGCAATCTGTTCGTGTTCCTGGTGGGTGAGGAGGGCAAGGGCGAGCAATGGCTGGTGGGCAGTGGCGCGACGCTGCTGGCCCAGGCGCAGCGCGTGCGCGGCCTGCCGCTGCCGCCGTCGGCGCAGTTCTGTCAGGTGGACGATGGGGCCGAGCGCCTGCTGGTGAACGAAGCAAACGTCGGCTGGTGGGCCTACCCGGCGCACCCGGAAGCCGAGGTGAAACGCACGCCCGTGGCGCTGTTCGACAATCTCGGGCGCGAAGCTGGCGCCATGGCGCTGATGCCGGGTGGGGTGGTGGCGCTGGACCCGAAAACCGCTCGCTTGCATCTGTTCCAGCAGACCGGCGAACGCTGGGCCGAGCAATCGAGCCTGACCTTGCCGGGCCTCAAGGAGCCGGAGCAACTGGCGATCAACGGCCGGCATCTGTTGGTACGCGATGATGACAGCGGCCAGCTCTACCAGGGCAAACTCGACTGGCAGGCCACGCCGGTACCGGCCGCCCCGGGGCTGGCGCAGGTCACGGCTCTGCGCCAGACCGAGCCGGTGAGTCGCCAGGGCGATGCGGCGGATGACCCGGCCATCTGGATTCACCCGCACACACCCACGCACAGCCGCGTATTGGGCACCAACAAGAAGCACGGCCTGCTCGCCTATGACCTCAACGGCAAGCTGCTGCAGGAACTGGCGGTCGGGCGCCTGAACAATGTCGACGTACGCCCCAACTTCAAGCTGGGCACGCAGACCGTCGACCTCGCCGTCGCCAGCAATCGCGATCGCAACAGCCTGAGCCTGTTCAGCATCGACCGCCAGAGCGGCGAGCTGCAGGAAGCCGGCGAAGTGCCGACGCCGCTCAAAGAGATCTACGGCATCTGCCTGTTCCAGCCCGCCGGCGGCGAGCTGTATGCGATAGCCAACGGCAAGGACGGCACCTTCCTGCAATACCGCCTGAGTGCCCCGACCGGGCGTGTGCAGGGCGAGCTGGTGCGACAGTTCAAGGTCGACAGCCAGCCGGAAGGTTGTGTGGCCGATGACCAACGCCAGCGCTTGTTCCTGGGGGAGGAGGACGTCGGCGTGTGGGCGCTGGATGCCCGCGCCGACCAACCGGCCACGCTGACCAGCGTGATCAAGGTCGGCGCGCAACTGCACGCGGATGTCGAAGGCCTGGCGCTGTACCAGAGCGTCGCACGGGATTACCTGGTGATCTCGAGCCAGGGCAATGACAGCTACCTGGTGCTGGATGCCGAACCGCCGTTCGCCGTGCACGGTGCCTTTCGCGTCGGCTTGAACGCCGCCGCCGGCATCGACGGGGCCTCCGAAACCGACGGCCTGGAAGCCACCGCCATCAACCTGGGCGGACCGTGGAGCCAGGGCATGCTGGTGGTGCAGGACGGGCGCAAGCGCATGCCCGAGCAAGCCCAGAACTTCAAGTTCGTGCCCTGGGCCGAGGTGACCCGCGCGCTGAAACTGCCTTGAGCTGTCATCACGCAGTCATCCGTTTTTAATCGAATAGGAGTTTCACCATGCACGCGACGATGGAACATATGACGATCTGGAGCTTGATCAGCGATGCCAGCCTGTTGGTCAAGGCGGTGATGATCACTTTGCTGCTGGCGTCCCTGCTCAGTTGGTACCTGATCATTCGGCGCGGCAGTGTGCTGCGGCGCCTGGAGCGGCAATTGAATGATTTCGTGGCGCGCTTTCGCGTCGCATCGGACTTACAGCCGCTGTACCGCGACGCCGTGCAGGCGGGCAAGGACGGTGTTGCGCCGATCTTTATCGCCGGTATGCAGGAATACCAGCACCTGCACACCCATGACCCTGCGGTGCTCGAAGGCGTGGAACGTGCGCTGCAGGTGGCAATCACCGAGCAGGAGCTGGAGCTGGAAAAGGGCCTGCAGTTTCTTGCGACGGTGGGTTCGGTCAGCCCCTATATCGGGTTGTTCGGCACCGTGTGGGGCATCATGAATTCGTTCCTGGGCTTGTCCCAGGTACAACAGGCCACCTTGTCCACGGTGGCGCCGGGGATTGCCGAAGCCTTGATCGCCACGGCCATTGGCCTGTTTGCGGCGATTCCGGCCGTGATCGCCTATAACCGTTTTGCCGCGCGCAGCCAGACCCTGCTCACCCGCTACTACGCCTTCGGCAATGAACTGCAAGTGCGCCTGCATCGCGCCCTGCGCGGTACCTCAATCAACCTGGCCGTGGCCGCCTGAACAGGAGCGAACCGATGTTGACCAGGCCGCAACGCAAACACGGGCCCAAGGCCGAGATGAACGTGGTGCCCTATATCGATGTGATGCTGGTGCTGCTGGTGATCTTCATGGTCACCGCGCCCATGCTGACCCAGGGCGTGAAGATCGAATTGCCCAAGGTCGCCGCCGAGGCGCTGGCCACCGACACCCGCCAGCAAATCCTCACGCTGTCGGTGAAGGCGGACGGCGGTTACTACTGGAACCTGGGCGGCGAACTCGACACACGGCACCAGACCGACAGCGCCGTGAGCCTGGAAGACATGGGCGCCAAGGTCATGCAGGTGGTGGCGGCGCGCAGCGACACCCAGGTGTATATCCGCGCTGACGACAACGCCGGGTACGGTCGCGTGGTGGCCGCCATGGCGGTGTTGCAAAAGGGGGGTGTCACCCACCTGGGGCTGGTGACCGAGGCCCCCCAATGACCGCGATGATCATGCACGGTGCGACGCGGGCGCAGATACCGGACAGCGACGGGCTGTGGCGCAACAGCCTGGCGGCAGGCCTGGCCGTGGCGCTGCATGTGGCGGTAGCGGCGGCGCTGATGCTGGGCTGGTCGCCGGAAAAACCGCAGGCAGACGCGCCGAGGGTGATGCACACGCAGTTGGTGATGATGCCGGCGCCAGCGCCTGAGCCGGTAGCCCCGCTTACTCCCGTAGCGCCTGAGCCTGTTGTTGTCCCTGTACCGGCCAAACCAACGGTTGACCCGCAGATTCAGGCGCAAAAACTTGAGAAAGCCGCCCTGGCGCGCAAACGGGTCGAAGCGCAGAAAATCGAACAGCAGCGCCTGGCCGCCGAGCAACGCAATCGGGAGCTGGAGCAGCAACGTCTGAACCAGGAGCGTGTGGCTGCTGAAAAAGCCCGCGCCGCCGTGCCCGCGCCCACCGCTGCTCCGGCGTTCGATAGCCGCCAGTACCAGCCCTTGAGCAAGGCCGTCCCGGACTACCCGGAGCGTGCACTGGACAAAAATATTGAAGGCGACTGTTCGGTGGAATACACCGTCAATCCCCAGGGCCGGGTGGAAAACCCCAAGGTACTGGACGGCTGTCACCCATTGTTTATCCGACCCTCACTGGCGGCGGCGAATACCTTTCGCTATCAGCCGAGGATCGTCGACGGCAAGCCCGTCGCCGTACCGGCGGTGCGCAACACCTTTCACTACCGCATAAAATGAGACCCACCAGTACCCCGATAAAACTGTGGGAGGGGGCTTGCCCCCGATTGCTGAGTGTCAGCCAATGCATCATTTGACTGATGCACCGCTATCGGGGGCAAGCCCCCTCCCACAGTTTGGATCGCCTCAGGCGTTGGCGACGTTGGCTAATTCAAGGCCCGCCACATACCGCTGCAGATTCGCCAGGAACGTATCGGCAATCTCCTCCTTGCTATGGGTGGAGATCGCCGAGGTGTGCGGCGACAACCGCACCCTCGGATGCGTGTACAACGGATGCCCATCCGGCAACGGCTCAGGCTCGGTCACGTCGAGTGACGCCAGCCCGATACGGCCGCTATCCAGCGCCTCCAGCAGCGCCTCCTGGTCCAGCAACCCACCCCGCGCGATATTGATCAGGTGCAGCCCCGGCCTGGCGCTGCCCAGTACGTCGCGATTGATGATCCGCCGCGTCGCATCGGTCAGCGGTGCCGCCACCACCAGATGATCGGCACGGGCGAACAGGTCGTGGATATCCTTGGCCGGCTCCACACCGTCGACGTCAAATGGCGTCGCGCTTTGGCGCAGCGCTACGACCTTGATGCCCAGGGCCAGGGCCTTTTGCGCCAGGCGCTGGCCAATCGCACCAAACCCGAGAATGCCCAGGGTCGTGCCCTTGAGCGGGCGCAACGCGGTGAACTGCCACTGCGAATCCTGCACCCAGATAGCCGGCAGATGCTTGGACGCGGCAAACATTGCCGCCAGGGCGAACTCGGCCAGGTTGTCGGCGGCGCTGCCCCGTGACGTGGTCACCGGCGGGCCGTTGAACAGCCATTGCGGGTAGAAGTCGATGCCCGACGACACCAGATGCACCCATTGCGCACCGTAGGGCCAGCCCGGTGGCGGCGTATCGGGTGCGGTGTAGCCGCGCACGTTGATGGGGCGCAGCAGCAGGATATTCGCCTGGGGCGGCAGGTCGCTCGGCACGCCGACCGGCACCCCGATCACCTGGGCTTGGGGATGCAGCGTGGCGAGCCGCGCGCGGATCACGTCGTTGTAGTCTTCGTCCAACTGGCTGGCAATAATCACCTGACTCATGTGCGATCCTTCTGACGTTGGGCGAACACCGCTTTGCCGACGCCTTGCAGCACGGCGTCGTTCTGTGGGGTATGCACGCGACTGCACAGCACGTCGCGATAATGCCGTTGCAGTGGGCTGTGCCGTGACAGGCCGGGGTTGCCCGAGGCCTCGATGGCCAACTCGACCGCACGAATGGCGTTACCGGTCACCAGGTACTTCAATTGCGCCGCGTTGGCGACCGGGGTACGGCCGTGGGCGGCGGCGTCGAGCAGGCTGCGGTTGGCAAACAACAGGGTGTCGATATGGCCGACGGTTTCCTGGAAACGCGGCAAGGTCGACAGCGCTGCACCGAGATTCGACGGCTGGCGTTCTTCCAGCCAGTGCACCAGCCAGTCCCGCGCAGCCTGGGCCACAGCGTCGTACACCGATGACAGCAGCACCGACATCCACAGGAATCCCTCGCCATCGAGCTCCGGCTGCGGCGCACTCCAGGGGCTGACGCTGACCGCGTGGTCCAGCGGCACCCGCACATTGTCGAGCACCACTTCATGGCTGCAGGTGGCGCGCATGCCCAGGTGATCCCAGGTGTCGATGATGCTCACGCCGGGGCTGTCCTTGGGCACCAGCCAGGCGCCCACCAGCGGGTCGGCATCGTCACTGCGCGCCCAGACGCTGAACCAGCTCAGGCCATGGCTGCCGGTGGAGTAGATCTTGCGCCCGCTGATGCGCCAGCCTTCGGCGCTGCGCACGGCGATGGTTGCCGGCAGGCCGCCGCGGGCCGGTGTGCCCAGGTCCGGTTCGACGCGCAGGGCATTGATCAGCGCGCCCTTTTTCACCGCGTCCTCGGCGACGCGCACCCGCAAGTGCCGGGGCCAGGTCTGGCTGTCTTGCAGGCGGGTGTGTTGCAGGTATTGCATCACCAGGATCAGTGCGGTGGAGGGCTCGCCCCTGGCAATCGCGCTGATGGCTTTGCGCGCCAGGGGCAGGTTGGCGCCGCCGCCGCCGAGGGTTTTGGGCACCGTGAGCGCGGTCAGGCCGTGGGCGTGCAGCAACGCGAAGTTGGCGTGGGGGAAGGCGCCGCTTTCATCGTAAAGATGTGCGGTGCTGGCCAGCTCGGCGCTGAGGCGTTCGAGGGTGGCGTCGAAATCGACGGCTTCCACGGCGCGTAGAGGCGATTGAGTCATAAGCATGTACCCGATTAAAAATGTGGGCGGGAGCTTGCCCCCGATAGCGGTGGTTCAGCCAAGGTATGTACCGCCTGACACACCGCCATCGGGGGCAAGCCCCCTCCCACAGGGGATAGTGGTCAACGGTTCGAAACGGTTGAGGTAGTGCGGGCTGGATTTGGCGTGGATATGCAGGCTGTCGGCGATGAACACGAAGTCGAACCGGGCGGCTTCGGCCAATTCGGTCTGCTGCTTGTAAAAGCCGAAATTCGCACTGGCGTCGGGCTGCGCCTGCGGGTGACGCCATTCGCCCCACCCGTGGCCGACACCGTGCACCATGGCACCGAGTTTCAATTGACGTGGCTTGCTCATGGGCTGCTCCTTAGCGTGAGGCTTGGGAATTGGGGGCGCGCAGGGCGTTGAAGGCTTTGTCGAAGCCTTGCGACACGTCGATATGCCGGCTCAGCAGGCCTTCTTTCTGGTAGGTGTCGGCGGTGGCTTGCAGGCCGCTGATCACGGCGTCGTCGATCAGCACCGGGGACAGGCGGGTGTCCTTGGCCACTTCGATGTGCACGGCCAGCGGCAGGCCGGTGATTCTGGCCTGGGCGGCGGCGTATTCGTCGGGGTGGCGGTTGGCCCAGGCATAGGCGCGGTCAACGCGGGCGACAAAGTCGTCCAGTTGCACGCGTTTGTCGGCAATGGCGCTGTCGGTGGCGGCGAAGTACAGGTGGTTGCTCAACAGGTTTTTGCCGCTGACCAGCACACGCGCGTTGCTTTGCGAGGTGACCACGGTGGTGTACGGGTCCCAGGTGGCCCAGGCATCGGCGGTGCCGTTGTCCAGCACCAGCCGCGATTCGGCGGGCAGCAGGAAGATGAACTGCACATCCTGTGAGGTCAGGCCTGCGCCGGCCAGGGCTTTGATCGCCAGGTAGTGCCCGATGGAGCCGCGTCCGGTGACGATTTTCTTGCCCTTGAGGTCGGCGGCGGTCTTGATCGGCGAATCCTGCGGCACCAGCAGGGCGGTGGTGTTACGCCCTTCGGCGTGGATGATGCTGATCACTTTGAGCGATGCACCGGCGCCGAGGGCGAACACATAGGGCGCATCGCCCAGGGCGCCGACATCCACCGCACCGGCATTCAGCGCTTCGCCCAGGGGCGAGGCCGAGGGAAATTCCGACCACTTGATTTCGTACGGTACGTTTCGGGTCTCGCCTGAGGCTTCCAGCAGCGCTTTGATCGTCGACTTCTGGTTGGCCACGCGCAGGGGTTGCAGGTCGGCGGCATGGACGTTGCCGAGCAGGCCGAGCGCCAGGGCGCCGCCCAGGAACAGGCGCTTGAAAGGGGTAGTAGACAGCATGGGACAGACTCCAGGCGTTGGGTAAGGGAAGATGCCTCCGCCTGGAGAAGGGGTCGGATTTCCGGGAACGGTGCAGCGGTGGATCAGATCACGTAGAAGCCGTGGGTGGCGTCGCGCGCCAATTGCTCGACCAAGCCGAATTCCCAGTCCAGGTAGGCCTGCATGGCTTCGCGTGGGTTATCGGTGCCTTCATAGGGGCGGCGGTAGCGGTCGATGCGCGGTGAGGCAAGATGGCTTTCACCTGCTTCCAGCGGCAGTTGCGCAGCGACCCAGGCGGCGGTGCCGTCCTGCAACAGGTACACCTGCCTGCCGGTCAACGCTTGAACTTCAGCCACCGCCAGGCGTGCCAACTGGCTGCTGCCGCAGGTCAATACGTAGCGCTGCGCGGTGGGCACCTTGGCCAGGGCCTCGGGCAATTGCGCGCGCAGCACCCACCAGGCGCCGGGGATATGGCGTTTCACGTAATTGGCGCTGGCGGTGAAATCCAGCACCACGGTGTCGCCATGATCGAGCCAGTCGGCCAGTGTCGGCGGGCTGATCAGTTCGGCCTGGGGCGGCGCGGGCACCGGGGCGATCCAGGCGCCCTGTGCGCTGAAGTGCGCGTCTTGCAGCTCGTCCAGCACAAAGACTTCCCAACCCAATTGCGCGAGCCAGGACGCCGACATGTTCGCGCGCACGCCGTCATCGTCCACCAATACCAGGCGCGCGCCACGCACGCTGGCGACGTGGTCGGTTTCCTGCACCAGTTGCCCGCCCGGTGTGGAGCGGGCGCCGGGCAGGTGGCCGGCTTCGAATTCTTCCGGGGTGCGCACGTCGAACAGGTAAGTGGTGCGTGCCCCATCCTGCTGCCAGCGTTGCAGGTCATCCAGGGTTGCACGGCCGACGCGAGCCTTGTCGGCCACGCCGCGCGCCTGCTGGGCGGCGCTGCGCCGATGTTCCTCAGCGGTCGGGGCAAAACGGCGCGCCTGGCCATGGGCGAGTGTCTGGCCGGCCAGGGTCCAGCCGATGGTGCCGTTGCGCAGCGCCGACACCGGGTTGGCCACGCCGGCATTGATCAGCGACTGGGTGCCGATGATGCTGCGGGTACGCCCGGCGCAGTTGACGATAATGCGCGTGGCCGGGTCCGGGGCCAGTTCACGGGCGCGCAGCACCAGCTCGGCACCCGGCACGCTGATGCCGGTGGGGATGCTCATGGTCTGGTATTCATCGAAACGCCGGGCGTCGAGCACCACCACATCGGCCTGGTTGTCGAGCAGCGCCTGGACCTCTTCGGCCGCCAGGGACGGCGTGTGGCGCTGGTTTTCCACCAGTTCGCCAAAGGCTTTGCTCGGCACATTGACGTCGATAAACAGCTCGCCGCCGGCCTGGCGCCAACCCTCAAGGCCGCCTTCAAGCAGGCTGACCCGCGTGTAGCCCAGGGCAACCAGGCGTTCGGCGGCGCGTTCGGCCAACCCTTCACCGTTGTCGTACAGCGTGACCTGGGTATCGCGGCGTGGAATGCGCGAATACACCTCCAGTTCCAGCTTGGACAGTGAGATATTCGCGGCAAACAGCGGATGGCCTTGGGCAAACGGCGCTTCCTCGCGCACGTCTACCAGGGCGACTTCCTCGCGGTCCAACAGGGCCTGGCGAATCTGGGCAAAGCTGCGGGTCGATAGGGTGCTCATAGGGCAGGGCTCTTTTCTTTGGACAAGTCCCAGATATTCGGGAGGTAGGCGTTGGAATAACCGGAGATGAACAGTTTTTCGCTGCCGTCGACTTGATACACCGCACGGCGCACCGCGCCGATGTTGGCGCCGTACACATGAATGCTGACGGACACCTGGTCATCGTAAGCATTACTTACCTGATGGATATCACCGATCCTGGGCGACACCGCTTCGACCTGGCCAGGCCGCAGATGCACCGACGTGCCCTCGGCAACCAGCGCGCCATCGGCCGTCCGGGCAAACCCCTGGGAAAACTCCGCACCGCGCAACATGCCGATCAGCCCCCACACCCGATGATCGTGAATCGGCGTGCGCTGCCCCGGCCCCCAGACAAAACTGACGATGCTGAAGCGCTGGCGCGAATCGGCGTGCAGCAGAAATTGCTGGTAGCGCTCGGGGTCGGGTTGGGCGAACTCCTCAGGCAGCCAGTCGTCGTGGCTGACCAGTTGCGCCAGCAGCTTGCCGCCACGGTGCAGCAGGTCGCCTTCGCGCGGGTTGCCGTCGATCAGCTCAGCCAAGGCGCCAATAAAGGCGCGCAGTCTCTCGGGGTGTCGGGCCTGGCTCATGAACATTCCATAGGCGGTTTTGATAGGTTTATCTAAGCATAATGTTGATGGTTAATATGCTATTTTTTAATGATTAGCTTATAGCTGCAAGTAATTTAGAACAGCGCTGCATAGCATTAGACGTTATCGATCACTGGGCGGGCTATCCAGACCGGGTTGCGCCCACTATGCTTGCGACACATCTTAATGACTGTTCTCTATGTGCGGCCCAAATGAAAATTGACGATATCGATGCCTTTGTCGAAGTGATTCGTTGCCAGTCCATCAGCCATGCCGCCGAGTCGTTGCAATTGACCCAGCCGGCCATCACCCGCCGCGTGCAGAACTTCGAGCAGGCACTGGGGGTGGAGCTGTTCGACCGCAACACCAAACCCCTCAAGCCCACGCTGATCGGTACCCGGGTGTATGAGCAGTGCCGGCTGATCCTGCGTGAGATGGACGCGCTGCGCGAGTTGGTCGCCACCGATGCACCGCCTAGCGGCGTGTTGCGCCTGGGCGTGCCGCAGACCATCGGCGACGTGGTGCTGCTCGATGCGCTCAAGCACTTGCGCACCGAGTACGTCGACCTGCGCGCCCAGGTGGCCACGGGCTGGGGCAGCCAGTTGGTGGGCAAGATCGAACGCGGCGAGCTGGATGCGGCGGTGGCGTTGTTCCCGGCGGGCAAGATCTTTGCGGACACTATCGTCGGTGAGTCCATCGGCAAGATGGAACTGGTGGTGGTGTGCGCCAAGGCGCAACTGCCGAAAAAGCCGTGCAAGCTGGCCGACGTGTACCAGAACGGCTGGATCCTCAACCCGGACGGGTGTGGCTTCCGTGCCGGCTTGCAGCGCACCCTGGCGGATCAGGGGCTGGCCTTGCGGGTCAACCTGGAAACCTTTGGCACCGAGTTGCAACTGGGGCTGGTGGCGGATGGGCTGGGCCTGGGCCTGGTACCACGTCCGCTGCTCGAGCGCAGTGCCCATCGAGAGCAACTGGCAGTGATGCCGCTGAAGGATTTCAAGCCGGTGATGGATTTATGGCTGGTCTATCCGCACTTCCTTGGCAACCTGCAGGGGCCGGTGGATGCGTTTGGCAAATGGGTGGCCGATTCGCTGCACAAGATCCGCAATGCGGCCTGAATCCCTGTAGGAGGGGGCTTGAACTTCCTTGACTGCCTCCCAGCCGACAGCTACCCACCTGACACGCCTCGATCCAATGTGGGAGGGGGCTTGCCCCCGATAGCGGCTTCCCAGCCGACAGCTACCCACCTGACATGCCTCGATCCAATGTGGGAGGGGCTTGCCCCCGATGGCGGCAACCCAGCCGACAGCTACCCACCTGACATGCCTCAATCCAATGTGGGAGGGGGCTTGCCCCCGATGGCGGCCTCCCAGCCGACAGCTACCCACCTGACACGCCTCGATCCAATGTGGGAGGGGGCTTGCCCCCGATGGCGGCCTCCCAGCCGACAGCTACCCACCTGACATGCCTCGATCCAATGTGGGAGGGGGCTTGCCCCCGATGGCGGCCTCCGGGCCGACCAGGATGTTGGATTGGACCCGAGTACATATCCGTTTCTGCGGTCACGGCCACTATGGGTTCCGCTTTTACAGCGGGTCACTTTTGGAAAAGAGCCCCAAAAGTAACCAAAAAGGCTCTTGCCCCACCACTCGGCACCTCGCCTAGGCTCGGTGTGCCCGAACGCAGGCTTGAATCCGTGGGCCGCCGCAATGGGCCATCCCTGGCCCAGTGCGGCTAACCCGGCGTCCTGCCGGGTTACCCACGGATTCAAGCCTGCGTTCGGCCAGCGTGGTTTAACGGGGCGCCTGAGATCAAAAGCAGATCAAGATCAAGATCAAGAGCGGCTCGCTTCGCATCGTGGTTACGTTTCGCGCTACAGAGTTGTGTAATACCTATGCCTCGATGAGTGTCAGTAAGCACACTGTTGACTGACTCACCGCCATCGGGGGCAAGCCCCCTCCCACATTGGTCTTGTGTTGTTGTGACTGTTTTATGAAAATTAATAATAATTAGCTTAGATTAAAATGTGCTTTTTATTATTACTGGGCATCCCCTAGGCTGGCCTTGAAGTCCTTAAGGCCATCCGGGAAGTTTTGCCATGAGCAGCGTTACCTCGCTATCGAGCGTCGCCAATACCGTCCGCCAACGCGTCACGCCAGAGGAATGGGAGGTGCGCGTCAAACTGGCCGCCGCCTATCGACTGGCGGCCCTGTACAAGTGGACCGACCATATCTACACGCACTTCTCCGCCCGTGTGCCAGGGCCCGAGGAACATTTCCTGATTAACGCGTTCGGGCTGTTATTCGATGAGATCAGCGCCTCCAACCTGGTCAAGGTCGACCTCGACGGCACCCTGGTCGACGATCCCACCGGGCTGGGCATCAATTACGCCGGCTACGTGATCCACAGTGCCATCCACGGTGCCCGCCACGACTTGCAAGCGGTGCTGCACACCCACACACGTGACGGTATTGCGGTGTCCGCACAGAAGGACGGCTTGTTACCGATTTCCCAGCACTCCATCGCCTTCTCCGGTCGTGTGGCCTATCACGGCTACGAAGGGGTGGCCCTGGACCTGGACGAGCGGGAGCGGCTGGTGGCGGACCTGGGCGACAAGAGTGTGATGATCCTGCGTAACCATGGGCTGTTGACGGCAGGCATCAGCGTGGAGCATGCGTTTCAACAACTGCAAGGGCTGGAGCGGGCGTGCACTATTCAGATTGCGGCGCAGGCAGGCGGGAAGGCGGAGTTGGTCTTCCCGCCCGCTGAAGTGGTGGCCAGGGTCGAGCAGCAGGCCAAGGTCTTCAGCAGCGGGGAAGGGCCTGGGGTGACGCGGCACTGGAATGCATTGATTCGGCAGTTGGAGCGCACCGATACCGACTATAAACATTGATCCCGAGCCGCACGCGGATGCAGCAGGGAGCAAGCCCCCTGTGCATTGCCGCCGTTTATTCAGGCCGGGTGTGCTGGATTTGCTGCTTGGCCAGCGCCACCACATTTTCCACGGTGAAGCCGAACTTTTCCTGCAACTTCGACAGGGGGGCCGAGGCGCCAAAGCTGTTCATCACCACTTTGGCGCCAGACTGTCCGACGTAGCGATCCCAGCCCAGGGGGCCGGCCTGCTCCATCACCACCCGGGCCTTCACGGTCGGCGGCAAGACGCTGTCGCGGTAGGCCTGGTCCTGGTCTTCAAACAATTCCCAGCTGGGCATCGACACCACCTGCGCAGCAATGCCTTCGCCCGTGAGTTGCTCGTAGGCCGTGACCGCCAGGCTGACTTCACTGCCGGTGGCGATCAGGATCACCTCTGGCTTGTCCGCACCGGCCAACACATAGGCGCCCTTGGTCGCACCTGCGGCCGACGCGTAACGGCTACGGTCCAGAGTCGGCAGCGGCTGGCGCGACAGCACGACACAGCTGGGCCGATGGGTTTGCGCCAGCGCCACCTTCCACAACTCAAGGGTTTCATTCGCATCCCCTGGGCGCAGGGTCAGCAAGCCCGGGGTGGCGCGCAGTTGGGTCAGGTGTTCGATGGGTTGATGCGTCGGGCCGTCTTCGCCCACGCCGATGGAGTCGTGGGTAAACACGAACACCACTGGCAGCTCCATGATCGCCGCGAGCCGGATCGGCGGTTTCATGTAGTCGCTGAAGACCAGGAACGTCGAGGTGTAGGGCCGCAAGTAGGACAGCGCCACGCCGTTGGCAATCGCGCCCATGGCGTGCTCGCGTATGCCGAAGTGCAGGTTGCGCCCGCTGTAGTCGTCGGCGCTGAAACGGCCCGCGCCGTCGAAGGTGAGGTTGGTCTTGGTCGACGGCGACAGATCCGCAGAGCCGCCCAGCAACCACGGGATATTTTGCGCAAAAGCGTTCAGCACCTCGCCGCCCGAAGCACGGCTGGCGACGCCCTTGGCATCGGCCGCAAAGCTCGGCAGATCGGCCTGCCAATGCTCGGGCATTTCCCCGGCACGCATGCGCTGCAGCTCATCGGCGCGTTGTGGGTCGAGGGAGGCCAAGGTCTGGTTCCACTCGGCATACAGCGGCTCGGCCCGCTCAACGAGTGCATCGCGCAATGTTGTGCGCGCCTCATCGGGCACCAGGAAACTGGCGTCCTCCGGCCAGCCATACGCGGCCTTGGTCAGGCGAATTTCATCCTCGCCCAGCGGCTCGCCATGGGCGGCAGCGGTGTTGTGTTTGTGCGGCGAGCCGTAGCCGATCACGCTGTCGACCACAATCAGGGTCGGTGCGCCGGTATTGGCCTTGAAGGTCTCCAGCGCCACACTCAATGCCTGCAGATCATTGGCATCGGTGACATGCACGGTGTGCCAGCCATACGCCTGGAAGCGCTTGATCACATCTTCACTGAAGGCCAGCTCGGTGTGACCCTCGATGCTGATGGTGTTGTTGTCGTAGATCCAGCACAGGTTATCCAGCTGCAAATGCCCGGCCATCGACGCCGCTTCACTGCTGATGCCTTCCATCATGTCGCCGTCACCGCACAGGGTGTAGACGTCGTAATCGAACAGCACCTGGCCGTCGCGGTTGAAACGCCGGGCCAGCCAACGCTCGGCCATGGCCATGCCCACGCTGTTGGCGCAGCCCTGGCCCAGGGGGCCAGTGGTGGTTTCCACGCCGGTGGTCATGCGGTACTCGGGATGCCCCGGGGTCTTGGAACTCATCTGGCGGAACTGTTTGATGTCGTCCAGGCTGACCGCCGGCTCACCGGAACGCTTGCCGTGGGCGTCGATTTCCACCACGCCGGCCAGGTGCAGCAGCGAATACAGCAGCATCGACGCATGCCCCACCGACAATACAAACCGGTCACGGTTGGGCCAGTCGGGATGCTCCGGGTGATAACGCAGGAAACGACTCCACAACGTATAACCCACCGGCGCCAGGCCCATGGGCGTGCCGGGGTGGCCCGAGTTGGCCTTCTGCACGGCATCCATGGCCAGGGTGCGGATAGTGTTGATGCATTGCGTGTCGGCGGCAGTTGCGGTGTGATTCATGAAACCGGTCTCCCTCGAGTGGCGATCTATAGTGGAGGGCAGGGCAGGCCAAAAGGTTTGATCCCATCGCCAGGGTTGCGACGAACGGGGCTGTATCGACTGCAAACATGACAACACCCCGGTCAATGGGCTAGCTTCAAGGGGTAGGCCATTGATCAACTTGTGGAGGTAAGTCATGCCAGTGAAACACGACCTGTATCAGGACTTGGGGTTGAGCAAGGAAGTTGTCCACGAGCGCAGGGCGGGGGACAAACGGCTGGACTCGCTGCTTACGCAATACGACGCTGCCGACGGGGAGGTGCTGAAGGCTGAATCGGCAAGCGCCAGTGATGAGGACGTGGAGAAGTTGAAGAAGAAACGGTTGCTGATCAAAGACGAAATTGTCGCGAAGTTGGCTTAAGCAAAAACCGCTGCCGGTGGACGCTCTGGTTATATCTGCAGCGTTTTATACCGGCAGCTTTTTTATACCAGCAGTGCTCTCACACACGCCTCCACGGAACGCTGCTGCGTTTCGTCATATAACTGCAACTCGTCAATCGTGCTGCGGCCCAGCGCCTTTTCGAACTCGGCTTTGTTTGAATGGGCCGCGTAGTGGCTCTGCGCGGTATCGCCCAGGTTCGACTGGAAGATCCCCGCTGCGCTCACCGGCAGGAAGTCCTCGTACACCAGCGGTTCCACCTCCACGTGCCCTGCGCTGAGCAAGGCCTGCAGCGTGCGCGGTGGGTCGGGCTGGCCGCGGGCTGCGAGGCCTTTTTCGCTGGGGAAATAGCGAAAGTAGGCCAGGCCTTGTTCGCGCATCTGCGCGTGGTTGTCCGGGAATGCCTGGAAGTGTTGCTCCAGCAATTGCTCGTAGCGCGCGGCATTGGCCTCGTTGGGTGCCGC
Organism: Pseudomonas sp. CFBP13528; assembly: GCF_005233615.1. Lineage (NCBI taxonomy): Bacteria > Pseudomonadati > Pseudomonadota > Gammaproteobacteria > Pseudomonadales > Pseudomonadaceae > Pseudomonas > Pseudomonas sp. CFBP13528. The sequence continues at coordinate 168,726 of NZ_QGAJ01000007.1, forward strand.
GCCGAGTTCATTGCGGGCGGCATTCAGTAACTGGTCGTACAGGGCGCGACCCTTGGGCGTCAGCGCGACGCCGCGTTGTTCGATTTCACCGAAGCGCGCGCTGTGGCGGCCCTGGGCATCGGTAAAGGCAATGGGTTCGTCGAGGGCCTTGAAACTGGTCTGGCGCAACAGGATCGGGCAATGGCGTCGCGGTGGACCTTCGATCACGGCTTTGGGGGTGATGCCGTGGGCGGGCATGGCGGCCTGTACCTGATCGATGTCCAGGGTACGCGGGGTGAGGTGGTTGATGTGCGGGCCCTTGAAGGCCACCACGTCGGCGATCAGGCGATGCTGGTCGCTGAGTTGCCGATACTGTTCGGCCGTGACGGTGGCGCTGTGGTGCCAGCGAAAGGTCTCCAGCGCCTGGCGGATAAAGGCCTCGGCATCCTCGGCATCGAGGCCGCCGTCGGTTTCGGCCTGCTCGATCAACGCCAGGGCCCCTGGGGTGAAGATCGACCGCTTGGCCAGGGCGGTTTCGGCGAAGCTGCGCAGCGCGGGGTTTTCGATCAGCTCCAGGCGCAGCAGCGAGGTGAACACGCGGAACGGGCTGGCTTGCAGTGACTGCTCATGCACGGCGCGAAAGGCGGTGGAATGCACCGGCACGCCCGCCGGTGTCAGGTCGTAATAGCCCACTGGTTGCATGCCCATCACGGCAAACAGGCGGCTGATGGTCGCCAGCTCGGCGGCGGTGCCCAGGCGGATCGCACCGTGGCGTTCCATGCCCAGGCGCTGGATCTCGCCGGTGCGGTGCAGGTGCCCGGCCAGGCCCTGGTCGCTCTCCAGCACGTGGGCATTGGTCTGCGCCACCAGTTCCAGCAGCGCGCCGTACAACGGAACTTCATCCCGGTACATGTCGGACATCGCCTTGGAAAAGCCCTTGCGGATCTCATCGGGGCTGACATGTGCAGTGGCGTGCATAGAAAAATTCCTGATGGCTGGGATGACAAAAGTGGCCTTGTCCGGATTTTGTTGAGCGGCGCGCCGGCTTGCAAACGAAGAATCCTCTGGACTTCATTCTGCAAATGAATGAGATGACGTGAATATGACCACATCTGGCAAACACACCGGCACCGCCGACCAGGACCAGACCCGCCTGACCTTCAACTACATGTACGCCCTCTTCCAAGTCTTCATGTGCATCCGGACGTTATTGGGTTCTACACTGCTGCTCATCCGGCAGGCGATGGAGCACTCAATGACGGCCACACCCACACACTCGATACTCGACACCCTCGAAGGCCAGCGGCTGGCGACGGAGGATGCCGAATGCTGGCGCGAGTGGGGGCCTTACTTGAGTGAACGCCAATGGGGCACTGTGCGCGAGGACTACAGCGCCGATGGCGACGCCTGGGCCTATTTCCCCCATGAACATGCACGCAGCCGCGCCTACCGTTGGGGCGAGGATGGCCTGGCCGGTTTCAGCGACAAGGCGCAACGCTGGTGCCTGGGCCTGGCGCTGTGGAACGAGCGCGACGCGATCCTCAAGGAACGCCTGTTCGGCCTCGACAACGCCGAGGGCAACCACGGTGAGGACGTCAAGGAGCTGTACTTTTTCGTCGATGGCGTGCCGAGCCATGCCTACATGCGCATGCTCTACAAATATCCCCATGCGGCGTTTCCCTACGCCGACCTGCTCGCCGAAAATGCCCGTCGCGGGCTTGAGGATGCCGAGTACGAAGTGCTCGACACCGGCGTATTCGAAGACAACCGCTACTGTGATGTAACGGTCGAATACGCCAAGCATCAGCCTGACGATATTTTCATGCGCGTCACCGTGCACAACCGCGCGGACCAGTCGACGCGTGTGCAGGTGTTGCCCCAACTGTGGGCGCGCAATGACTGGAGCTGGACCTTTGACGCGCCCAAGCCGCAGGTGTGCCTGGACGGTGAACGGGTGCTGGCCCGGCATCATGAGCTGACTGACCGTCACCTCAGCGCCTGGGGCCAGGACGGCCTGGAGTGGCTGTTCTGCGAAAACGAAAGCAACGTCCCCAAGCTCGATGGGCAACCGGCCCCGGGGCCGTTCAAGGATGGCATCAACGACTATGTGGTGGGCGGCGCAGACTCTGCAATTCGCCGCGACACGGGTACCAAGGTTGCCGCGCGTTTCAGCCTCGAACTGGCGGGCCAGGAGAGCAAAACCCTGTACCTGCGGTTTGCGCCGGTGGACGCGCCCGAGGTCAATGCACGCAAGCTGTTCGAGCTGCGCCGCCAAGAGGCGGACGACTTCTACGCCGCCTTGCAGCAAGGCATTGCCGATGCTGACGCGCGCAATGTGCAGCGCCAGGCCCTGGCCGGGTTGCTGTGGTCCAAGCAGCTCTACTACTTTGATGTAAACCAGTGGCTCGACGGCGACCCGGCCCAACCCGCGCCGCCGCCCGAGCGCCTGCATATCCGCAATACCCATTGGCGGCACTTGTCCAATTTCGACATTTTGTCCATGCCCGACACCTGGGAATACCCGTGGTACGCGTCCTGGGACCAGGGCTTCCAGGCCGTGGCAATGGCGCTGATTGATCCGGGGTATGCCAAGCAACAGTTATTGTTGCTGGTTAAAGATCGCTTTATGCACCCCAATGGCCAGCTGCCGGCGTATGAATGGCGTTTCGACGACGCCAACCCGCCGGTACACGCCTGGGCCAGTTGGCGCGTGTATCAGCAGGACAAGGCGCTGACCGGCGTGGGCGACATGGACTTTCTCGAGCGGATTTTCCACAAGCTGCTGCTGAATTTTTCCTGGTGGGTCAACCGCAAGGACGCCGAGGGCCGCAACCTGTTCCAGGGCGGCTTCCTGGGCCTGGACAACATCGCCTTGTTCGACCGCTCGGCCACCTTGCCGCCCGGCTACCAGCTGGATCAGGCCGACGGCACCGCGTGGGTCGCGGCGTATGCCCTGGACCTGATGCGCATTGGCCTGGAACTGGCCAAGCGCAATGGGGTGTACGTGGATATCGCGGTGAAGTTCTTTGAGCACTTCCTGTACATCGCCGGCGCGATCAACCGCGTGGACGACAGCGCCGAAGGCTTGTGGGATGAGCAGGACCAGTTCTTCTACGATGTGCTGCACCGCCCGGACGGCCAGAACGAGCCGGTGCGCCTGCGCTCCATCGTCGGCCTGATGCCTTTGTTTGCCGTGTTGGTGCTGGAGCAGCGCGAGCACGAAGGGCTGCAAGGCCTGCGTGAGCGACTGCTGGGTTTTATGAAACACCGGCCGGACCTGGCCAAGCTGGTGTCGCGCTGGAACGAACCGGGGCAGGGCAACCGCCTGTTGCTCGCCTTGCTGCGTGGCGAGCGCACCAAGGACCTGCTGCGGCGCATGCTCGATGACCATGAGTTTCTGTCGACGTTTGGCGTGCGCTCGTTATCCAAGGCCTTTGCCGAACAGCCGCTGGCGCTGAAGATGAACGGCGACACCCTGTGCGCGCGCTACCAGCCCGGCGAGTCCGACTCACGCTTGTACGGCGGCAACTCCAATTGGCGCGGGCCGTTGTGGATGCCGGTGAACTACATGCTGATCGAATCGCTGCGCGAGTTTCACCGCTACTACGCGGATAATTTCTCGGTGGAGTACCCTACGGGCAGCGGTTATCTGGCGTCCCTTGAGGAAGTGGCAAACAGCCTCAGCCAGCGCCTCACGCGCTTGTTTCTACGCGATGAAAATGGCCTGCGCCCTTCGATGGCGGGGTATGCGCAATTGGAAGCGGACCCGGCCAGTCGCGATCTGGTGTTGTTCCATGAATATTTCCACGGCGAAACCGGGCGTGGCCTTGGGGCGTCGCATCAGACGGGGTGGAGTGCGTTGGTGGCGTTGTTGCTGCAGCCGAAAAGCTAAGCCGCGCCACTGGCTCGCTTTTCTGTGGGAGCTTCATTGCTTGCGACAGTGCAGGCAAAGAATCCCGCCACCAAAAGGCTTGAATCAGGTAGATTCGCCGGCCTTACCCTTACAAGGATGTAGATCATGGCAAACCGCGCCATCGTTTCAAACCCTGCCAACCTGCTGGGCGCATTGCTGGTCAGCGCCGCTGCGTTGCTCGCCTGCCTGCCGGTTGGCAGCGCCGGTGCGCAGGAACTGAGGGCAATGTGCCTGGCATGCGATGTCGGCTTTGCGACCGATGCGACTAAATGGGTCAAGAACGGCATGTACCGTCTTGACGCAGTGACGCTGACGGATGACGAAAAGGAGATGGGTGCAGAAGCCGACGAGAAACGCAAAATGACCCGGATCAAACCTTTGGTTCTGGGCATTGATGAAAATGATGCGTTGGTTCAGGCAAGCGTAGACGCAATCGATGCCATGGGTAATTCCGGACGCGATAGCAGTGTCTTGGAGCAGCAGTGGCCCGACCTGACTCGTCGTGCGCGGTACGCGTACAGTCTTTTTATGGCTGAAGATCAACCTGTGGACTTTTATAAAGTCTATGTGCGGGTAGGTCGCAATCAATACATGGTGACGGTTGGCCGGGACGTGGAGAGCGGCGAATTCAAGATGAGACCGGGCCATTGGCGGTTCCTCAATGAATACGGCAACCCGGGTTCGCCAGAAGAAGTGGCGCAGTTTAAAAAAGTCGAAGCCGCTGCTGGGCGTTGATAGCGAGGCTTGGGCCAGAAATGAAAAATCCCGCCGGAAGGCGGGATTTTTTGAGCGCGGCGTTATCAGGCCGGGAACAACTCGCTCAGCTTCATCGCCAGCATCATGTCGCCTTCGGTGCGCAGTTTGCCGCCCATGAAGGCCTGCATGCCGTCGGTAGAACCGTCGACGATGCCTTCCAGGGTTTCGCTGTCCATGACCAGGGTCACTTGGGCGTCCGGGTTTTCGCCTTCCTGCAGTTCGCAGGTCTTGTCCTTGACCACCAGCGAGAAGTTCTTGCTGTCGTCGATACGGAAACCGAAGACCAGGTCCAGGCCTTCGGCAGCGCTTGGGTTGAATTTGGCTTTCATTGCTTCTACAGCTTTGGCTACGTCAGTCATGGTTTCGATCCTTTAGGGTGGAGTCCAGTGACCTTGGGGTCACGGTTGGCCGCAGCTCATCGGAAAGTGATGAGCTGCGGCGCCTTCAACAGCTGCAAGTGGGCATGACTGTTGAAGGAAGCCAGTACCACCTCGCGGCCGCGGAATTTCAGCTGGTTGAGCGAGGTGTTAACAATTTGCCAGTTCAGTTCGAACGCCTGGGCGACCGGCATTCGGGTGATCAGGTGGAGCAGGGCGGTGATGGTGCCGCCGGAGGTAAACACTGCAATCTTTTGCGAGTTGTCGGCTGCTGCAAGGATGCGCTGCAAGCCGCCCTCGACACGCTCGACAAACCCCTGCCAGCTTTCCAGCCCCGGTGGGTCGTAAGTGCCGGCCAGCCAGCGCTCGATGATCAGGGCGAAGATGCGCTGGAATTCGCTGCGGTTCTGCGCGCCATTGCGCAGGATGTGCGCGGCGTCGGGTTCGGCGCCAAGCAGATCGGGAAGCAGGCCGCGAATGATCGCCTCGCCGTCGAATTCGTTGAATGCGCTGTCGACTTCCAGGGGCGGAGCCGGCAGGCCCAGGGCTCGGTATTGATCGAACGCGGCGGTGGCGGTGTGCTGCTGGCGGCGCAGATCACCCGACAGGCAACGATCGAACGTCAGCTCCAGCTCTGCCAGGTGGCGACCGAGTACCTGGGCCTGTTCCACGCCGACGGGCGACAGGACGTCATAGTCGTCTGCACCGAAGGAGGCCTGGCCATGTCGAATCAGATAGATGCTGCCCACGTCCGTTTTCCCGGTACGTTGAAAGTCTGGCGAGGTTATGAGGATGCCCGCGAGCTGTCAATGAAAAAACATACGCTTGTTTTAAAAGCCCGTTAGAGGTGCGTTGCTGGCGGTCTGGGCACTGGTCCGCAGGCAGTGGCGCCGGTATGCTGGGCCATCCGCGCCTGGCGCAGTGCATTCTTAAGGAGACATATGGATTTTTTGGCCGAATACGCGAGCTTTCTGGCGAAGACCGTCACCCTGGTGGTCGCTATTGTGGTGGTGCTGATCAGCTTCGCGGCCCTGCGCAGCAAAGGGCGTCGTAAAGCCGCCGGCCAATTGCAGGTCAGCAAGCTGAACGATTTCTACAAGGGCCTGCGCGAGCGCCTCGAATCGTCCTTGCTCGACAAGGACCAGCTCAAGGCCCTGCGCAAATCCGAAAGCAAAGCCGAAAAAAAGCAGGGCAAGCACAAGCCTGAGGCCAAGCCCCGGGTGTTCGTGCTGGATTTCGACGGTGATATCAAGGCATCGGCCACCGAAAGCCTGCGGCATGAAATCACCGCATTGCTGAGCCTGGCCACCCCAAAAGACGAAGTGGTACTGCGCCTGGAAAGCGGCGGCGGCATGGTGCACAGCTACGGCCTGGCATCGTCGCAACTGGCGCGTATTCGCCAGGCAGGCGTGCCGTTGACCGTGTGCATCGACAAGGTCGCGGCCAGCGGCGGCTACATGATGGCGTGCATCGGCGAGAAGATCATCAGCGCCCCGTTCGCCATCCTCGGTTCCATCGGCGTGGTGGCGCAGTTGCCCAACGTCAACCGTCTGCTGAAAAAGCACGATATCGACTTCGAAGTGCTGACTGCCGGCGAATACAAGCGCACCCTGACGGTGTTTGGCGAAAACACCGAGAAGGGCCGCGAAAAGTTCCAGGAAGACCTGGACATCACCCACCAGTTGTTCAAGAACTTCGTCTCGCGTTATCGCCCGCAATTGGCGATTGACGAGGTCGCCACCGGCGAAGTGTGGTTGGGTGTTGCCGCTCTCGACAAGCAATTGGTCGACGAACTGCAGACCAGCGACGAGTACCTGGCCACCAAAGCCCGCACCGCAGAGGTGTTCCACCTGCACTATGCCGAGCGTAAAAGCTTGCAGGAGCGTGTAGGGCTGGCCGCCAGTGGTTCGGTGGATCGTGTGTTGCTGACCTGGTGGAGCCGGCTGACCCAGCAGCGGTTCTGGTAAAAGCTGCTCTGTTGGTGCGGGTCCTTCAGACGGCTTGTATGCGTGCGCCCCGGAACCGGTGGCCGCTGTGAGTACCGACGTTCGAATGATGGCTGGAACACATACCAGGCTTCCTTAAGGTGCTGACGTGAAGCGTGATACCCGTCTTGTGATGCTTTTGCTGTTGGTCATCGGCTGTTCCCTGACTTCGTTGACGATCTGGAAAGTCCTCTCTTCCCGTGAGCGGGCGCTGGCGGAAGTGGACGTGCATGGCTTGAACCTGGCCCAGGCGCTCAACACCTACACCGAAGGCATCGTGCGGCAAAGCGCGCTGCTGTTGCTGGGGCTGGTCGAGCGCCTGGAAACCGAAGGCAGTGGCCCGGCGCAGATCCAGCGCATCAACGCGTTGATCCGTCGACAACAGCCGCTGATGCCGCAACTGAGCGGCATCACCATCTATGACCGGCAGGGCGGTTGGCTGATGTCCTCCAATCGCCTGATTCCGACGGGTGCCAACAGTAGCGCGCGTGCGTATTTCATCCATCATCGCGACGATCCGAGCCGTGAGCCGTTCATCGGCCCGCCGATCCAGAGCCATACCAACCAGGAATGGGTAGTGACCGTCAGCCGCCGCTTCGATGACGCGGCCGGCCACTTCGCCGGCGTGGTCGCCGTGACGCTGGGGGTGGAAAACTTTCTGCACGTGTTCGGTAAACTCGACATCGGTCAGGAAGGCGCGATCGGTTTGTCTTATACCGACGGCACCTTGCTGGTGCGCTACCCCTTTCGCGAGCAGGACATGGGCCGCAACTTTTCCAAGTCGCCCATCTACTCCCAATATCTGGTCGACCGCTCCGTCGGCACCGCTTCGTACACCTCCAGCCTGGATGGCGTAGAGCGGCTGTATGCCTTCCGCAAAAGCGAAAGCCTGCCGTTGATCACCACCGTTGCCCTGGGCAAGCACGAGTCGCTGGCAGCCTGGCGAACGGAAGCGGCGTTGTCGGCGGTGGTGGTGGCGGGACTGCTCGGCCTGACCGGTTTGATCGGCTGGTTTCTGATCCTCGATATTCGCCGGCGAACCCTGGTGGAAGACGCGCTGCGTATCGCCCAGCAACAGTTGCTCGAGTCCAACCGGCAGCTTGGACTGCTGGCGCTGAAGGACGCGCTGACCGGCCTGGCCAACCGCCGCTGCTTCGATGAGAGCCTGGCCCTGGAAGCGCGCCGGGCGCAACGCGATGGCACGACGTTGGCCTTGCTGATGATCGATATCGACTATTTCAAGCGCTACAACGATGCCCTGGGTCACGTCGCCGGCGATGCCTGCCTGCAGAGGGTCAGCACATTGCTGGAGACCTGTGTGCGCCGGCCTTCTGACCTGGTGGCACGTTACGGCGGAGAGGAATTAGCCATCATCATGCCCGCGACTGACAGCGATGGTGCGGTGGTGGTGGCGCAACTGATCATTGATCGGCTGCTGCGGGAAAACATCGCACATCCGGGCAGTCCGTTGGGACGGGTGAGCGTGAGTATCGGCGTTGCAGCGGCAGCGGGTGCTGAACTGGAGCCTGTGCTCAGCTTCATCGAGGCGGCCGACAAGGCGCTTTATGGCGCGAAGTCGGCGGGGCGCAATGGATTTGCGCTGAGTTGATGGTGGAGAGGGCTTGCCCCCTCCGACATTGACCTTGTTGGCTCAAGCTCAATCGGCACACGCCAGAGCGCACTGGCGACTGCCGAGCTTGCGCAAGCGCTCAACCGGTGTGTTCGCCATTGCTTCCTCATGCAGGGCGGTTTCCAACGCTTGCAGATGCCGCGAAAGGATCTTTATCGATCCGCTCGGGTTCGCAGGGTCGAACGGGATCTTGCCGTTGGCGACCAGCACCATCGCCAGCTCCCAGGCCCGTTGTGAATTATTCATCACGCCACCTCCTGTTCAAGCATCACTACCGGCGCATCGTCGATCGCCACGCTGGATGTGGGCGCCGGGAAATGTGTGTTGAGCACACCCAAATGCTCGATCGCCTCACGGAACAGCGCTTCGGCCTTGGCGCGCAGGCGCAGGTATTGATCGAACTTTGCGCTATCGAAATCGGCGCACTCCAACATGTCGAATGCCTCGCGGCTGATGGCGTTGGCTTCATTGAACAGCTTCTGGTTTTGCTCCATTGCCAGTTGGCGGCAGGCCATCCGCTTTGTGTAGAGATCAGCGTGTTGCATGCGTAAATCCTTCTTCAACAGGTTCCGATAAGGCTGTGACCGGCCTGGAAAGCGACGGTATCAATTTGCTTGCCTTTGAAATATTGATCAATTCAACGATTCAGTTCCGTCGCAACTATCGTTTTTTTAGATTCAGATGGCAGGGGCAGCGTCCAGCCCACGCGGCCTGACCACCACGCCGTCTTCGCTGGAGCACGGCAAGGGCTGAAAAAAGCCAAAGCAACGGTCATCTGATTTTCCTGAAATTGCTCTGAACTATCGTGCTCGGACAACCCTCGCAACACTATCCATACACAGGAGGGAATCCGATGACCCACTACCCAAAGCCACCCTTCAAGCCACAGCAGCAGCCCGTCCCCGGGGATCAGCGCAAGATGGACCCAATGCCCGATTGCGGTGAGCAAAGTTACAAAGGCTCGGGCCGAATGGCCAACAAGATTGCCTTGGTCACTGGCGCCGACAGCGGTATCGGGCGTGCGGTGGCGATTGCTTTTGCCCGCGAAGGTGCCGACGTTGCGGTGTCGTATCTGGATGAACACGAGGATGCGAAAGAGACCGCGCGCTGGGTCGAAGCGGCGGGGCGCCAGTGCCTGCTGTTACCCGGCGACCTGGGCGAGGCGGCGCAGTGCAGCGCCATCGTCAATGACACGGTCAAGCAGTTCGGACGTATCGACGTACTGGTCAACAACGCCGCGTTCCAGATGACCTACCAATCGCTGGAAGACATCCCCGACGAAGACTGGGTAAAAACCTTCAACATCAACATCACCGCGATGTTCCGGATCTGCAAGGCGGCGCTGCCGCACATGGCCAAGGGCAGTTCGATCATCAACACCACCTCGGTCAACTCCGACATGCCCAACCCGTCACTGCTGCCCTATGCGGCCACCAAGGGCGCGATTGCCAACTTCACTGCAGGCCTGGCGCAGATGCTGGGCGAGCGCGGGATTCGCGTGAACAGCGTGGCGCCGGGGCCGATCTGGACGCCGCTGATCGTGTCGACGATGACCGACGACATGGTGAAGGAGTTTGGCGGCAACACGCCGCTGGGTCGGCCTGGCCAGCCGGTCGAAGTGGCACCGATCTATGTGCTGCTGGCGTCGGACGAGGGCAGTTATATCTCTGGCGAGCGCTTTGGCGTGACGGGAGGCAAGCCGATCCTCTGAACGTGCGCCCCCGCTTGCTCAGGCGGGGGCGACCGAGGATGCCGAGTACGCTGCACATCTAATGTGGGAGGGGCTTGCCCCCTCCCACATTGGGTACTCAGTGCTTTCGGACCTCTGGTTTACTTCTTGCTGGCGCGGTGAATGCGCATCCACTCTCGATAGGCGGCGGTACGCTGCGCATCCGCAGACTTCTTGGTCTCGGTGAAGCGCGCCCAGATGGCCGCATCGCCGCTATAGGATTCGATGATTTCGTACGCCAGCGCATCCAGTCGATCCGCTTCGAAAAACATCTGACTGTAGTGCGCCACCTCGGCGTCCACCGCCTGCCGCTTTGTAAAGTCCGGCACCTGGCTGTTCACCTGACTGTTCATGGTGTAACCCCCTCCGCCCATTGGATAGCTGCAGCACCGCTCCAGCGCACGTCCGTAATGCCGTATTTTTCCGCCATTGGCTTGGAGACGCGCTTGAGGTTGTTTTGCCCGAACCTGGGGATGACCGCCACGCCGGCATCGCAACTGGCCCAGTGCCATGCTTCAGCGTTATTCATGCGCGCCGCGCGCACGATAAACGACCTGGGCTTGCCGTGAAGCTGATAATTGATGGTGAATAACTCGTTGTTTTTCATGAGGCCTCCCTATGCTCATGAACTACAGATATTTGGCGTCAAGAATAATTCAAAGAAGTTGTCAGACAATGCGATAACGTGCGCTCTGCCTCAATCGTCCACCGTGAAGGTGACCGAGCCTGGCCCGTCGGCGGGGCGTTCCAAGGCCACGATGACACCGCTGAGGGACGTGCCGTCGGGCAGGTTGACCGTGACGGAGTTGGGATGGCCGGGCCATTGCAGCGGGGCGGAAAAGTCCACGCGGACAATGGTTGGCTTGCCGCTGCGGGTCATTTTTATATCGACATTTTCATTCAGGCATTCATCATCTTCGGTGCCCAGATGGCGCGAAGCGGTGATGATGCTGACAGTGTCTTGATGGTCATAAGACATGGACGGATTCCTTGTGCAAAGGGCAGCAAATGCGCCCCGATTCTTGTTGGGCAAGCGCCGGCAAATGATCGTTCAATCCAAATGACCGGCTGCCGCCGTCAGTGTTGGTGAGCGGTCTGGGTGGGATCGACGATCTGGATGATGTTGCCCTGACGCCAGGCGTCCGCACCGGGCGCGATGGGCGGAGCGACAATGTCGGCGCGGTCGGTTTTTTTACTGGCACTGTCGACCCCCAGCCGCTGATCCCGCTCGGCGACCATCTTCGCGTCGGCCTGACCGTCGGCGGTAAACCCCATCATCAATTGCGGAACCCCCAGCGGCAGGCGCTTGTGCAGGTCGGTATGCCAGGTGTGCCAGGTCTTGCCGTAGGTATGCACCAGTTTTTCCATCAGCGCGTGTTCGGCCACCCCTGGAATACCGGGTGCGACCAATTGGCCCGATTTCACTTCATGCACATGGCTGTGCCACAGCGCCTTTTCCGCCGCAGGCAGCGTGTTGAACAACTGCTCGCTGATGATGTACTCCACCCCCATCAACTTGGCATCCTTGCGGTTGCCGTCGTAAATCACACACTGGATCACCTCCTCATTGAGGATGGCGCAGTAGTGATGGGCTTCCATTTGCACGTCGGGATGGCCGTTGTAGAAGTGAAAGCCGTCCAGATAGGCATTCAGCGCGTCGATGGGCGGGCGCGATTGCAATAGGGCGGCGCCGGCGTCGAGGCTGCGCGTGGTGGCTGACTTGGCTTCGCCGGGCGCGACGACGTTCGAGGCCGAATCATTGCCGGCGCAGGCGGTCAGCGACGCAATCGAAATCGCCAGGCACACAGAATGCAGGCGGGTAATAGTCATTGGGCAATCCCTCCATGGGCAGTTGTAGAGCACATCTAGAAAGCCTGCCGAAGTGGGTGTTCAACCGGATTGATGCGCTGCATGCCCGACGCAAGATTGGCGGAACAACCGCTCGACGTCCCGGGTCATTTTTATAAATGTTCAATCGCGCGAATGGACACCGCTATCGAGTGTGGCTATGTCGCCTACTCGCCGCAGGCCAAACAGCGCCTGCTGGGCGTGGGGTCGCGCGAGCAGGTGCAACTTGCTGCAGCGGTGCATGGGTTGAAGTGGCTGGCGCCTTTTCACCAACGCGCATTGGCGGGGGAGCGCGGTTAGCGATCAGTTGCCCCCGGCCGTTGCGGCTGACGTGCAACGTTCAACACCAGTTCATCGGTGTCGGATGCGTGGGCTTGCAGAAGGACGCCATGATAGGTGTGGCCTTCTCCCTTGATCGTAATCGTATGGGCCTTTTCCAACGTCTGCGGCCACGGCGACAGAATACGCAGCGTTACGCACTCGCCGTTCTCCGTAATCCAGGCCTGGCACTCACAGGAAAGCGGCTTTACGCCAAACAGCGTGTCTTGAAGGTAATCGATTGTGCAGTGTTGCGCTGGTGTAGCAGAGGTATGCGGCATGGGAAGCCTCGCTCTGTTCTTGTCGCAGCAGTTAGCCCACGGATGAAAGACGGGATGTTTTTCGGGACACCACCATGTCTTCGAGGATTTCGCGTACCAGCCGGTTGATGCCTGACTCGCCGTGGTAGCGGGCGCGGTTGATATTGGCGATGGTGAACTGATTGGCGTCGGGCGCGAGCACCGTGACGGACAGGCTGCTGTCCGGATTGATCGTGCAAGTGACAATGCAATTGGGCAGCCGCTCTGAAAGAGCCTGCTCGATTTGCGTTCTGGTCAACGTGTCCATGGGATCACCGGAGCAGGCCTTAGCGGATCAAGGTTAGCTCAAATATCCTGTGCGTAACAGCTAGCAAGTTAATGGCACACCATTCGTCAGTCTCACCGCCATGGCAGGGAACGTTCATGCCTGCGCGCGGGCCTCACGCAGCAAGGGATGACCACTATTGCGCTTACTCACCAGGTGACTTCATGAAAAAGTTTTATATGGGCTTGAGCCTTTGCAGCGTGTTCCTGCTGCACGGCTGCTTCGACAATTCCGATAACACCACCAAGGACAACGCCAGCGGCAGCAAGTCTTCGGTGCAAATGCAGGAAGGCAAGGCCGACGACAGCAAGTAGGCCGCGCTTCGCCAGTTTGCACACGGTGGAAAGGTGGGTATCTACACAACGCTAACCACGATGCGCAGCGAGTCGCTCTTGATCTTGATCTTGATCTGGCTTTTGATCTTGATCTTAGGCGCCCCGTTAAACCACTCTGGCCGAACGCAGGCTTGAATCCGTGGGTAACCCGGCAGGACGCCGGGTTAGCCGCACTGGGCCATGGATGGCCCATTGCGGCGGCCCACGGATTCAAGCCGGAGAGAGGGCACACCGAGCCTAGGCGAGGTGCCGAGTGGTGGGGCAAGAGCCTTTTTGGTTACTTTTGGGGCTCTTTTCCAAAAGTGACCCGCTGTAAAAGCGGAACCGCCAGCCGCCGTTACCGCAGAAACGGATATGTACTCGGTCTGATCCAGCATCCTGGTCGGCTGGGAGGCCGCCATCGGGGGCAAGCCCCCTCCCACATTGAACCGAGGCGTGTCAGTTGGGTAGCTGTCGGCTGGGAGGCCGCCATCGGGGGCAAGCCCCCTCCCACATTGAACCGAGGCGTGTCAGTTGGGTAGCTGTCGGCTGGGAGACCGCCATCGGGGGCAAGTCCCCTCCCACATTTGATCGGTGTATATCAGATACACCACGCCCCGGTTCCTGAAGCCTGGCCTCAACGCATATGCAAAATGATCGGGCTGCTGCTCGCAGGGTCGGTATGCCCGCGCAACTTGCCCACCGCCTGTGCGTCGACCGCATCACCGTGGTTGCCCCACGTGCTGCGCACATACGTCAGCACCTGAGCGATCTCCTGATCGGACAATTGCTCACGGAACGCCGGCATGCGGTAGGCGTCCGGCAGCCCGGCGGCGACCACCCGTTGCGAGCCGTTGAGGGTGATGTTGACGGCCGAGGCGCTTTCCCTGGCCAACGCCGAGGTAGCGCCGGCCAGCGGCGGCATCCACTCCGGTTGGCCCTTGCCGTCCAGGCCATGGCAGGAGGCGCAGCGGGTCGCGTAGGTGTGGGCGCCGGGAATGTCCTGGCGCGTATCGGCCACCTGATACTGCCAGGGCGCGCCATCACGCTGCGGGTCGCCGGGCAGGGACTTGAGGTAGCGGGCGATGGCGGCCAGGTCGTCATCGGCCATGAACTGCGTGGAGTTGTTGAACGCTTCGGTCATCGATCCGTAAACCACCGCATGCTGGTTGCGCCCGGTCTTGAGGAACTGCACGATCTGCGCCTCGCTCCAGCGCCCCAACCCGGTATTGGGGTCCTGGCGCAGGCTTGGCGCGTACCAGCCGTCGAGCAGGGCACCGGCAAGGAAGGGCGCGCCGGATTGGTCCAGGGCCTTCTCGTTGAACGCCAGGCCGCGCGGCGTGTGACAACTGCCGCAGTGGCCAGGGCCTTGGACGATATAGGCGCCACGGTTCCACAGCGCGTCCTGGCCGGGGTTGACCGCATAGGGCGCAGTCGGTGCAAAGACGCCATTCCACAGGGCGATGGGCCAGCGCATATTCAGCGGCCAGGGAATATCACTGGGGATATTCGCCTGGTTGGCCGGTTGCACGCCTTTCATGAAAAACGCATACAGCGCTTTTACGTCGTCGTCGCTGAGCTTCACGTAGGACGGGTAGGGCATGGCCGGGTACAGGCGTCGCCCGCCCGGCGCCACGCCGTGGCGTACGGCGCGGTCGAAGTCGGCGAGGCTGTAGCGGCCGATGCCATGATCGCGGTCGGGGGTGATGTTGGTGGCATGGATGGCCCCCAGCGGCGTGGCCATCTCCAGGCCTCCGGCAAACGGCGCTTTGCCCGCCAGGCTGTGGCAGGCCACGCAGTCGCTCAGGCGGGCGACATACTCGCCGCGACTGACCAGTGCCGGGTCGAAACGTGTGGCGTGTTCCTGTTCAAACGGCGAGGCGGGCTCGCGGGTGACGTACCAGGCCAGCAGGCCTGCGACGACCAGGCAGGGCAGCGCCAGCCAGCCTGCGGTTCTTGCGAATCGGCGGTTGTTCATGGACGTTCCCTGTGGGTTAACTGAAGGTGTAGCGGCTCAACGGCAAGCTGCGGATGCGCTGGCCCGTCAACCGGGCTACCGCATTGGCGACCGCCGGTGCCACGGCCGGTAACGGCGGTTCGCCGATGCCCCCCATTTTTTCGCCGCTCTCGACGATCTTCACGTGCACCCGCGCCATTCGCGACGGCGGCAGGATCGGATAAAGGTCGTAGTTGCGCGCACGTGGCATGCCGTTCACGTACACCGCTTCCTCCAGCAAGGTTTGCGACAGGCCCAGGGCCACGGCGCCGTTGACCTGGGCTTCAATGATCGCCGGGTTGACGATGCTGCCGGGGTCGATGGCCTGCCAGATGTCATGCACCTTGACCTGGCCGTTCTCGATCGACACTTCAGCGACCACGGCTGCGTGGGAGCCAAAGGGCGATGCCATGGCCACGCCACGGGCACGGCGGCTGCCGTCTTCGGCGGTGAACGGCCCGCGCTTCCAGCCGCCGGACAGCTCGCCCACCGCGCGCAGCAGCGTGGTCAGCCGCGCATTGTCGCGCAGCAGGTGCAGGCGCAGTTCGTACGGGTCATGGCCGCCTTTGTCCGCCAGTTCGTCGAGGAACGCTTCGTAGAAGAAGTCGTTCAACGAATTGCCCACCGAACGCCAGTAGCCGAGCATGGCCGGACCCTTGACGTAGATCTGCGCGATGCGCTTGTTGGGGATCGCATAGCTCTTGCCCGACAGGCCTTCGAGGGCCGTGGGGTCGAGCTTGTCGCCCTGTTTGCCGGCAATCGCTTCGGTGGGGCCTTCGGTGGCGCTGACCGCTTCGATGGCCAGCGGCAGGCCTTGGTCATCCAGCGCGGCGCGGAACTTGACCACCGCGACCGGGCGCAGCACATCGCGCACGAACTCTTCTTCACGGCTCCAGATCAGCTTGATCGGACGGCCAACGGCCTTGGTCAAGGCGATAGCCTGCGGATACGGATTGGCCGAGTCGTAGAGGAAATGCCGACCGAAAAAACCGCCCAGCAGCGGCGAGTGCAGGGTGATTTGTTCCAGGGACAAGCCGGTGCGCTTGGCGATGTCGGCGCGGAACATATCCGGGGCCTGGTTGGGCAGCCACACTTCCAGCGTGCCGTCGGGGTTATAGCGCGCCAGCGCCGAGGGCGGCTCCAGTTGGGCGTGATTGAGGTATTGGTTGTGATAGGTGGCGTCGACGCGGGTCTTGGCGCTTGCCAGTGTGGCGGCTACGTCACCTTGGTTTTCGTCGTCACGGGCCGGGCCCTGTTGGGCGGCGAGAAAGTCGCGGTACGTGTCGCTGGAAAAGTCCGCCGGCATGGCGCGTACGCTGGAGTCGGCGGCGGCTTCGAGCCAGTCTACCTGGATCGCTTCAACGGCCCGCTTGGCGTGCCACCAGCGTTCGGCAACCACTGCCACGGCGCCGGGCAAGGTGTGCACCGAATGCACGCCCTTCATGGCCTCGACCTGGGCCTGGTTGCGCAGGCTGCCCACGGTCATGCCCAGGCGCGGCGCGTGCTGGACGGCGGCATGGAGCATGCCGTCGACCTTCAGGTCGATGCTGTATTGCGCCTTGCCGGTGGATTTGTCATAGGCATCCAGGCGTTTGACCGGCTTGCCGATCCAGCGGAACTGGCTCGGATCGCGCAGGGTGATGCCGGCAGGGTCCGGCACCGGCATGTCCAGGGCGCGCCCGGCCAACTCGCCGTAACCCAGCGAGCGGCCCGACGCGGCGTGCACTACGCGGCCGGGCTGGGTGGTCAGTTGGGCGACCGGCACACCGAGCTGCTCGGCGGCGGCCTGCAGCAACATGGCACGGGCGAGGGCGCCGAGGCGGCGCATGGTCGGGTAGCTCATGCGCACCGACATGCTGCCGCCGGTGATGCGCATGCCATTTTCCATCACCACATAAGCCTCGCCGGGTGGGGCGGCTTCAACGGTGAACGTCGCCGGGTCGGCATCCAACTCCTCGCCGATAATCTGCGCCATGGCGGTGTGCGTGCCTTGGCCGCCTTCCATGAAGGGGCTGAGCAGGCGCACGCTGCCGTCCGGGCGGATTTCGAGGAATGCCGGCACCTGGGTGCCGCGTTCGGCGCCAGCGCCAGTGGCGGCCTGCACCCGGGAAGTGCCCAGGGGCAGGCCGAAGCCGATCACCAGCGCACCGACGGCGGTGCTCGCCAGGAAGCGTCGACGCGACAGGTTGATCGGCGCGTCCAGGGTTACGTCAGGCAGGACAGTGTTCATCAAGCGGTCTCCTTCCCGGCGGCCAAGTCATCCATGGCGGCATGGATGGCGTTGTAGGTGCCGCAGCGGCACAGGTTGACCATGGCCGCGTCGATCTGCGCCTTCGAGGGCGCCGGGGTGTGCTTGAGCAGCGCGGTGGCCGCCATCACTTGCCCGGACTGGCAATAACCACATTGCGCCACCTGGCGATCGACCCAGGCCGCGACCACGCGCTTGCCCACTTCATCGGCCTCGATGGCTTCGATGGTGGTGATTTCGCGACCGACCAGCGCCGCCACCGGCGTGACGCACGAGCGCACCACATTGCCGTCCACCAGTACCGAGCACGCGCCGCACTGGGCCAGGCCGCAGCCGTACTTGGTGCCGGTCAGGCCCAGGTCGTCGCGGATCACCCACAGCAACGGCGTGTCGGCGTCGGCATCGACCTGATAGGCCTGTTGGTTAATACGTAATTCCATGGCGGCTCACCTGCTGATCATCGGTTGGTGGTGCAAGAGTTCTTATAGGTGTGGTGCGACCGCAGGTCGCCCATCGTCGAACTCTAGACCACGGCGTAAACGCTATCTATGCAATAACCTGCAAGTTCAGAGGATCAGGCAAGTATTCAACAGTATTGGGTCAATCAGCCGGCAAATTCCCTCCCACGGCATGGCGAATACCTTCGAGCAGCATCGTGAACGCCGGGTTGTCGTTGTGCTCGCGCCAGATCAGGTGCAGTTCGCTCTGTGCGCCTTCGCCCAGGTCGATATCGCGGAACACCACGTTCTTGAACACCACACTGCTGGCGCAGCGCGGCACCAGGGCCAGGCCCATGCCGGCGTTGACCAGCGCGAGGATGGTCAGCGACGAGCCCAGCCACTGCACATACTGCGGCGCCACGCGAGCCGAGCGCAGCAGGCCGGTGAGCAATTCATTGAACGGCGGGTAGGCGGAATGGGCATACATCAGGAACGGTTGCGCATCCAGATCGTGCACGCTGACCGTCTCTGCCTGGGCCAGCCGATGACTGCTCGGCACCGCCAGCACAAACGGCTCGCGCACCAGGCATTCGGTGGCGTAGCCGGGCTCCAGCAGCGGCGCGCGGACAATGCCCAGGTCGATGCGCCGGGCGCGCAAGGCTTCGTATTGCTGATAGGTGTTCATCTCGGACAGGTCGATCTTGACGTGGGGCTGCTTGAGCCGCGCCTCGGCGATCACCTTGGGCAAAAACTCGTACACCGCACTGCCGACGAAGCTAATGTTGACCGTACCGATATCGCCCTCGGCAAAGCGCCGCGCGGTGACCGCCGCTTGCTGGGCGCGCTCCAGCAGGTACTGCGCCTCGATGAAAAAGGCCCGGCCGGCGGCAGTCAGCGCGACGCTGCGGGTGGTGCGGGTAAACAGTTCCACGCCCAGATGATGCTCGAGCAACTGAATCTGCCGGCTCAGCGGCGGCTGGGTCATGTTCAGGCGTTCGGCGGCTCGACGAAAGTTCAGCTCGGTGGCCACGGTGGTGAAGCAGCGCAGTTGCGTCAGTTCAAACATTGATCTAATTCCGGTATCAATCCAATGCCAGGTTAGATTAGACGGGAACAATTGCCGGCGTCCATCATCGGGCCTTCCCAAAAAAAACAATCAGTGGGAGTTGCCCGTGGATACCCTTCAGAATGCGCCTGACCCACGCGTGCTTGCCAGCGCCGCCGCCAAGGTCAAGCGCCATGTACTGCCGTTGTTCGTGGTGATGTTCATCGTCAACTACATCGACCGGGTCAATATCGGCTTCGTGCGCAGCCATCTGGAAACCGACCTGGGCATTGGCGCGGCGGCCTATGGCCTGGGCGCCGGGCTGTTCTTCATCGGCTATGCGATCTTCGAAGTACCGTCCAACCTGCTGCTGCAACGCTACGGCGCGCGGGCCTGGTTGACGCGCATCATGTTCACCTGGGGCGCGGCCGCGATGGGCATGGCGTTCGTGCAGGGGCAAACCAGCTTCTACGTGTTGCGCTTTATTCTCGGCGCGGCCGAAGCCGGGTTCTTTCCCGGCATCATCTATTACTTCACCCAGTGGCTGCCGGCCAGCGAGCGCGGCAAGGCCATGGCGATTTTCCTCAGTGGGTCGGCGATTGCCTCGGTGATCTCCGGGCCGGTGTCGGGCGCGTTGCTCACTGTCAGCGGGTTGAGCCTGCATGGCTGGCAATGGATGTTTCTGATCGAAGGCTTCGCCTCTATCGTGCTGTGCGGCTTCGTGTGGTTCTGGTTGCAGTCCCATCCGCACCAGGCCACGTGGCTCAGCGCTGCGCAAAAACAGGCGCTGGTCAGTGCCATTGCGCTCGAGCAACAGGCGCGCGAGGCGGGCCGGGGCGTGCGGCCGTCGATGTTCAAACTGCTCGCCGATACGCAGATCGCACTGTTCTGCTTTATCTACTTTTCCATCGCCCTGACCATTTACGGCGCCACGTTCTGGCTGCCGAGCATGATCAAGAAAATGGGTGACCTGGGTGACTTCCAGGTGGGCTTGTTCAATTCCATTCCCTGGTTGATTTCCATCGTCGCCATGTACGGCTTCGCCGCGCTGGCCAGCAAGTGGAAGCACCAGCAGGCGTGGGTGTCACTGATGCTGGTGATCGCCGCGTTCGGCATGTTCATGTCCACCACCGGCGGGCCGGTGTTCGCGTTCGTCGCTATCTGTTTCGCCGCCATCGGCTTCAAGGCCGCTTCGGCGCTGTTCTGGCCGATTCCCCAGGGGTACCTGGATGCGCGGGTCGCGGCGGCGGTGATTGCCTTGATCAATTCGGTCGGCAACCTGGGCGGTTTCGTGGCGCCCACCACCTTCGGTTTGCTGGAGCAGACCACGGGGTCTATCGAAGGCGGCCTCTACGGGCTGGCGGCCACTTCACTGGTGGCGGCGGTGCTGGTGTTTTTTGCCCGCACCGCGCCGCGCAGCGGTACGCCGCCCACTTCATCCACGGCACATCACACAGTGCGTCCAGGTCCACAGGGAGCCGTCTCTTGAAAATTGTCCGCGTCACCGTCACCCCGATAGCCTTTCGCGACCCGCCGCTGCTTAACGCCAGTGGCATCCACGAACCTTTCGCACTGCGCTCGATCATCGAGATTGAAAGCGACACCGGTTACATCGGCCTCGGCGAAAGCTATGGCGATGCGCCGGCGCTGGCGATCCAGCAACAGGTCCAGCCACAGCTGATCGGGCTGGACCCGTTCAACCTCAACGGCCTGCGCGCTGTCGTCCAGGCCACAGTGGCGGCGTATAAACCGCAGAGCATTGCCGGTGCGGAGCTGGCGCCGGGCTCCCATGCCAGCAAAGCCGTCAGCAATGCCTATTCGGCGTTCGAAGTGGCGTTTCTCGACCTGCAGGCGCACGCGTTGAATGTGCCGCTGGTGGACCTGCTCGGCGGTGCGATTCGCGACCGGATCCCGTTCAGCGCCTACCTGTTTTTCAAATACGCCGAACATATCGATTCGCCCTACCAGCCCGACAGTTGGGGCGAGGCCCTGACTGAAGCGCAGATCGTCGCCCAGGCACGGCGCATGCTCGAGACCTATGGCTTCAAAAGCATCAAACTCAAGGCCGGTGCGCTGGCGCCGGAGCACGAGGTGCGCTGCATCAAGGCGCTGAAAAAGGCGTTTCCGGGTGTGCCGCTGCGCATCGACCCGAACGGCAACTGGTCGTTGCACACCTCGATTCGCATGGCCGAACTGCTGGGCGACGACCTGCAATATTACGAAGATCCGACGCCGGGCCTGGACGGCATGGCCGAGCTGCACGCACGCACCGGCTTGCCCCTGGCGACCAATATGGTGGTGACCGACTTTGACGAATTTCGCCGCAGTGTCGCGTTGAACAGCGTGCAGATCGTGCTCGCCGACCACCATTACTGGGGCGGCCTGCGTGACACCCAAGTGCTGGCGAAAATGTGCCACACCTTTGGCCTGGGCGTGTCGATGCACTCCAACTCACACCTGGGCATCAGCCTGATGGCCATGGCCCATGTAGCGGCCGCGGTGCCCAACCTCGACTATGCCTGCGACACGCACTACCCCTGGCAGGAGCCGGACGAGGAGGTGATCAAGGGCGGCAAGCTGCCCATCGTCGACGGCTGCGTGAGCGTCACCCGTGCGCCGGGGCTGGGCCTGGAACTTGACCACGATCAGTTGGGCAAGCTGCATGACCAATACCTCAGTTGCGGTATCCGTCAGCGTGATGACGTGAAACAGATGCAGCGCTATCAACCGGACTGGAAAACGCTCAAGCCGCGTTTCTGAAGCAGGTCGCTTGCTTTGCCCGGTGACGCCTGCGCGTGTGTCGCCGGGCTTTTTTTTGCCTCAGCCGACGAATCGAAACCCGCCGGCCAACTGCGCCTTTAAAAAGCCCACCAGCGCACTCACCGACTTCGGCACATGGGGCGAGTACGGCCGGATCAGGTAGATTTCATCGGCAAACGCGCCTTTGAGCGTCCAACCCTTCAAGACCTGCACCAGCTTGCCCTCGGCCAGCGCCGCATGGGCACTGAAGTCCGGCAGCAGGGCGATGCCCAGGTGGTTGAGTGCTGCGTCTCTCAAGGCTTCGCTGTTGTTGGTGGCGAAGCTGCCGGCGATGGGGATGGTCAGGCGTTCGATGTGTTCGCTGCCGCGTTCGAAGGTCCAGGCCGGCTGGTCGGTGCCGCGCGGGTAGAACAGACAGTTGTGCGCCGACAGCTCGCTAGGCGCGCCGGGTTCGCCATGGCGCTGCAGATACTCGCGGGTGGCCACCAGCACCGAGGCGGTGTCGCAGAGCTTCCAGGCCACATGGGTCTCGGGGATCTGGAAGCCATGGCGCACGGCCAGGTCGTAGCCTTCGGCGGCCAGTGAACTCAAGGCGTCGGACACGTCCAGCTGAACGCGCACCTGCGGGTATTGCTGCAGGAATTGCGGCAGGTGCGGCACCAGCTGTTGCCGGGCGAACGCTACAGGGGCGGTGAGCCGAACCAGGCCGCGAACTTCCCCGGCCTGGTCGCGCACCGAAGAAAAGCTGCGGGCGATGTGTTCATAGGCGCTGCGCACCTCGCGGGTCAATGACAAGCCGGCGTCGGTCAGTCGAACGCTGCGCGTGGTGCGCGTGACCAGCCGGGTGCCGGTGGCCTTTTCCAGGTCGGAAATACGCTGGCTCACCGCCGACTTGCTCACGCCAAGGCGCGCGGCGGCGGCGGTGTAGGTGCCTTGTTCTTCCAGCACCGACAGCCAGTGGATATGGGTCCACAGCCCTTCGATCTCAGCTTTTTCCATGGGAGGATTGTTCGCCAAATTGCACAATAAGTTCTGGATTCTGCTCTGGTTAGGAACAAAGCGAAAGCCTAAGGTGGGTGCCAACGCCAACTACCTGGAGCGCCTGCCATGTCCACTACCATTGAGCACTACATCAACGACCAGCGCGTGAGCCGCGATGATCGCTATCAGGACGTCTACAACCCGGCCACCGGCGAAGTCACCGCGCGCGTGGCCCTGGCCAGCCGCCAGACCGTGGCCGAAGCCGTCGCCGCCGCCCAGGCTGCCTTCGCCGGCTGGGCCGACACCCCGCCGATTCGCCGCGCCCGTGTGCTGTTCCAATACCTGCACCTGCTGCGTGAACGCAAGGACGACCTGGCGCGCATCATCGTCGCCGAACACGGCAAGGTCTTTACCGATGCCCAGGGCGAAGTCGACCGTGGCATCGACATTCTCGAATTTGCCTGCGGCATTCCCAACCTGCTCAAGGGCGAACATTCCGACCAAGTTTCCCGTGGCATGGACAACTGGACGATGCGCCAGCCGCTGGGGGTGGTGGCCGGCGTGACCCCGTTCAACTTCCCGGTGATGGTACCGATGTGGATGTACCCGATTGCCATTGCGGCGGGCAATACCTTCATCCTCAAGCCCAGCCCCACCGACCCGAGCGCCTCGTTGTTCATGGCCGAACTGCTGCGTGAAGCGGGCTTGCCCAAAGGCGTGTTCAACGTGGTGCAGGGCGACAAGGAATCGGTGGACGCACTGATCGAACACCCGGACGTCAAGGCCGTGAGCTTCGTTGGTTCCACGCCGATTGCCCAGTACATCTACGAGAGCGGCGCGCGCAACGGCAAGCGCGTGCAAGGCCTGGGCGGCGCGAAAAACCATATGGTGGTGATGCCCGACGCGGATATCGAGCGCACCGTCGATGCCCTGATGGGCGCCGCCTACGGCAGTGCCGGCGAGCGCTGCATGGCGATCTCGGTGGCAGTGCTGGTGGGGGATGTGGGCGACAAAGTCATTGCGGCCTTGACCGAACGCGCCAAAACACTGCGCATCACCGATGGCCGCGATTTGAAAGCCGAGATGGGGCCGATTGTGTCGAAGGTGGCGCTGGAGCGTATCAGTGGCTATATCGAACAGGGCGTACAAGCCGGCGCGCAATTGCTGCTCGATGGCCGTGACTACGTGCCCACCGAGCCCGGCCTGGAAAATGGCTTCTGGCTCGGTGCCACGCTGTTCGACCACGTGACCCGGGACATGAGCATCTACCGCGAAGAGATCTTCGGCCCGGTACTGGCCTGTGTGCGCGTCAACGATTTCGCCGAAGCCGTGAAGCTGGTCAACGACCACGAGTTCGGCAACGGCGTCAGTTGCTTCACCCGCGACGGCCACATCGCCCGCGAATTTGCGCGGCGCATCGAAGTAGGCATGGTCGGCATCAACGTGCCGATCCCGGTGCCGATGGCCTGGCATGGTTTTGGTGGCTGGAAGAAGAGCCTGTTCGGCGATATGCATGCGTATGGCACTGAGGGTGTGCGCTTTTACACCAAACAGAAGTCGATCATGCAGCGCTGGTCGGAGAGCATTGAGCAGGGTGCGGAGTTTGCGATGCCGGTGTCCAGGTAAAGTCTTACAGACCCCGCAAGTCCAAGTGTGGGAGGGGGCTTGCCCCCGATAGCAGAGTGTCAGGCACTGTATACGTGGCTGATACAGCGCAATCGGGGGCAAGCCCCCTCCCACTTTTTTTGCGTGTTGGCGCTGAATTGACGCGCGAAACATAAAAGTCCAGTATGGAATTATAAGTACAAAATCGTCACGTTCCGTTTTTCTTCACTCTTGCAAACCAACAACCCGCGAGAACCCGATCATGAAGAAACGCCACCTCATCCCCGCCCTGGCCCTGAGCCTGCTTGCCTCCAGCCACCTGCTGGCCGCCGAGAGAACCCTGCGTATCGGCATCGACGCCGCTTACCCGCCGTTCGCGTCCAAGACTCAGGACGGCACGATCGTCGGTTTCGACTACGACATCGGCAACGCCCTCTGTGCGCAAATGAAGGTCAAGTGCGTGTGGGTTGAAGGTGAATTCGACGGTCTGATTCCGTCCCTCAAGGTCAAGAAAATCGACATGGCCCTGTCGTCCATGACCATCACCGAAGACCGCAAGAAGTCGGTGGATTTCACCCACAAGTATTACTTCACCTCCTCACGGCTGGTCATGAAGGACGGCGCGGTGGTGGATGACCAATACGCCAGCCTCAAGGGCAAGAACGTCGGCGTACAGCGCGCCACCACCACCGACCGGTATGCCTCCGAGGTGTTCGAGCGTAGGGGCATCAACGTCAAGCGCTACAGCAATAACGAAGAAATCTACATGGACCTGGCAGCGGGGCGCCTGGATGCGATCTTTGCCGATACCCTTCCCCTGAGCGACTTCCTGTCGATGCCACGCGGCCAGGGCTACGCCTTTGTCGGCCCGGAACTCCAGGATCCGAAATACGTGGGCGAGGGCTCGGGGATTGCCGTGCGCAAGGGCAATACGGCGTTGGTCAGCGCGTTGAATGCTGCCATCGACGGCATACGCGCCAGTGGTGAGTACCAGAAGATTTCCCAGCAGTACTTCAAGGCCGATATCTACGGCGACTGATCCCAACTGTTCGAACCCTTGTAGGCGCGAGCGTGCTCGCGAAGGACTCACAGGCGCCGCGTTAACCAGAACCCATGCGTTATCGGCGAGGTTCTTCGCAAGCACGCTCGCTCCTACAGGTGGTTAAGCCTTTAACTCTTTCAAATGCTTGTAGACCGTGGCCCGCCCCATGCCCAGCACATTGGCCACGTAGTTGGAGGCGCTCTTGCCCTTGAACGCACCTTCGGCATGCAGCGCGAGCACCAGTTCGCGCTTGTGGTCGCGGGTCAGCAGGTTGAGGCTCAACTGGCGTTCGCGCAGCCAGGCGTGAAGGAACGTGTTGATGCGTTCCTGCCAATCATCGCGAAACAGCGCGTCCGGCTGGGCGATCAGCTTGCTCGGTGACAGGAACATATCGAGCGCCGCCTTGGCGGTCTCAAACATTGAGATATTCAGGTTGATACACAGCATGGCCAGCCGACGACCTTTATGATCGTGCAGCACTGTGCTCAGGCTACGAATTTTCTGACCGTCCCAGTTGAGCTTTTCGTAAGGGCCGATATTCACTTCGCTGACGTCACCGGCCAGCATGTCATCCAGCGACGAGTCATCCCCCAAGCTGCGTTTAGATAGATTGTTGGCGATATAGTCGACGGTTTGCGTACGCAAATCATGCAGCACCACTTCCGCATGCGGGAAGAACAGGGTGGCGATCGCATCGGCGATCCCGCGAAAGTTCTGCATGACAGTGTCTTGTTCGGCGATGGTCATCAATGGGGCTCCAGGCGGACGGGGGAGAGCATACCAGCGTCCAGCCCGAACCGCGTGAGTGCCTCGGGCAGTGTCGCGCCTCGCACCAGTGCGGCGCTCGCCTGGCCCATGGCCGGTGACGTCTGGATACCATAACCACCCTGTGCCGCCACCCAGAACAACCCCGGCACCCGCAGATCAAAACCGGACAGCAAATCACCGTCGTGCACAAAACTGCGCAGCCCGGCCCAGGTGCGTATCGGGCGGCGGATGGTCAGGGTGGTCGCCTCTTCAATCTGGTAGATGCCCATGGCGATATCCAGCTCTTCGGGCTGTACGTCCTGGGGCTGCACCGGGTCGGCGTTGGCTGGCGAGCCGAGGAACACGCCGGCATCCGGCTTCATGTAGAAGGCTTCGTCGAGAGCTACCAGCATTGGCCAGTCATGGCTGTTCACACCGTCGGGACCTGCGAAGATAAATGCCGATCGGCGCTTGGGCTGCAGGCCGATGGACGCCGCACCCGCCAGGCCGCCGATATGGTCGGCCCAGGCGCCAGCGGCGTTGATGATGATCGGGGCGGTGAAGTTCGCATCCTGGGTATGCACATGCCAGAGGCCGTCGGACTCGCGGCTCAAGCTCAGCACATGGCTG
This sequence comes from Pseudomonas sp. CFBP13528, assembly GCF_005233615.1. NCBI lineage: Bacteria > Pseudomonadati > Pseudomonadota > Gammaproteobacteria > Pseudomonadales > Pseudomonadaceae > Pseudomonas > Pseudomonas sp. CFBP13528. The sequence continues at coordinate 195,654 of NZ_QGAJ01000007.1, forward strand.
TCGGTGCGCACTTCGCCATTGTTGCGGCGTATGCCGCGCAGGTAGCCCTGGTGCAGGGCATCGGTGTCGATGTCACACGCCGTGGGGTCATAGATGGCACCGTGGACCTTTTCCCGGCGCAGGATCGGCAAGCGTTTGCAGGCCTCGTCGGCGCTCAAGCGCTCCACCTCTGCCACGGTGGCTTTGGCGTTCCGGTATTGGCTATCGAGCTCGGCCGGATCGCCGGTGAAATCGACGGTCATTTCGCCCCGGGGTGTGAGCAGTGGGTGTTCGCAGAAACCTGCTGGCGGCTGGTCGAAAAACGCCCGGCTGGCCAGGGTCAGCGCGCGTACTTGAGCAGTGCCATACGCTGCGCTGTAGAGCGCCGCCGAGCGCCCGGTGGAGTGATAGGCCGGGTGGTTTTCGCGCTCCAGCACCAGCACTTTGCCGTGCTGCGACAACCAGAACCCGGTGGACGCCCCCGCGATGCCACCGCCGATGATGATGAAGTCTGCGGTGCGGGCCGGGGTCTGGTCGATCATGACGGTATTGGACATGGAAACCTCGAACTGAACGTGTTTGTCTATTATGGACATTTAATTCCGGTTCGCAATAATCCAAGAAAAAATGCGGCCAATGTGGGAGGGGGCTTGCCCCCGATAGCGGTGGGTCAGCTATACCTCTGTGACTGATCCGCCGTCATCGGGAGCAAGCCCCCTCCCACAAGGTTGACCGCGTTCAGGCAGGGGCTTTGGTGTCGGTCAGGCACGCGATGGAACGATCAACCGTGGTCTTGGCAATTTCCAGCAAGTGCCACACCGCCAGGATCTTCGCCCGTGCGGGGCTTTGCAGCAGCTCGCCGCAATCGAGTGCGGTGGCGGAGGCGCTGTCGAGCAAGCTGGCGGTGTAGAGCAGGGCGTCTTCGAAGCTCAGGTCTTCGTTGACCGAGTGGAAGCCTTGGGCGGGCAGGTAGTGGTCGATGGCGCGGTTGAAGGCGGCGCGGTCTTTTGCGGGGTCAAACGGGGGATCTGGCTGGACTTTATTCATGGTGCAGTTCCTTGTGTGATTTGGTACCGACCCCCGTCGCGACTAAACGATGGGTGGCGGCTGTACGCAGGTTAGTCGACCGGCCACAAGGAAAATCCGGCGCACCCGAAGGTGCCCTGCGCACAGCCACCATAAAGCTTGATGGACCATGCGCCTTGTGACATTCCGGGCGACTAAACCCGATCACTGATTTGGCAGTGACGGAGCGCAGACTAGCCACCGATTCCAGCAGGCACAAGGCGCCAGGGATTGTCTAGGAAACGTCCTGCAATTTAAAGGGACATGCCTTGCTGGCCCTTTAAAAATCATGACCAAATGCCACCAATCCCAATGTTGAAAGGCAGACAAATGTGGGAGGGGGCAAGCCCCCTCCCACAGGGTTATTCAGTGTCGGTAGGCGTTGGGTTTACCGCCGTCCCGCCCGCGTGCTCACGTCCACCCACACCGCCAGCACCAGGATGCTGCCCTTGACGATCATCTGCCAGTAACTGTCCACGTCCAGCATCGACATGCCGTTATCCAGGCTGGTAATCACCAGTGCCCCGAGCAACGCGCCATACACCGTGCCCGAGCCGCCGCGCATCGAGGTGCCGCCGATAAAGCACGCGGCAATCGCGTCCAGTTCGCCCATGTTCCCCGCTGACGGTGAGCCGGCGGCCAGGCGTGCGGTGTTGACCAGGCCGGCCAGCGCACACATCACGCCCATGATGCCGAAGATCCACAGTTTCACCGCCTGCACGTTGATACCGGACAGCCGCGTGGCCTCCATGTTACTGCCCACCGCATACACGCGGCGGCCGAACACGGTCTGGCTGGTGACGTAGCTGAACACGCCGAGCAGCACCAGCAGCAGCAACACCGGCACCGGGATGCCGTCGTAGCTGTTGAGGGTGGTCACGAACCCGGCCAGCACTGCGCCGATCAGCACCACGCGCAGTGCGTCGCGCATCAGGGCATGCGCGGTCAAACCATGCAGTGCGCGGTTGCGCCGCTGCTTCCAGGTGAGGAACAAGGTCAACGCAAACAGCAGGACACCCAGGCCAATGCCCACCGAATGCGGCAAATACCCCTGGCCCACGTACACCAGCGACGGCGACACCGGCGCGATGGTGGTGCCGCCGGTAATGCCCAGCAGGATCCCGCGAAACGCCAGCATCCCGCCCAGGCCGACAATGAACGAAGGGATGCGCAGGTACGCCGTCATATAGCCGTTGGCCAGGCCGATCATCAGGCCGCACAACGCGACCAGGCTCAGGTTGGCCAGCAGCGGGATGTGATAAACCACATCCAGGATCGCCGCCAGCCCGCCCAGCAAGCCCAGCAATGAGCCGACCGACAAATCGATTTCGCCGCTGATGATCACCAGCACCATGCCGCACGCCAGTATCCCGGTGATGGACATCTGCCGCAGCAGGTTGGACAGGTTGCGCGGCGTGAGGAAACCGCCGTCGGTCTGCCAGCTGAAAAACAGCCAGATGAACGCGACGGCGATCACCAGCGCGAGCATTTTGTAGCGGGTGAAAAGCTGTTTGACCTGATTCATCTACGCGGTCTTCCGATCGTTATTATTTTGGCTGAGCGCAGCGGCGAGTACCTGTTCCTGGGTGAGCCCCTGGTTGATGAAGTCGCCCCGCAACTGGCCGTCGCCGATCACCAGCACGCGGTTGGACACGCCGAGCACTTCGGCGAGTTCCGACGACACCATGATGATCGACACCCCCTCGGCCGCCAGCGCGCCCATCAGTTTGTAGATCTCGTACTTGGCGCCCACATCCACCCCGCGCGTGGGCTCATCCAGGATCAGCACCTTGGGCTTGGCCATCAGCATTTTCGCCAGCACGGCCTTTTGCTGGTTGCCACCGGACAGGCTGGTAATCGGCAGAAACGGGCTGGCGGTTTTCAGGTGCATGCGCGCGATCTGCTGGTCGATGCTGCCCAGTTCGGCCTCGGCGTCGATGCGGGTCAGGTGGGCATAGCTGTCGAGCACCGCGAGGGTGATGTTCTGGCCCACGCCCAGGTCGGGGATGATGCCCTGGCGCTTGCGGTCCTCGGGCACCATGCACAGTCCGGCGCGGATCGACTTGAGCGGCGTACGCGTGTCGATCACCTGGCCTTCCAGCCACACCTCACCGCTGTAGCGGCCGGGGTAGGCGCCGAACAGTGCCGACACCAGCTCCGTGCGCCCGGCGCCCACCAGCCCGGCAATACCGAGGATTTCGCCACGCCTGAGCACGAAGGAAACATCGTCGACGCGTTTGCGCCTGGGGTTGTCGACGTCGTAGCAGGTGACGTTGCGCGCTTCGAATATCACCTCACCCACCTCATGGGGTTCGGTGGGGTAGAGGTTACTCATCTCGCGGCCGACCATTTGCGTGATGATCTGCGCGATGTCCATGTCGGCCATGGCAGTGGTTGCGATGTGCTTGCCGTCACGAATCACGGCGATGGTGTCGCACACGGCCGCCACTTCATCGAGCTTGTGCGAGATGTACACGCAGGCCACGCCCTTGGCCTTGAGGTCACGGATAATGTCCAGCAGCACGTCGATTTCCGAACGGGTCAGGGCCGAGGAGGGCTCGTCCAGGATCAGCAGGCGTGCCTGTTTGTTGAGAGCCTTGGCGATCTCCACCAGTTGCTGGTAGCCGCCGCCATACTGCGACACCGGCAGCGCCACATTCATGTCCGGCACCTTGAGTTCACGCATCAACGCCTCGGCGCGGCGCAGCATCGCCGGGTAATTCATGCGCCCGCCGGGCAGGGTCAACTCGTGACCCATGAAGATGTTCTCGGCCACCGACAGGTCGGGCACCAGGGTCAGTTCCTGGTGGATGATGACGATGCCGGCGGCTTCGGTTTCGCTGATGGACTGGGCTTTGAGCGGCTGCCCGTCCCAGAGGATTTCTCCCTCCCAGGTGCCATACGGATAGACCGCCGACAGCACCTTCATCAGGGTGGATTTGCCGGCACCGTTTTCGCCGCACAACCCGACGCACTCGCCGGGCTGTACGTTGATGTCGATGCCGTTGAGGGCGTTGACACCGCCGAAGCGTTTGACGATGCCGTTCATTTGCAGCAGGTAGTCGGACATGGGAAAGGCTCACACAAAAAGGCTGGCCCCCACCCCTGTAGGAGCGAGCTTGCTCGCGAAAAACCCGAGAGCGCCGCGTTTATCCAGGAAGCGCGCATTATCGTTGACGTTTTTCGCGAGCAAGCTCGCTCCTACAGGGGGCGAGGTTTTATCGAGGCAGTCATCATTGCCCGCCGATTTGCTCTTTGGTGTAGAACCCGTCCTTCTCCAGCACGTCGATATTGGCCTTGGTCAGCGGTGTCGGGGTGAGCAGGATGGTGTCGACCTGCTTGCTGCCGTTGTCGTATTGCGAGCTGTAGGTGGGCTTTTCATTGCGCGCCAACTGCACCGAGAGTTTGGCCGCCTCGGTGGCGATCAACTTGAGCGGTTTGTAGACGGTCATGGTCTGGGTGCCGTCGATCACGCGCTTGATCGCCGCCAGGTCGGCGTCCTGGCCGGAAATCGGCACCTTGCCCGCCAGCTTCTGCGCGGCCAGGGCCTGGATCGCACCGCCGGCGGTGGCATCGTTGGAGGCGACGATGGCGTCGATCTTGTTGTTGTTACGAGTCAGGGCGTTCTCGACGATGCTCAGGGCTTCGGTGGGGTTCCACTCTTTCACCCATTGTTGGCCGACAATCTTGATATCGCCCTTGTCGATGGCCGGTTGCAGCACCTTCATCTGGCCTTCGCGCAGCACCTTGGCGTTGTTGTCGGTCGGCGCGCCACCGAGCAGGAAGTAATTGCCCTTGGGCGCCGCTTGCAGCACGCCGCTGGCCTGCATTTCGCCGACTTTTTCGTTATCGAAGGAAATGTAGGCGTCAATGTCCGCATTGAGGATCAGGCGGTCATAGGACACCACCTTGATCCCGGCCTTCTTGGCTTCGGCCACCGCGTTGGTGAGCACCGTGGCATTGAACGGCACGATCACGATCACATCGACGCCACGGGAGATCAGGTTTTCGATCTGCGAGATTTGCTTCTGCTCGTTGGCATCGGCGGACTGCACGAACACCTTGGCATCGAGTTTCTCCGCCGCGGCGACGAAGTAGTCACGGTCACGGGACCAGCGCTCCAGGCGCAGGTCGTCGATGGAAAAACCGATTTTCGGGTGAGCCGAATCGGCCATCACCGGCAGGGCGAGCAGGGCCAGGGCAGTGGCGAGCAGCGTACGTTTGAATGACTTCATGGTGGTGCGTCCTTTTATTGTTGTTGGAAAAGACACAGCGTGGTGCGCCTGAAACTGTAGAGCGTCCTTGGGCGCTCTGTGCATAGATTTGTCGCGCAAATGTCACAGCCCCTGTAGGAGCGTCAGGTGTAGATGAACCGGTTCACGATTCCTTCCAGCATCTCCTGCCGCCCACTCACGGCCTGCGGGTCCAGTTCGTTGGCAAACGCATGTTCGGCCAGGGATTGCAGGCTGAACTCGCCCGCCAGTACGGCTTTGCCCAGCGGCTGCTGCCAGCCGGCATAGCGCTGGTCCTTGAACTGTTGCAGGCGGTCGTTCTGCAGCATGGCGGCCGCGCGTTCCAGGGCCAGGGCCAATACATCCATCGCTGCGACATGCCCGTGGAACAGGTCGATATCGTCCAGGCTCTGGCGGCGCACCTTGGAATCGAAATTGTAGCCGCCGTTCCTGAAGCCGCCGGCCTTGAGGATTTCATAGGTGGCCAGGGTCATTTCCTCGACGCTGTTGGGGAACTGGTCGGTATCCCAGCCGTTCTGCGGGTCGCCACGGTTGGCGTCGATGCTGCCGAAAATCCCCAGGGACACGGCGGTGGCAATCTCATGGTGAAAGCTGTGCCCGGCCAACGTCGCATGGTTGGCCTCGATGTTCACTTTGATCTCGTGCTCCAGGCCGTACTCGTGCAGGAAGCCGAACACCGTGGCGCTGTCGTAATCGTACTGATGCTTGGTCGGCTCCTGGGGCTTGGGCTCGATCAGCAGGTCGCCGGTAAAGCCGATCTTGTGCTTGTGTTCCACCACCATGCGCATGAACCGGCCGAGCTGTTCACGCTCGCGCTTGAGGTCGGTGTTGAGCAGGGTTTCATAGCCTTCACGACCGCCCCACAGCACGTAGTTGGAACCCTTGAGCCGCAGCGTGGCGTTCATCGCGCTGAACACCTGGGCGGCGGCGTAGGCGAACACCTCCGGGTCGGGGTTGCTCGCGGCACCGGCGGCAAAGCGCGGGTTGCTGAAGCAATTGGCGGTGCCCCACAGCAGCTTGATGCCGGTCTGTTCCTGATGACGCTCCAGGTGGTCGACCATCTGCGCAAAGTGGTTGCGGTACTCCTTGAGCGAACTGCCTTCGGGCGCCACATCGGTGTCGTGAAAACTGTAGTAGTCGATGCCCAGCTTGGAGAAAAACTCAAAGGCCGCCTCCGCCTTGCCCATGGCCAGCTCCATGGGGCCACCGCTGCGCTGCCACGGCCGCTTGAAGGTGCCCACACCAAACATGTCCGCCCCCGGCCACACAAAGGTGTGCCAGTAGCAGGCCGCCATGCGCAGGTGCTCCCGCATGGGCTTGCCGAGGATCAGCTTGTTGGCGTCGTAGTGACGAAAGGCGAGGGGAGCGTCGCTGGCAGGGCCTTCGAAGCGGACCTGCTCGACACCGGGGAAGTACGGCATGGCGTTTTCCTTATTGTTCTTGGCGGTGTCTGGATACTAGCAACGGCACTGGGGCTGCTGATTATGAAAATCACCAAGGGGTGGTGCGATTTTGAGTGAGGAACTCGGGACGGCTCAGGGAGTACAGGATTTAGGGAAACGTCTGACTTTACGGCGGGTAAATGCCTCTTCAAAGTTCGGAGCGCCAGTCACTGCCTTGATGTGATCAAGTGAGGGCGGCGAACTAAACTGAGATAAGGAACATAGAGATGAATACATCACAAGCCTTGTTGTATACCAACGACGTATCGCCTGAGTTTTTGAGTGGGTTGGATAAGTCTTCGCTCACTGAGCAAAAAAACGGGGCTCAGTAAGCAAGTGTTGGACGTGATGATAAAAAAAATGCCTACCGCAAGGCTCATCCACCTATTGCAATTTATCGAGTGGCGGCCGAAGGCAGTCACCCAGTAAGGATTGAGCGGGACAGGGCTTGATTGCTTTGCCGTTTCGCGCATTGGCAGTGGACTAATTTAAAGGGCGCAGTGCATGAGTGAAGGACATTTTGTTGGCCTGGGTGATAGAACGACGTGCGGCGGTAGAATTATCGAAGGTGATCCAAGAGTTAATATCTACGGGATTCTCCATGCTCGCGAAGGTGACCTGGTTACCTGCGGAAAACATAAAGGGACATACCAGATTCTAGGCGGCATTTCCCATATTGAGAGTCACGGTAAACGTGTGGCAGGCACACTGGATAGTTTCAGCAGTTGCCCATGTCAAGCTCGGTTGATTCCTTCGGTGTACTCAGCCACCTACGAAAACGAAAACTCAGCATCGCCTATTAATCAGCGAATTGCTCAACCCAACACATCAACGGTAAGCGCCAGCCCTGTAGCGCCGCGTCAATCTGGTTTCGTGCCCACCCGTCGAGCATTCAACGCAGAGAGCGACCAGGAGCCTGGCTTCTATATCGTGCCTAAGAGCATGACCCGCGAGGCGCTGGAGGCTACGCTTTTTCCGACGCTCGACCCAGCTGTGATGCGCAAGTTCCAGGCACTAAATCCCAATACGGGTAGTGTCAAAGCCGGCTCAATGATTGTGCTCAGTGATCCGAGCAATACCTCCTGCACCTATCAAGAAGCGCAACTGATGCAGGCCGCCATACAGGTCGACGCCTCCCTGGATACCTTGACGCCGGACGAGGCTGACTTCCTGTTTCGCCACGGTGCCGAAATTGCCGGGTTTATCGGCCATACCTCAACCTGGCTCGGCGTCAGTGCAGTGGTGATGGAGAAGCACCTGAGCAATCTGCGCGACACACTCCAGGCGATGGAGCGCCTGCATCAGCAAAGCTATCGGCGGCACGGCCACCTTAGATCGCCGCAGTTCTTTGCTGATCGTCAACGGCTGATGAACCAGTTGGATGCCCATTTGCTCAACTCCACGCGCTTGCGCGGCCAGACAACCTTGGGCGATCACCCGAAGTTGAAATCGGCCCTGGGTATTTCCAGCCGCAGCCTGGTGCATCACTGGAACAAGGCGGGCGGGCCGGGGCAGATTCCGGGGTATGCCGCTCATGTGGAGTCGGTCAGCCGTGCCACGAAGTATATGAAGGCAGGGGGGTACATTGGTATTGGTCTTGGTGGGGTGTCTTCGTTATTGGCTGTTCAGCAAGTGTGTAACGGTGACTCTGCGCAGTCGTGCAAGAGGATCAAGTTTACGGAAGCGGGAAAATTTGCAGGCGCTACCTTTTTTGGTGCTGGAGCAGGAGGGTTGGCCGGCGCGGCTGGCGGATCAATCTGTTTAGCATTGGGTGTTACCACTGGGATAGGAGGAGTTGTCTGCGTCGCGGCTTTAGTCGGTGCTGGCGCATGGGCAGGTACCACTTACGGTGGTGAAGGTGGCGAATACATAGGTGAAAAAATCTATGAGGCTACAAACCATGACTAACATCGATACTTGGCCACCTTGGGTTGCGATCATATTCGCCGGAGGCCCTATTTTACTTGCAGCTGCTGGCCTTGCATTTAGCCTTTACCTTACTCACTGTCACCTAGATGCCATGAAGGAGGCCCTAAAAAATAGTCGTTATATGTATATATGGGGCACAAGTCTGGGGAGGCGAGGTTTGATTTGGTCGCTCTTGGAAATTTCGAAAATTGCCGGAATGGTTGTCTGGCCAAGGGCTTCTATCATTATGGGGGAGGTTGATCCAGGCGATATTGAAAAGTTTCCCCCATACCTGAAGCGTCTCTTAGTTGTCGATTTGGCAATGATGATAATTGCTTGTATTTGGATGGGGGTCGTGGTTGTGCTGCTTAGAATCAGATAGTTTGAAGAGTCGCCGCGACTCATTGTTCTAGCGGGCCTCATCCGAGGCCCGTTATCCTGAGCAGTCAGACCTTTGAGTACTCATCTGCACTCACCGGCCCCAAGACAAAAGGTGATGTTATTTGTGCTGCGGCACTGGTAGCAACTGGTGCATGGGTGGGCACGACTGCAGGTGGGATGGGAGGGGAACTAGGTGGAGAAATTCTGTACGAGAAAACTGCGCCATGACTGAGGAGGAATTCTGGAAGTCTTGGTTCGCTTTTTGGATTGTTGGCGGTGGTCCTTTTTTGCTTGGAATTATAAGCATTGGATACACGTTGTATCTGAGCCGCTGTCACTTGGACGCCATTAAGGACGCATTGAAGAATAGCCGTTATATTTACTTATGGGGACCGAGTTTGGGGCGCAGGGGTGTGATTTGGTCCCTGTTGGAGATAGCGAAAATCGCAGGAATGGTAACGTGGTCGAAGGCGTATATCCGAATTGGGGATGTAAACGCTGCTGATCTCGAAAGTTTTCCACCTTACCTAAAGCGTCTGCTGGTTATCGATACGGCTATGAAAGTCATTGGTTTTACTTGGCTTGTCACCGTAGTTGTACTACTTAAGTTTAGGTAGTTTGAGGGGGCGACATCCCTTACTCGAAAAGCCCTCGGCGTTTCCAATTCGTAGCCTGACGCATCACTAGGTTCTGGTGGGGACGCCGAGGCAAACCTCAGGAGTGAAAAAATTTACGAGGCCGGACAACCATGACCAGTATCGATACTTGGCCTCCTTGGATTTCAATCATTGTTACAGGTGGGCCAATTTTGCTCGCAGTTGCTGGCGTTATCTTTAGTCTTTACCTAAGTCGTCGGTACCTGGACGCTATGAAAGAAGCACTGAGGAACAGTCGCTTTATTTATAGCTGGGGACAAGCCTGGAAAAGGGGGGGGTAATCTGGTCGCTTTGGGAAATATCAAAAATTGCCGGAAGGGTGACGTTGCCAAAGGCGTCTCTTCGCATCGGAGAACTGGACCCTGTCGATCTTAAAACTTTCCTCCTCACCTAAGGCGCCTATTGGCCATCAATATGATGATGTTGATCGGCTCCGTCTTTTGGTCAGTAGTTGCAGCCCTGCTGGTGGAGTTTAGGTAAGTTAAGCGGGCCTCATCCCAGGTCCGCTATCCTTAGCCGCCAGACATCCGCGTACCTGTTTGCACCCACCGGCCCCAGGACAAAACCAATGAAAACCCTACCGCCCGTGCACCGCATCGCCTTGCTCTTCAACGGCAGCAAAATCTACGACCGTGGCATCATCGCCGGTATCGGCAATTACCTGAGCAGCACGCGTGCGTCCTGGGATTTGTTCCTGGAGGAGGATTTTCTCTGTCGCCTGCGCGGTATCGAGCGTTGGCAGGGCGATGGGATCATTGCCGATTTCGATGACCCGCTGATTGGCGAGGCGTTGGTCGGGAGTCGGATACCGGTGGTGGCGGTGGGCGGGTCGTATGAGGACGTCAGCCTGTACCCCAAGGGGATTCCCTATGTGGCGACCGATAACCATGCGCTCATGAAACTGGCCTACGAGCACCTGATCGAGGCCGGGTTGACGCGGTTTGCCTGTTTCAGCCTGCCTGAAGCCCAGGCCAACCGCTGGGCCCAGGAGCGTGAGAAGGCTTTTCGCGGGTTGATGCAGCGCGACGGTTTGCAGGTAGAGATCTATCGCGGCCTGGGGACCAGCGCGCCGTTGTGGGACAGCGCGGTGGAGCAGCAGATTGCCTGGCTGCACAGCCTGCCCAAGCCTATCGGCATTATTGCGGTGACCGACGCCCGTGCCCGGCAGCTGTTGCAGGCCTGCCTGACAGCAGGCATTGCGGTGCCGGAGGAAGTGGCGCTGATCGGCATCGACAACGACCCGCTGACCCGCACGCTGACGCGGGTGCCGCTCAGTTCGGTGATCCAGGGCACCGAAACCATGGGCCGCACTGCCGCCGCGCTGCTGCACCAGATGCTGCATGGCAAACCCTGCGCGGGTACGCAGGTGCTGGTGCCGCCGGACGCAATCAACGTGCAGGCCTCCAGCCTGCACCAGCCTTTGGGCAATCCCTATGTGATGCAGGCCCTGCTGTTTATCCGCCAGTACGCGTGCCAGGGCATCAAGACCGCGCAGGTGGCGGCGTATGTCGGGGTGTCGCGCTCATCGTTGGAGTCGCACTTTCGCAAGGTGCGCGGGTGCAGCGTGCACGACGAGATCTTGCGCTTCAAACTCGCCGCCGCCGCCAAGGGCCTGGAAAACCAGGCGCTGGCGATTGCCGATATTGCGCAGACCTGCGGGTTCACCTCGGCGCAATACCTGCACACGGTGTTTCGCCGCGAGTTCGGGTGTACGCCCAGGCAGTACCAGCAGGGCGCGGCTTAGAACACCGCCTTGACCTGCAAACCCAGTATCAGCGCATTGTCGATACTTTCCCCGGAAAACGCCCCCGGTTCGATGATGTATTGCACATCCGGACGCAAGGTCAGCCACGGCGTGGCCTGGTAGCCGTAGCTGAGTTCGATCAACTGCTCGGCGCTGTCCAGGGCAGGGTAGGGGTTGCCTGCATTGACGGCCGCCAGTTCCTGTACATCGCGACTGCGCGGGTTCGGCACGGCGCGGCCATAGCCCAGGGCGACGGTGTCCCGTGGGCGGCCTTCGAACGGTTTGTACAACACCACCCCCGCGCCATACCACTTGCTGAACGGCGACGCCGCTTCGCTGGCCGCCGAGTATTGAGCAAAGGCATGCAGGCTGCGGCCCTGGGACGTCGGAGAGGCCCACACCGCCTGGTCGATCAACAGGTAGTGGCCGCCGCGACCGCTGACCGCTTTGTCGCTGCCGATGCGTTTTACATCGGAGCTGTCGTAGTAATAACCGAGCTTGTACTCACCCGGCAGGTTGCCGGCGTGTTTGTAGATCAGCTCAATGGGCACCACGGTACCGGTGGTGTGTTTGGGCCCCAGGTGCCAGGCGCGGCTGGAATTGCCGTTGCTGGACGGGTCGACATTGAACGCGGCCACGCGCAGTTGCCAGTTGGGCGAAAAGTCGTATTTAACCCGTGCACCCAGGTGCGCATTCGGATAGTTGGCCCAGCCGCTGCCGCCCGACATGTTCAACGGATGCCCGCAGAACCCGGCGTTCATGAAGTTGCACAGGATGCCGCTGTCCAGGCCGCCGAGGTCATTGCCCATGGCCATGTAGCCGAGCTTGACGTTAAGTGCCGGGGTGAACAGCGTGCGTTCGTAGCTCAACTCGGTGAGGCGGGTATAAAGGCCGCCGTAGTTTTCCTGGATCGGCAGGCGGTTGCCCACCAGGTCTTCGGAGGCGCTGTTGCCGCGTCGGTCGTTGATGGTCAGCTGGATGCGGTCGCCGTTGTTGAAACCGTAGAGCTTGCCCAGGTCGAACTGCACGCCGAGCTTGAGGTTTTGTGAGTAGCGCGCCGAGCGATGCTGGCCGCCATGGGCGTTGTAGGCGGTCTCGCCACTGTAGTCGCCGCTGAAGCGCACGCCCTGGTCGTCGAGTTCACGGCGCAGGCCGCCCCAGTCGCCGGTCAGGGTGGTGTCGTCGGCTTGAGCGGGCAGGGCGGCGGCAAAGGCCAGGCCCAGCACCAGGCGCCCAATGCAGGTATGAGAAGTAGGGTTCATGCAGGATTTTCCAGACACAAAAGCGCGGTGCGGGCGCACCGCGCGAACAGGGGTTGTTACGGCAGGGAGTAGGCGATCACATAGTCGCCACGGTCGGTGGACTGGCGCGCACCGCCGGCGGTGACGACGATGTACTGCTTGCCGGTCTTGGGTGACACGTAGGTCATCGGGCCGCCCTGGCTGCCCACCGGCAGGCGGGCTTTCCAGATTTCATCGCCGTTGCCGCTGTTGAAGGCGCGCAGGTAGAAGTCCTGGGTGCCGGCGATAAAGATCAGGCCACCCTGGGTCGACAGCGTACCGCCGAGGGTCGGCAGGCCGACTTTGATCGGCAGGTGCATGCGGATGCCCAGGGGGCCGGTGTCTTCAACAGTGCCCACCGGTACTTGCCAGGCGATTTTCTGGGTTTTCATGTCGATGGCGGTCAAGGTGCCGAACGGCGGCGCCTGGCACGGAATGCCGGCTACCGACAGAAAGCGGTTCTTGTTCACCGCATAGGGCGTGCCCTTGAGCGGCACAGCGCCCATGCCGGTGTTCAGCGCTTCACCGCCGGAGGCCGCCAGGGCCTTGTTCTGCGACGGCACCATCTGGATCCACAGGCCCAGGCGCATGTCGTTGACGAAGATAAAACCGTGCACCGGGTCGGTGGAAATACTGCCCCAGTTCATGCCGCCCAGGGAACCCGGGAAACTCAGGGATTTATCGGTACCCGGCGCAGTGTACAGGCCGTCGTAGCGCATGCCCTTGAAGTCGATGCGGCACAGCAACTGGTCAAACGGCGTGGCGCCCCACATGTCCGATTCGGTCAGGGTCTGTGCGCCGATCTGCGGCATGCCCAGGGATTTGGGCTGGGTGGGGGAGTACGGCTCGTTGGGAATGTTCGCGGCTTTGACCGGCACTTCCTGCACGTCGGTCAACGGCTTGCCGGTGGCGCGGTCGAGTACATAGATTTGCCCGGCCTTGGTGCCGATCACCACGGCGGGCACCGCCTTGTCGCTGCCCGGCGGGGTGAAATCGATCAAGCTGGGTTGCATCGGCAGGTCGAAGTCCCACAGGTCATTGTGGACCGTCTGGTACACCCATTTCTCGGCACCGGTGGAAGCGTCCAGCGCCAGTACCGAAGCACCGTATTTATGATTGAGCTGGGTGCGCTCCACACCGTAGATGTCGGTGGACGAGCTGCCCATCGGCAGGAAGACCGTGTTCATCAGCGGGTCGTAGGACATCGGCGCCCAGCTGTTCGGGGTGCTGCGCACGTAGGTGCTGCCCTCGGCTGGCGCATGTTTGTCTTCAGGGTTGCCGGGGTCGAACGCCCAGCGCATCTGGCCGCTGATGATATCGAAACCACGGATCACGCCGCCGGGCATATCGGTCTGTACGTTATCCGCGACGCGACCGCCCACCACTACGGTGGTACCGGCAATCAGCGGCGCCGACGACAATTGGTAGTAGCTGTCCGGCACATTACCCAGGCCGGCCTTCAAATCCACTTGGCCGTGGGTGCCGAAGTCTTCGCAGAATTTGCCGGTGTCGGCATCCACGGCGATCAGGCGTGCATCGATGGTGTTGGTCAGCAGGCGACGCTGGCATTGCGCACCGGCGGCCACGCTGGCGGCAATGATCGGCGAGCTGTTGGGTTGGGTCGGCTGGGCAATCGGCGCAGTGGCGTCGAAGTAGGCCATCCCACGGCACCGCTGCCAGACCGCCGATTGGGCGTTGACCTCGTTCTTCCACAGTTCCTTGCCGGTGTCGGCGTCGAGCGCGATGAGGTTGTTGTGCGGGGTGCAGATGAAGACCTTGTTGCCGATCTGCAGGGGCGTCAGCTGGTCCTCGGCACCGTTACCGTCGCTGATCGCCACGTCACCGGTGTGGTAGGTCCAGGCGACTTTGAGCTTGTCGATGTTGTCGCGATTGATCTGGTCCAGCGCGGCGAAGCGGCTGCCGCCTTCGGTGTTGCCGTAGTGGGCCCAGTCTTTCTGGGCATCGGCCGCGGCCACCGGGGTGATGCCGGGGCCGGCGCCGGTCGGCGCGACGCTTGGGTGAGCGACGAACATATTGCCCGCCGCCACCGCCACGCCCAGCGCCAGTACAGCGGCGACGCCGTACGCACCACGCGCCGGTTTACCGACCAGCAGCGGATACACCAGCGCGACCACGATACCGATCACCGCGAACATGAACAGGCGCGAAAACAGCGGCCAGTACACCAGGCCCACATCCGCGACGGCCCATACGGCCGTGGCGACCAGGAACGCGGCGAACAGCCAGGCACCCGCCGGGTTGCGCCGGGCAATCAGCAGTCCGGCAAGGGCCATGGCCACGCCACCGACCAGGAAGTACCAGGAACCTCCCAGGCTGGCCAGTTTGGCGCCGCCAACGGCGAGGGCAAGGCCGAGCAGGGCGATGATCACGCCCAGGCCAAGGAGTAAGAATCTAGAGACGCCAGCGGCGCGCGATGCTCGTTTCATGTCGAAAGGGCTCGAGTGAGAGAGGGCAAAGCCTAATGCCGATCAGTTAGCGCAGATCCCCTCCCACATTTGATCTTCGCTGCGTTGAACATTTCGTTCGCTTAATTGACAGGCAATAGGGCAGGACCGCGATTTTAGCAAGATAAGTAACTGGTTAGTACATTTTGTCGCAGGGCGATGATTCCAGCGCGTCGCGGACAACCGGCGCGGCGCGAAACATTTATTAATACTTAACCGGCTATTGGAGTTGTACGACGTCGTATCAACTGTGTTCGACTATCACCGCTCTCACAAAAAAAATAACGGAGACTCCCCCCTATGACCGGTTTTCCTTCCGTCGAAGGCAAGGCTGCGGCGCCTGCGCCCGGCCATGTTGTACGACTTCTAAAGCTGCTCGGCCCCGGCGTTATCGCGGTACTGTCCTGGCTGGGCGCAGGCGATTTGATTACCTCCTCCGTTGCCGGCGCCAACTACGGCTACGCCATGATGTGGGTGCTCGCGGTGTCGCTGCTGCTCAGGTACCTGATCGTCAACATCATTGCGCGCTTCCAGCTGTGCAATAACCAAGGCATGACGATCCTTCAGGGCTATGCCCAGTTGAACCCGTTTTTCGCCTGGTTCCTGCTGGTGTATGCGCTGCTGATGGGGCATTTGATGAATGCCTACATGATCAAGGGCGCGGGTGAAGCCCTGGCCATGCTGTTCAAGACCGACTACGCGCTGCTGTGTTCGGTGGCGGTGGTGTTGGCGGTGTGGCTGCTGGTGGGGCGCAATATCTATTCGATGATCGAAGGCGTGATGAAGGGCCTGCTGGCGATCATGACCCTGGCGTTCATTGCCTTGGCAGTGATGTCCGGGCCGGACATGGCGGGTATTGTCAGAGGCACGATCGGTTTCAGCATTCCGCCGGATGAGGGCGTGCATGGCGCGTTGCTGGTGGCGGTCTCGGTGATCGGCGCGGTGGCGGGCTCGATCGCCAACTTTGTGCACCCCTATGTGATGCGCCAGAAGGGCTGGATCGGCCCGCAGCACAAGCGCATCCAGCGTAACGACCTGCTGTTCGCCGTGTTCGTCGGCATTGTGATCAACCTGGCGATCTGGATTGTCGGCGCCGAGATCCTGCGGCCCAACGGCATTGAAGTGAATACCCTGGGCGACCTGGGCAAGGCGCTGGAGATCTTCTTCGGCCCGATCGGCTGGTACATCTTCTTTATCGGCGTGTTCGCGACGCTGTTCGCCAGCATCTCGGGCAAGACCACGGCCTTTCCGATGCTGATCACCGATGCCTTCCAGCACGTGCGCCCCGGACGCCGGGAACGCTATGGCAAAGAGTTCCACCATGACCCGATGCACAAGTGGTTCATGCTGTTCATCCTGGTGACCCCGCTGGTCTGGTCACTGCCGGGCATGCCGGACTTTGTCACGCTGACCATTGGTGTCAGCGCGTTGAACATCATCGGTCTGCCAGTGATTTCCCTCGGCCTGCTGATCATGTCCAACCAGAAGTCGCTGCTCGGCAAGGAGTACCGCAATAACCTGTTCGAGAACATTGCGTTGCTCTTCGCCACGGGTCTGGCGCTGTGGGTCGCGTTCCAGTTGGGTGTCGAGCTGTTCAACTGATCACCGGGTGTGCAGGCGTCGCATCTGCTTGAAGCGACGCCTGCGGACGGTCAACGAAACGCTGGCATCACCTGCTCGATAAACAGGGCCAGGGACTTCTTCTTCTCGGCATGGGGCAGGCTGTTGTCGCACCAGAAGCTGAACTCATCCACGCCCAGTTCCTGGTAATACCGAATACGCGGGATGATCTCTTCTGCAGTGCCGATCATCGCGGTTTTGTGCAGGCTCTCCAGTTCGAACTCGGGGCGTGCGGCGAACTTCTCTTCCGGACTTGGCTCCAGGAAACCGTTGACCGGCACGCTCTTGTTACCGAACCAGGCATCGAAGGTGCGATAGAACTTCGAGATCGCCTTGGCCCCGACTTTCCAGCCCTGCGGATCATCAGCGGCGTGCACGTGGGTGTGACGCAGCACCATCAACTGCGGGCGCGGCACGCCAGCGTTGTTGTCCAGGGCAGCCTGGAATTTGTTTTTCAGGTCCAGGACTTCTTCATCGCCCTTCATCAGCGGCGTGACCATCACGTTGCAGCCGTTGGCCACGGCGAAATGATGGGAGTCGGGGTCGCGGGCGGCGATCCACATCGGTGGGCTGGGCTGCTGGATCGGCTTGGGTACGCTGGTGGAGGTGGGGAATTTCCAGATGTCGCCGTCGTGGGCGTAGTCGCCTTTCCACAGGGCGCGCACTACCGGCACCATTTCGCGCAGGGCCTGGCCACCGCTCGAGGCAGGCATGCCGCCGGCCATGCGGTCGAACTCGACCTGATAAGCGCCACGGGCCAGGCCTACTTCCATGCGCCCGTTGCTGATCACGTCGAGCAACGCGCATTCGCCCGCCACCCGCAGCGGGTGCCAGAACGGCGCGATGATGGTGCCGGCGCCCAGATGGATAGTGGTGGTCCTGGCCGCGAGGTAAGCCAGCAGCGGCATGGGACTTGGCGATATGGTGTATTCCATCGCGTGGTGTTCGCCAATCCACACGGTGCTGAAACCACCGGCTTCGGCCATCAGGGTCAGTTCGGTCAAGTCTTCGAACAACTGACGGTGGCTGACGCTTTCATCCCAGCGTTCCATGTGTACGAACAGCGAAAATTTCATGACGCGTACCTCGGATCTATTGTTGTTTTCCGCAAAAAAAATGGGTTCAGCGGGGTATCAGGCAGGCACCGGCAGGGTACCCATCTTGCCGTGGCAATACACCAGGGGTCCATTCGGCTGTGTCGGCACGATCAGGTTCTTGACCGAGCCAACCATGATTGCGTGGTCGCCGCCTTCGTATTCGCGCCACAACTGGCATTCAATGACCGCCGTGGCATTGGCCAGGATCGGATTGCCCAATGCACTCAGGGTCCACTCGATGCCCTGGGCCTTGTCCTTGCCTTTGCGCGCAAAGGCATAGGCTTCGCTTTGCTGTCCGCCGGACAACACATGGATGGCGAAGCGCTTGTTCTTGATCAGTACGGGGTAGGAGTCAGAGCTGTAGTTGGGGCAGAAGAGCACCAGGGCCGGGTCCATGGACAGCGTGCTGAACGCGCTGGCGGTGAGGCCGACGATTTGCCCGTCGTCGTCCAGCGTAGTAATTACGGTGACCCCGGACGGAAACGAACCCATCACTTGTTTGTAGACGGCGGCATCGATCATGGGATTGTCCTCTGCTATGAAGCGGTTTTTTTTAAATTTATAGGTCTGATGGTATACCGTAATACATGAGTTGCAAGGGCTTTTTTAAACGGGCGATAAACGTGTCAAGAACCGCAAAAAACCCTCTATTACGGGAATTTATGCCTTGATAATGGGTTTTCTCGGGGCGGGATTGCCGGATCGGAGGGGGCTAAAACAACGGATCAGTCTTGTTAAAAGCTTGGAATACCATAATATGGTGTTCATGCTGAGGGCGGCCCTAGAGTTCCCCTCGGTTGGCGTCAAACAACTATAAGATCAGACAAACGCGAGTTATTCCTATGCCTCAGATGTCCCGGCAAGACCCCCTGATCGAGCATCACACGGTCGATTACGTCCCCCTCTCAGAGCGCCACGGGAAAGCCCGCGACCTGTTCACGTTGTGGTTCAGCACCAATATCGCGCCGCTGCCCATCGTCACCGGCGCAATGGTGGCCCAGGTGTTTCATCTCAATCTGATTTGGGGGCTGCTGGCGATTGCC
This sequence comes from Pseudomonas sp. CFBP13528, assembly GCF_005233615.1. Classification (NCBI taxonomy): domain Bacteria; kingdom Pseudomonadati; phylum Pseudomonadota; class Gammaproteobacteria; order Pseudomonadales; family Pseudomonadaceae; genus Pseudomonas; species Pseudomonas sp. CFBP13528. The sequence goes on from NZ_QGAJ01000007.1 coordinate 214,587, forward strand.
CTTGGGCATCTGCTTGGCGGCATCGTGATTGCCCTCGCATCCGCCCAGGGCCCGCGCATGGGCATCCCGCAGATGGTGCAGAGCCGTGGCCAGTTCGGGCGCTACGGCGCGCTGCTGATCGTATTTTTCGCGGCGCTGATCTACATCGGCTTTTTCATTTCCAACATCGTGCTGGCCGGCAAATCCATCGTCGGCATCGTGCCGTCGGTCCCGGTGCCGGCGAGCATCCTGATCGGCGCCCTCAGCGCCACGGCCATCGGCGTGATCGGCTACCGCTTTATCCATACCTTGAATCGCATCGGCACCTGGGTGATGGGCAGCGCGTTGCTCGCCGGGTTTGTCTACATCTTTGCCCATGACCTGCCGGCCGACTTCCTCACCCGCGGCGGTTTCAACGCCGCCGGCTGGCTGGCCACGGTGTCGCTCGGGGTGATCTGGCAGATCAGCTTCTCGCCCTACACCAGTGACTATTCGCGCTACCTGCCGGCGGACATCGGCATCACCCGGCCATTTATCGCCACCTACCTGGGCGCAACACTGGGCACCATCCTGTCGTTCGCCTTCGGCCTGGTGGCGGCACTGGCGACACCGGAAGGCACCGAAGCGATGGTCGCGGTCAAGCAAGCCACGGGCGCGCTGGGGCCGATCCTGATGGTGCTGTTCCTGCTCAATATCATCAGCCACAACGCACTGAACCTGTACGGCGCGGTGCTCTCGATTATCACCTCGATCCAGACCTTCGCCAGCCGCTGGACGCCCAGCATCAAGGTGCGCGTAGTGCTGTCGGGCGTGATCCTCGCCGGTTGCTGTGTAGTGGCGCTGGGCGCGTCGGCGGACTTCATCGCGCAATTTATCGGATTGATCCTCGCGCTGTTGCTGGTGCTGGTGCCGTGGGCCTCGATCAACCTGATCGACTTCTACATCATCAAGCGCGGGGTGTACGACATCGCCTCGATCTTCCAGGCCGACGGCGGGGTGTATGGCCGGTTCAACCTGCATGCGATCGTGGCATATTTCATCGGCATCATCGTGCAATTGCCGTTTGCCAATACGTCGTTGTATGTGGGGCCCTGGGCCAACCTGGTGGAAGGCGCGGACTTGTCGTGGCTGGTGGGGTTGGTGGTGACGTGTCCTTTGTATTACTGCCTGGCGACGCGCAAGCAGACGCAGAAGGTTCGTGCGGTAAGGCTGGGTTATTCGGACTGATCATCACGTCAAATCAAATACCCGGCGCTTGCCGGGTATTTTTCTGTAGTCGGTTTTTCCTGGCGGCGTAGGCAACTTCTCTATTTATCTTCACTCCTTGCTGCTTGTTTCCGGGCCGTATTCGCTTGCCTATATTCCGACGCCATCTCTATTGGACGCGGGATGCAGGGCATGGCGCAGAGTTATATCAACGACCATACAACCGACTACAGCAGCTTGAAGTCCCGCTTGATGGGGGGAGGCTTGAGCCGCCAGCGCTCCGACCATTTTGATGTGCTCAACCGGCACCTGCGCCATGGGCTGGTCACGCCGGGGCAATTAGTGATTATTCCCGATGCACACAGCGTGGAATGCTCCAGGGACGAAGCCTGGTTGATGCGCCATGCCGAGCAGGTGCGGCGCGACCTGGAACAGCACTCATCGACCGGCGCGGCGGTGGTCAATGACTATGACTTGCTGCAGAGCTTGCTGACCTATGGCTCGATTGGCGTCGGCAGCGCGACATCGGCCTGGGCGCGGCATTTGGATGAAACAGTGCATACGTTGGAGGAAATAGAGCGTTTGCATCAACGATTGAAAACGGGCGGGTTGGATCGCGAGACTTTCATTCGCCAGCGGCAGATGCTGTTTGCATTGCTGGATACTCAACTGCGTGGCGCGGGCAGATTGGGCACGGGCTTGCGCAGCAACCAGTCGTTGAAGGAGGTCCTCGGGGTCTCCACCAACAGCTATTTGCACAAGGGCGAGATTGCCGGCTATGCCCAGCGGATGGGGGCGATTGCGCAAGTGTCGAAGTGGTTGGGCAAGGGTATGTATGTGGGAATGGCGATGGACGTTGGCGCGGCGGGATTGGAGATCAAGGAGGCCTGTATGACCGGGAGGGAGGCGCAGTGTCGGCGAGCCAAATACGTGGAGACGGGGCGGTTGGCGGGTAGCGTGACGGGGGCCTCGATCGGGGGAGTCTATGGTGCAAGGGTTGGGCGGAGTGTTTGTAAGATAGCTTTCGCTATTTCGACCAAGGGACGCGCTGAGTTGGCCTGTGGAATTATCGGTGGCGCTGCGGGAGGGTACGCAGGAGGTTCTTTTTTGGGAGATGTCGGTGCTTTCCTGGGTGGAGAGATCCTAGAGGTCGATGGTGTTTTTTTATTTCAATCAGAGGGGGCTTAATAATGTCGCTCTTTCTTGTCTATAGCATCGTGCTGATGGCTGGGACGCACGTCCTTTTGGGGCTGATTCTATACGCCGAATATAGAAAACTCGACGAGCTGGAAAGTTACTTCAGTGACAACGAAAGAGTTCGTAGGCATAAACGTTTTTGGAAAAGAAACCAACGGATCGATAGGTTTCACCGCATGGGGCTTATGGTTGATTTCCTGTCCGATTCAAAGCGCTTCGTGAAAGCTGGCCTCGTCACCGAGGAAGAGTTGGCGTCAGTTCCTTTAGCGCTCAGAAGATGGGCATTGTGGCCCTATCGCAGCTGTCATATCTGGGCGATTGCAACCGTCATCTGGGCCATTTGGTACAGAGGTTGATACGAAGCTCCGATGGCGGAACGGCCAGCTACAAACGAGCTGACACTCTCCCAGCCGCTGCCACATGAAGCCTTCCAAGGCAGGCTCAATGCGCCCCGGCCGCCTTGTTCAAATCACTCTCGGCCCACTGCGTATACACACACGCATCCGCCGTGGCCCAGCGCACCCGCACCGGGTCACCGGCCTTGAGCGGCATGCCCGCAGCAGACAGCGCCTTGACCGTCATCGAAGTCCCACCCAGGGTTTTCACCGCGCACGTCTGGCTCTCGCCCAGAAACAGCACCTCCCCGACAATCGCCGAAACCTCATTCCAGCCCGCCGCCAGCGGTTGCTCGGTGGCCTGTTCGACGCTCAGCGCCAGGGCCTTTTCCGGGCGCACCATCAGCAATACGTCCTGCTCGGTGCGCAGCCCGGTGGTCAGGCGGATCGACAGCGACTGGCCTTCGAACGACGCTGCCGCATTGCCCTGGGCCTTGAGCTTGAGGAAGTTGGAATTGCCCAGGAACGAGGCGACAAACGCGTTCGGCGGGTTCTGGTACAGGTCGAAACCGCTGCCCAGGCCGACGATTTTGCCGTGGCTGAAAATCGCGATGCGCTGGGACAGGCGCATGGCTTCTTCCTGGTCATGGGTCACGTAGACGATGGTGATGCCCAGGCGCCGGTGCAGCTGGCGCAGCTCGTCCTGCAGGTCTTCACGCAGCTTCTTGTCGAGGGCGCCGAGGGGTTCGTCCATCAGCAGGATACGCGGCTCGTACACCAGCGCGCGGGCGATGGCGACGCGTTGTTGCTGGCCGCCGGAGAGTTGCGAAGGGCGGCGATGGGCGAACGGTTCCAGCTGCACCAGCTTGAGCATGGCGTCAACGCGTTTCTCACGTTCGGCGCTGGCCAGTTTGCGGATGGCCAGGGGGAAGGCGATGTTGTCGCGCACCGACAAGTGCGGAAACAGCGAGTAGCGTTGAAACACCATGCCGATGTCGCGCTTGTGCGGCGGCACGTTGACCAGGGATTGCCCACTCACCAGGATCTCGCCGCTGCTCGGCGTTTCAAAGCCGGCGAGCATCGACAGGGTGGTGCTCTTGCCCGAGCCGCTGGAACCAAGGAAGGTGAGGAACTCGCCGTCCTGGATGTCCAGGGAGATGTTGTCCACGGCGGCAAAGTCGCCGTAGTACTTGTTCAGGTTGCGCAGGCTCACCAGGGGTTGGCCGGGGTTCTGCGTGGCATCTTGGATCACTGCACTCATGTTCTGCTCCTGGGCGCCTAGGCGCGGGTTTCGGTGCGCCGACGAAGGGCGGCGGCAATCACCATGACCAGTACCGACAGGCCGATCAGCAACGTCGAGGCGACGGCGATCACAGGCGTCAGGTCCTGGCGCAGGGTGGTCCACATTTTGACGGGAAGGGTTTGCAGGGTCGGGCTGGCCATCATCACGCTGAGCACCACTTCGTCCCACGAGACGAGAAAGGCGAACAGCGCACCGGCCACCATCCCTGGGCGAATCGCCGGGAAGGTCACCTTGAACACCGCCTGCACGCGCGAGGCGCCGCAGATCACCGCCGCGTCTTCAATCGACTGGTCGAACAGCTTCAGCGAGTTGATGATCGAGATGATGGTGAACGGCAGCGCGACAATCACATGGCTGACCACGAAGGCGAACATCGTGCCGGTGTAGCCGAGCTTGAGGAACAGCGCGTACACCGCCACGGCGATGATCACCAGCGGCACGATCATCGGCAGGGTGAACAGACCGTAGAGCAGCTCGCGACCGGGGAAGCGTCCGCGCACCAGGGCAAAGGCGGTCGGCAGCCCCAGCGCGACGGCGAAGAACGTGGTCAGCACCGCCACCTTGAGACTGGCCATCGCCGCGTTCATCCAGTCGGGGTTGGAGAAGAACTGGCCGTACCATTTCAGCGTCCAGCCCGGTGGCGGGAACACCAGCCATTGCGACGAACCGAACGACAGCAACACGATGAATACGATCGGCAGCAGCAGGAACAGGCCAATCAAACCGGTGGTGGTGTAGAGGCCCAGGCGCATCCTGCGGCTCATGGCGTTGGGGGTCAGGAGCATGACGGCTTACCTCGCGTTGCTGGCGCCAACCGGGGATTCCGGCTGGAGCTTCAGGTACAAGTAGAACAGCACCAGCGTGATGAAAATCAGCAACGCCGCACCGGCACTGGCCAGGCCCCAATTGAGGAACGATTGCACCTGCTGAATGATGAACTCGGGCAGCATCATGTTCTGCGCTCCACCCAGCAGGGCCGGGGTGACGTAGTAACCGAGGGACATCACGAACACCATCAGCCCGCCGGAAAACAACCCCGGCCGACACAGCGGCAGGAACACCCTGAAGAAGTTGGTCCACGGGCTGGCGCCACAGATGGAGCCGGCCTGCAGGATCATCGGGTCGATGGACTGCATGGTCGCCTGCAGCGGCAACACGATGAACGGAATCATGATGTAGCTCATGCCGATCACTACGCCGGTGAGGTTATGCACCATCTCCAGCGGTTGATCGATGATGCCCATGGCCATCAACGCCTTGTTGATCACCCCCGAGGCCTGCAGCAATACCAGCCAGGAATAGGTGCGGGCGAGCAGGCTGGTCCACATCGACAGCAGCACGATACTCAAGATCCAGCGGCCCCAGCCGCGCGGCACCAGGGTAATCGCCCAGGCCAGCGGAAAGCCCAGCAGCAGGCTGAACAGCGTCACCAGGCCGGCTACCGAAAAGGTATTGAGCAACACCCGCGCATACGCGGAATTGGCAAACAGCTGTTCGTAATTGCCCAGGCCCGGCACCGGCTCCAGCACGCCACGCAGCAGCAGGCCGATCAGCGGCGCCAGGAAGAACAGGCCAAGGAACAGCAGTGCCGGGATCAGGTTGCTCGATCCGCGCCAACGCCTTGCCAGGGACGGCGCCCCGACCCTGGCGCCAACGGCACCGCCGATGGCGCCTTCGGCCCGCGTGGTTGCCGTCATTTTCATTTGACTAGCCATTCATTCCACCGTGTCGCAATGGCTTGGCCGTTCTTGGCCCAGTAGGCGAAATCGAGGGTGATCTGGTCCTTGGCGTAGGCCGTCGGCAGGTTGGGCGCCAGGACTGAATCCAGGCGCTGCACGCTGTCGATGTTCACCGGTGCATAGGCGGTCAGGTTGGAGAAATCAGCCTGGCCCTTGGCGCTGCTGGCATTGGCCAGGAATTTCATCGCGGCCGCTTTGTTTTTCGAGCCTTTAGGCACCACGAGAATGTCGGCCATCACCAGGTTCTGCTTCCAGCTCACGCCCACCGGTGCGCCATCTTCCTGCAAGGCGTGAATGCGACCGTTCCAGAACTGGCCCATGCTGACTTCGCCGGAGGCCAGCAACTGTTGCGACTGCGCGCCGCCGCCCCACCAGACGATGTCTTTCTTGATCGTGTCGAGTTTGTTGAAGGCGCGGTCCAGGTCCAGGGGGTAGAGCTTGTCGGCTGCAACACCGTCGGCCAGCAGCGCCAGTTCGAGCACGCCTGGGCTTGGCCATTTGTAGAGGGCGCGTTTGCCGGGGTAGGTCTTGGTGTCGAACAAGGCGCTCCAGTCCTGCGGTTTGCCGGCGCCGAGCTTGCCTTCGTTATAGCCGAGCACGAAGGAGAAGAAGAATGAGCCGACGCCATGGTCGGAGACGAAGCGCGGGTCGATCTTGTCGCGCTGGATCACCGAGAAGTCGAGGGGCTCGAGCAGGCCTTCGGCGGCGGCGCGCAGTGCGAAGTCGGCTTCGACATCCACCACGTCCCACTGTACGTTGCCGCTTTCAACCATGGCCTTGAGTTTGCCGTAGTCGGTGGGGCCATCCTGGACCACGGTGATGCCGCTGGCCTTGCTGAAAGGATCGGCCCACGCCTGCTTCTGCGCATCCTGGGTGCTGCCGCCCCAGCTGACGAAATTGACGCTTTCGGCTGCCATGGCCGCGTGGGAGGCCACGCTCAACAATCCCGCGAACAGCAGCGCGGTTGTACCTTTGTTCAACACCATGTTTACGCCCTCATTGTTGTGTTTATGAGCGGGGCTTTGGAGTGCCCGCCTATCGGGAGCAGTCGGTCCGGACCACTTATTGGGGGTGTCCGGACCATGGAATATCATATTATGGTATTCCAAACTTTGCGCAAGCACTTTGCCATACCGGCTATCCGCCGGCGCTGGGTTTCTCACCTCAGATGAAGGGGATGCTTTCCACGACTTCCAGGTCGTAACCGGTCAAGCCTGCGTATTTCAGCGGTGGTCCGAGGTGGCGCAGTTTGCCCACGCCCAGATCCTGCAATATCTGCGCGCCGGTACCCACTTCCGAGTAAATCCGTGATTGGGAGCGGCTGAACTGACGTGGCGCCTGGGTCAACTGCGGTACGCGTTCGAGCAGTGCCTGGGACGATTCATGGTTGGCCAGCACCACCACCACGCCGCAGCCCTCTGCCGCCACGCGTTGCAGGGCGGCCCACAAGGTCCAGTTGGACGGCCCGCTGTAGTCGGCGCCGACCAGGTCGCGCAGCGGGTCGATTACATGCACACGCACCAGCGCCGGTTCATCGCGGCGCAGTTGGCCCATGACCATGGCCATGTGCACGCCGCCGTCGATGCGGTCTTCAAAGGTGATCAGGCGAAAGGTGCCGTGCACCGTGGGCAGGTCGCGTTCGCCGATGCGTACCACGGTGCGTTCGGTGCTGAGGCGGTAGTGGATCAGGTCGGCGATGGTGCCGATCTTGATCCCGTGCTTGCGGGCAAAGGCTTCCAGCTCGGGACGGCGGGCCATGGTGCCGTCGTCGTTCATCACTTCGACAATCACCGAGGCCGGTGTGTGCCCGGCCAGGCGCGCCAGGTCGCAACCGGCTTCGGTGTGGCCGGCGCGGGTCAGCACACCACCATCCCGGGCGCGCAACGGGAAGATATGCCCTGGCTGCACAATATCGGCGGGCCCCGCGTTGATGTCCACAGCCGCCGCAACGGTGCGTGCGCGATCGGCGGCGGAGATGCCGGTGGTCACGCCGGTGGCGGCTTCGATGGACACGGTAAACGCAGTGCTGAACACGCTGCCATTGCTGGGCACCATCTGCTCCAGGCCCAGGCGTTGGCAATGTTCATCGGTGAGGGTCAGGCAGATCAGGCCACGGGCCTCGCGGGCCATGAAGCTGATAGTCTCGGCGGTGCAACACGCCGCAGGCAGCAGCAGGTCGCCTTCGTTTTCCCGGTCTTCGTCGTCCACCAGAAGCACCATCTTGCCCTGGCGGTAGTCTTCGATGATGTCTGCGATGTTGTTGAAGGGCATGGGGAGTGCTCTGCTTGTTGGTTGTATGTATTATGGTATACCACAAATTCCAAACAAGAGGATGTCTCGATGAAGGCCTATTGGATTGCCCATGTGGACGTGTCCGATGCAGAGCAATACACCCAGTACACCCAGCGCGCCCCGGCGGCGTTTGCGAAGTTCGGCGGACGATTTCTGGCCAGGGGCGGGCGCAGTGAGGCGCTGGAAGGCGGGCCGGCACGGCAGCGCAATGTGGTGATTGAGTTTGATAGCTACGAGCAGGCGGTGGCGTGCTATGAGTCTGCTGAATATCAGGAGGCGAAGGGGCACAGAGCGGGGGTGGGGGAGGCGCAGATCATAATCGTGGAAGGGCTGGCATCCTAGGCCACACGAGACCGAGTGTGGTCCAAATGTGGGAGGGGGCTTGCCCCCGATGGCGGTGGGTCAGTTATAAACAAGCTGACTGACAGGCCGCTATCGGGGGCAAGCCCCCTCCCACATTTTGAACTGATTCTGGGCTGAAGATCAGCGCATGAAGTGAATCTTGCCGCTGTCATCATTCCCCATATAGATGCCGTACACCCCCGCCTGGCGCTCTTCGATATAGCGCTCCAGGATCTGCCGGATCGCCGGGTAGTAGATGCTGTCCCAGGGGATGTTTTCGGGGGCGAAGAATGTGTAGGCCAGGGTTTCCGGGCCGAACTGGCCGGTGGTCTCCAGCGCGATGGCACGGAAGATGATGTACACCTCGCTGATCTTCGGCACGCTGAAGATCGAGTAGGGCGACACGATCTCGGCGCGCACACCGGTTTCTTCCCAGACTTCGCGCAACGCCGCTTCTTCGGTGGTTTCGCCACCTTCCATGAAGCCCGCCGGCAGCGTCCAGGTGCCGGGGCGCGGGGGGATTGCGCGCTGGCACAGCAGGTATTTGCCGTCCTGCTCGATGATGCATCCGGCGATGATCTTGGGGTTGATATAGTGGATGTAGCCGCAGCCCCGGCACATCAGGCGCTCGTGGGTGTCGCCCGGTGGCAGCTGATGACTAAGGTCACGGCCGCCGCAGGTCGGGCAGAAGCTGGGGCTGGGCACGGTCAGTGACCTATGCGCGGTTCTTTGAGCGCGATGGGCAGGGTTATCTCGGGGAGCTTGCCGGTTTCTTCCTGTTTGCGCTTGAGGTAATCCAGGGCCACGGCTGCCGCCGCACGCACGTGATCGACGCAGGCCTGGTGGGCGGCAAGGGGGTCGCCGCTCTTGATCGCCTGGACCATGCGTTCCATTTCCTGGTTGCTGGCGCCACGCCGGTTCTGCTGGGACACCGAGGTTGCGCGCAGGTAGCTGATGCGCGCCTGCAACTGGCGCAATTGCGTGGCGGCCACGTGGTTGCCGGAGCCTTCGAGCAACACATCGTAGAAGCCCTGCACGGAGTCGATCACTTGCTGCAGTTCGCCTTCCTTGAGGGCCTTGCGGTTTTCCTCGAGGGCTTTTTCCAGGGCCTTGATGTCCTTGGCCTTGGCGCGCAGGGTGAACAGCTGCACGATCAAGCCTTCGAGCACGCAGCGCAGTTCATAGATATCGACGGCATCGGCCAGGGTGATGATCGCCACCTGCGGGCCCTTGGCATCGGCGAATTCCACCAGGCCTTCGGACTCCAGGTGGCGCAAGGCTTCGCGCACCGACGTGCGGCTGACGCCAAGGCGGTCGCACAGGTCGCGCTCCACCAGGCGGTCACCGGGCAGCAGCTGGAAATTCATGATGGCGCTGCGCAGTTTCTCCAGCACGATTTCGCGCAGGGTGACCGGGTTGTGATTGACCTTGAAGCTGTCGTCGAGGGGCGCGCGTTTCATGGGGTTTGCTCTGAATGTAGCGGTTAACTGGAGGCCTCGGCATCGGCTTGCGCGAAGGCTTCACGGGCCAGCCGGAAGCTGTCCACGGCGGCGGGAACCCCGCAATAAATGCCGACCTGAAGCAGAATTTCGCGTATTTGTTCACGACTCAGCCCGTTGCGCAAGGCGCCGCGCACGTGCAGCTTGAGTTCGTGAGGCCGATTGAGGGCCGAAATCATTGCCAAGTTTATCATGCTGCGTTCCTTAAGCGACAAACCCTCCCGGCCCCACACATGGCCCCAGCAGTACTCGGTGACCATCTCCTGCAGTGGTCGGGTGAAGTCATCGGCATTGTCGATTGAACGCTGTACGTAGGCTTCACCCAAGACCTGCGTACGGATTTTCAGGCCTTGTGCATATTTGTCGTTGCTCATGGTTCAGCGCTCCTCAGGCCAGGGTCGGCAGCGGGCCCAGCTTGCCTTTGTGATAGATCATCGGCGTGACCGGCTGTGTGGGCAGGATCAGGTTCTTCACCGCGCCGACAATGATCGCGTGGTCGCCGCCGTCGTATTCGCGCCACAACTCGCACTCGATGATGGCCGTGGCGTTGGCCAGCAGCGGGTTGCCCAAGTCGCTCAGGTGCCACTCGATGCCCTTGGCCTTTTCCTTGCCTTTGCTGGCGAAGGCATAGGCTTCGGCGGTCTGGCCGGCGGACAGTAGGTGGATCGCGAAGCGCTTGCTGTCGCGCAGGATCGGGTAGGTGTCCGATGCGTAGTTGGGGCAGAACAGCACCAGGGCCGGGTCGATCGACAGCGCACTGAATGCGCTGGCGGTAATGCCGACGATGCCGCCGTCCGGGTCGAGGGTGGTGACCACCGTGACGCCCGAAGGAAACGAGCTCATGACGTCTTTGTAAATGCCGGGTTCGATCATGGGTGTGGCCTCTTAACGCATCACAAAGGGATCAGGCATGGGCGCCTGGGATAGGTTGATCCACACCGTCTTCAGCTCGGTGTAGGCCAGCACCGAATCGATGCCGCTTTCGCGTCCGTAGCCACTGTTCTTGAAGCCGCCGATGGGCGCCATGGCCGAGACGGCGCGGTAGGTGTTGACCCAGATGATCCCCGAGCGCACGTCCCGGGCCAGTCGATGGGCGCGGCCCAGGTCGCGGGTCCAGATGCCGGCGGCGAGGCCGAACTGCGAGTCGTTGGCAATCGCCAGCGCTTGGGCTTCGTCCTTGAAACGGATCACCGAAGCCACCGGGCCGAACACTTCTTCCTGCATGATTTTCATTGAGTTGGCGTCGCACTCAAACAATGTCGGCTCATAGAACCAGCCCTCACCGAGGTTCTGCGGGCGCTTGCCACCAGTGCGCAGGCGTGCGCCTTCGGCGATGGCGTCCGCCACCAGCCCTTCGACCACAGCCAACTGCTGGGCGGTGGCCATGGGGCCCATTTCGCTGGCATCGTCCAGAGGGTTGCCGATGCGGATGCGCTCGGCACGTGCCACCAGGCGCTCGACGAATTCGTCGTAGATTTCATCCTGCACCAGCAGGCGCGAACCGGACACGCAACTCTGCCCGGACGCCGCATAGATCCCGGCAATCGCACCGTTGATGGCGCTATCGAGGTCGGCGTCGGCAAAAATGATATTCGGTGACTTGCCACCCAGTTCCAGCGACAGCTTGGCGAAGTTCTCCGCACTGCTGCGCACCACATGCCGTGCGGTGGCCGCACCGCCGGTGAAAGCGATCTTGCGCACCTGCGGATGGCGGGTGAGGGCGGCGCCGGTACTCGGGCCGTAGCCGGTCACCACGTTGACCACGCCCGGCGGGATCCCGGCTTCGAGGGCCAGGCGCGCCAATTCCAGGATGGTTGCCGAGGCGTGCTCCGAGGGTTTGATCACGATGGTATTGCCCGCCGCGAGGGCCGGCGCGAGCTTGATTGCGGTCAGGTACAACGGGCTGTTCCACGGAATGATCGCGGCGACCACGCCCATGGCTTCGTGCACTGTGTAGGCGAACAGGTCCGGTTTGTCCAGCGGCAAGGTGCCGCCTTCGAGCTTGTCGGCCAGGCCTGCGGTGTAGTGGAAGAATTCCGGCAGGTAGCTGACCTGGCCACGGGTCTCGCGGATCAGCTTACCGTTGTCGCGGCTTTCCAATTGCGCCAGTTGTTCGATGTTCTGGGCGATCAAGTCACCCAGGCGGCGCAGCAATTTGCCCCGTGCCGTGGCGCTGAGGCCGCGCCAGACCGGACTCTCGAAAGCCGTTTGCGCGGCCTGTACGGCGCGGTCCACGTCGGCTTCATCGGCATCGGGCAATTGCGCCCAGGGTTCGGCCAGGGCCGGGTTGAGGCTGTCGAAAGTCTTGCCGGACAGGGCATCGACCCATTCACCGCCGATGCACATCTGGAAGCGTGCGAGTGTCATGCAACGATCCCCTTTATTGGAGTGTTTTGGGCGTACACGGTGTCCAGGAACCCCAGCAACAGGCTATTGACCAGGCGCGGTGATTCCACCGGCATCATATGCCGTTGCTCGGCCAGCACCGCAACCGTGGCGCCGGGAATACGGTCGGCCAGTTGTCGGGCCATTTCCGGCGTCGAGCCGGGGTCCAGTTCGCCGGTGGCGACCAGGGTGGGCACGCGCAAGCCTTTGAGGTCGTCGGCGCGGTACATGTCCTGGGTCGCAAACAGCTCATAGGTGGTGAGGTAGCCCTGGGGGTCGTTGCCCGCCAGGGTCTGGCGCAACGCGGCGATCTGCGCCGGGTTGGCCGCCTGGTATTCAGGGCTGAACCAGCGCGACAGCGCCGCTTGCGCATTCGCATCCGGACCGTGCTCGGCGGCCTGGGCCGTGCGCGCTATGACGCCGGCACGCTGCTCGGGGCTGCGGTTGAACACACTATTAAGTACCACCAGGCTTTTGAGACGGTCGGGGTAATGCAGGGCAAACGCCCGTGCAACCAAACCGCCCATGGAAAATCCGATCACCGTGGCCTGGGGCAGTTGCAGGTGGTCAAGCAGTTCCAGCAACTGGTCCGCATAGCCGAGCAACGGCGTGCCGGCGGCTGGGCGCGGGCTGGCGCCATGGCCGAGCATGTCATAGCTGATCACATGGTAATTCGTGGCCAGGCCAACGATTTGCCCGCCCCACATTTCTTTGTTCAGGCCCACGCCGTGGATCAAAACCACAGGCTGGCCTTGGCCGGTCGCCAGGTAACTGGTACCCGCCGGGGTGTGTTCAGCGGTGAGCCGAATCATGGAGCGCTCCTGCATGCTTTTTCTTATGGCCGGTGTCGCTTACTGGGCTTTTTCAGCCGCCAGCTCTTCCAGGTCGATGTAACGGTTGCCGATCCGTGGGTGCAGGCGACCGCCATCGGCGCAGCCCAGCACGACGACGATTTCGTCAGCGCGCGGCGCGTCTTCGATCTGCATTTCCAGGGTGATGTAGTGCGAGCGCAGGCCTTCGTCGTCCTTGTGCATCATCGGAATCTGGATCGAGGTACCCGGGCCGCCGCGCTTGTTGGTGAAGCTCAGGTAGCTCTTGGCCTTGACCGCTTCACGGTAGTGGTTGCCGAAGCGCAGGGTATGGATGATCGCGCTCGCATGCTCGATCTCGCCATCGGCGCCCACCACGGCCGCTTTGCCGTAGGCCTCGATGTTCTCGGCGCCACCGATGATGCCCACCAGGCGCTCGACCATCAGCGCGCCGAGGTCGGAGCAGTTGGCGCGGATCTCCGGCTTCAGGTCTTCGACAAAACCACGACCCAGCCAGGGGTTTTTCAGCACCACGGCCAGACCGACCATTTTCACAGGCGTGTCGGAGGCTTTGCCGCCCTCGATAAAGGTCTCTTCTACATAACTGACGATCTTGCGGATTTCGAAACTCATGGGCTGCTCCGTCTAAGTGAGGGTCTGCGTATGATGGTATACCATAATACCAGAAGCGCAATAGGCGAGCGGCAAGATCCCGGGCAAGCGTGCGGGGTTGTTGAGGAGGTGAGGTGTGCAGCGATCAGGCGGTGAAGGGTTCACCGCCTGCTTTGGGAGGGGAGGTCAGAACTTGAAGCGACCCACCAAGCCTTTGAGCTGGCCGGAAATATCGGTCAACCGACCCGACCCGGTCTGCGCCGTATGCGCAAATCCTTCCACCAGCTGTGCATCGGCATGAATCTGCGCGATGTGCCGGTTGATCTCCTCGGCCACCTGGTGCTGTTCTTCGGCGGCGGTGGCGATCTGGGTGTTCTGGTCGCGGATCGAGTCCACCGAGCCACGGATCTTGTCGAAGCTGTCGCGGGCCTGCTGGATGCGCTCCACGCTGGTGTGCGACACCAGCAAACTGCCTTGCATCTGTTGGGTGACTTCCTGGGTGCGACGGGCAAGATTGCCCAGCAGGCTGTCGATCTCGCCGGTGGAGTCGGCAGTGCGTCGGGCCAGGGCGCGGACCTCGTCGGCCACCACCGCAAAACCGCGGCCCTGGTCGCCGGCGCGGGCGGCTTCGATCGCGGCGTTGAGCGCCAGCAGGTTGGTCTGTTCGGCAATCGAACGGATGGTGTCGAGGATGGTGTTGATGTTCTGGCTGTCCTGCTCCAGCAACTGCATGGTCTGGGTCGACTTCTGCAGATCTTCGCTGAGCTTGAGCACGCTGCCGGTGGCTTCGCCGATGTGCTGCTGGCCGTTGTGCACGTCGCGATAGCCTTCGTCGGCGCTCACCGCCGCGGCGCTGCATGAGCGGGCCACTTCATTGGCGGTAGCCACCATTTCGTTGAAGGCGGTGCTCACCAGTTCCACGGCTTCGCGCTGGCGACCGGCGGCCTGGTTCATGTTATTGGCCACTTCACTGGTGTCGGCGGCGGCGGTCTGCAAGTCGGAGGATGCGTTGCCGATACGCTGCACCAGTTGGGCGATCATGCTCAGGAACTGGTTGAACCAGCCGGCCAGGCTGGCGGTTTCGTCCTTGCCTTGCACCTTGAGCTGGCGCGTGAGGTCGCCTTCACCTTCGGCGATCTCTTGCAGGCCATCGGCCACGCCGCGAATCGGGCGCACGATCATGCTGGCGAAACTCGCGCCGACGATGGCGAACACCACGGCCAATACGGCGGCGATGGCCGCGATCAACCAGGTCAGGCGGGTGGCGCCGGCCATCACTTCATCGCGCTTGATCAGCCCGATAAAGCGCCAGCCCAGGTCTTTGGAGCTGACCACGTTGGCCATGTAGGCCACGCCGTCGATGTCGACCTGGGTCACACCGTCGCCGCCCTTGGCCAGTTCGGCGTAGTTGGGGCCCAGGTCGGCCAGGGGCTTGAAGTTGTGCTTGGCATCGCTGGGGTCCACCAGCACGTTGCCGTTGCCTTCCACCAGCATCAGGTAGCCGCTGTCGCCAAGCTTGATGGTGCGCACCAGTTCAGTGAGTTGCTTGAGCGATACGTCCAGACCGACCACGCCGAGAATGTCGCCGGCGGCATCGGCGACGGTACGCACGGTACCGATCAGCACCACGTCGTCCGGGGCCCAGTAGTAGGCACCGGTGCGCACGGTCTTGCCCGGCGCAGCGACGGCGGCCTGGTACCAGGGGCGCACGCGTGGGTCGTAGTTGTTCAGCTTGGTGTCGTCCGGCCAACTGGCGTAGCCACCGTCGCGCAGGCCCAGGGACAGGTAGGCGGTGCTGGGGTGGCTTTTGGCGAACTGGTCGAATATCGCCAGCAGTTCGGTATTGGTCGGTGTGAGGGGGATTTGCGCGGCGTCCGCGCCGGCGTAGCTTTTCAGGTCCTTGGCCGCGACAACGCGCGGGTCCTTGGCCACGTACTCCACGTTCTGGCTGATGCCGTCGAAAAACTGCTTCATGCCATTGTCGATCTGGCGGATCTCGCGACCGCTGCTGTCGAGAAAGTTGGCGAGGGCGCCTTCGCGCACGTTCAGCACCACGATAACGGCGACCAGGATGACCGGCACGCACGCGATGGCCGCAAACGCCCATGTCAGCTTCTGCTTGATATTCATGACTTCACCCGCGGGTATTTATAGTTTTGGCAAGGGGGAAACGGTCGTGCTAAGCGTCGCATGCGTTGTTATGGGGGCGAGGCCATGCGTACCCTCGGTTTATCGACCGAGGGCGCCGGCACTTGAGGGGGAAGGGCGGGGACTCAGCCGATCTGATCGCCGGCCAGGGCGTCGCGGCGCATGGACTGCAGGTTCTTCTCGATGGTTTCGCAGATCGCTTCCATTTGGATCTGATGTTCGCTGGAGCGAAACGGGCTTTGCAGGTCGGTGCCGATACGTTCGATCGCCAGCAGCATGAAGCCCACCACCGTAGAGGCCAGCGGGGTGAACCAGCCGAGGGATTCCACCAGGCCCACGGGGACGATCAGGCAAAACAGCGAGATGAACAGCCGTGGGAAATACACGTAAGGGTAGGGCAGCGGCGTGTTGGCGATGCGCTCCATGCCGCCCTGGGCATTGGACAGGTCCACCAGGGTCGACTCCAGTCGCGCAAGGCGGATGCTGTCCAGGTGACCGGCCTTGTATTCGCGCGCCAGCAAGGCGGCCGAGCCGGTGAGAATATCGTTGGCAAAGTTGTTGGTGGCGCCATTGCGCGCGAATTCCTCGTCAGGGATGAACGCGCGCACTTCCTCCGGGCAGGGCTCGCCCTTGAGGTGCGCGGCCAGGCAATTCACATAGGCCACATGACGGCGCAGCAGGGTGGATTTGATCGGGTTCACTTCGCTGTCGGGATCGTCCAGCAAGGTCAGCACCTGGCGCGCAAAGCTGCGCGAGTTGTTGACCATCGCGCCCCACAAGGTGCGCGCTTCCCACCAGCGGTTGTAGGCACTGCTGTTACGAAAGCTGATCAGCACCACCAGCGCCGAACCCAGCAAGGTCAGGGGCATCAGCGGCAGGTTGATCTTGGTGTTGAGGAACAGCATGAAATCCACCGTGACGGCGATATCCCACAACAACAGCCAGAACAGGGCCCAGCCCACATAGCCCATGGTCTTGATGATCAGGCGGTATTTCTTGAGAAGGGCAGCTTTCAAACGAGAACCTCGCGGCGTGCAGTTGGCGACAGTGCCAGGTTACGACGCCGATGGCGGATGAAGGTTCGCCCGGCGAGACCCGGTTGGATGTTTTAGTCACGGCAAGGCCCTGTGTCGGCAGGAATGTAACAGGAAGTATCTTCGAACTGCCGAGGCCTGAGACCACCTGGGAAACTGGAACAACTTTGGTATTGATGACGTCTTGCGCAGCAATCGCTGTACATTGCGTTCGAGGCAAAAAGCCATTAACCGCAGGGTTTACCACGTGATTTGTTTTGGGGCCGGGCTGCAGGGATTTCGTAGCTGAGATCAGGAATCAAGTTGGATGATCAGGGCTCTTTCATGCATGTCAGTTCGTTGAAGTCGGCTATGTGTAATACCGCGCAAGCGCTCGAACGTCATAAGGATTTTGAATCGTGCTTGAGAGCGCATTACCACGTGCTGCTCGTGCCCTATTCCAGACGACCGTTTTTCTACAAGAGTGCACTTAAATACAGTCGTTTGATGGTGTCGTTTGCGTTATTGAGTGAGTACTTCGCCACACCGTTACCGTTGTTGTCCGAAGTTAAAACCCTGTGCGTAACGCGCAGGTATTGTTCGAAAAACAGCCTGGAGTCAATGTTTCTGTTACTACGCGCGCTGGGCTTCATGGAGGTGGCGCCGCACCCGGAAGACAGTCGTTTTCGGGTGTATGCGCCCTCGGACGAGGCCTGCCGCGAAGCACGCTTGATGTTGACCTCGCTCACTGAGTCGTTGGCGCGGCTGTACCCTGACCGGGCGATCTTCCGGCAAATGCGCGAGTTGGATGATCGCGGCTTCCTGGCCCTCTACTTCAGGGGCTTTGCCATTATTCTCGACGCCGACCTTACGGTCGATGTATTGCTGCCCGAGTGTTACTGGCTGGTGAAAAGAGACGCCGGACACCTGTTGATGCTGGCCATTTATAACGATGCCTTTGCGCCGGAAAATGATCGGGCAACGTTCAGGTCATCGTCCTATCTGGCATTGGCCAAGCAACTTTCGGTGTCCAAGACCCACATTATCCGAATGGTTCAAGAGGGCGTGGAAAAGGGCTATTTCAAAGCGCACTCCAAGACCCGCCTGGAAGTGCTGCCACCCTTCGTCAGCCTGGTAAAGCGGTTCATGGCCTTTTCATTTGCGGTAGGCCTGCATGCTATTGAAATGGGAGCGTAAGGATGCCGGCTCACTTGAAGTTAAGACCCAGGATGCGCAGGTTGCTGTCGCCTGCGGTCACGCAAGCCGAATGGATAGGCATCATTGCCTGGACCGGTATCGGTTGGATCCAGGCCACGCTGTTCGATCTCTGTATGTTGAGTGTCACCCTTGGCCTGTTGCTTGTCTGCCGTGTTCATTCGCTGACCACGAATTTTCTGCTGTGGCGATTGCTGGGGGTGATCTATATCGTGCTGTTGTCCGTGGGGTTTGCCTATGTGATTCACTTGAATCCGCAACTGCGTATCTATGGCTTGCCCTTGGCGGTCACCCTGGTGGTCGGCAGCGCCATCCTGTTTATCAGCGTTCAGGACTATCTGGTCGGCGCGCTGTCGGTGTGGCTCATCCTGTGGTCGCCCATGCAGGCCGAGCTGTATGCCGCAACCCAGGGTTATCTGTTGATATTTTGCGCCTCGTCGGTGTCGATCGGTTTTATCCTCAGTTACTCGTACTTGAAGAACCTGCGTTCGGTGTTGCTGGTGGAAAGTGAGTTTCGCGCCTTGGCCGAGACCGATTACCTGACGTCTATCCTCAACCGGCGAGCGTTCATGCAGAGCTTCGAAAAGTTGCTCGACAGTGGCCACGGTGGCTACTTCATCATGCTCGACATCGACAGTTTCAAGGCCATGAACGACCTGTATGGCCACGACGTCGGGGACAAGATTCTGCGCGCCATGGCGCTCTGCCTGAAAAACGCCAAAGGCAGCTACAGCTTTGGCAGGATCGGCGGGGAAGAGTTCGGGGTGCTGTTGCAAGGCGATGACCCGGCGCTTGCCTGCGAGTTTGTGCTGGATTTGCTGCAGGCGATCCGTTGCAGCGTCGCGGCCCCGCACAACTATACGTGCAGTGCCGGCATGGCGCGCTTTGCGTCAGGTGACGAACTGTCGATGGTACTCAAGATCGCCGACAAGAACCTGTATGGCGCCAAGCGCAATGGCAAGGACTGTGTGCATCTGGATGGCGCACCGCTGCGCCCCGTCGCGGCCTGAAGCGCGGGTCGAGTCGGTCAGCGCTGGGCCAGCACACTGGCCAGCAACCCGGGGAAGCGCTCCTCGAGCTCTTCACGCCGCAACGAGTTCATGTGGGTGGTGCCCACATTGCGCGTGTTCACCAGGCCGGCGTCGCGCAATACCCTGAAGTGATGGGACATGCTGGATTTGGGTCGCCCACCGTCCAGTTCGCCACAGGTGGCTTCGGGCACGCCGGCCAGGCAGCGCACGATGTCCAGGCGCACGGGGTCGCTGAGAGCGTAGAGCAGACGCTCCAGCGTGAGTTCTTGCGGGGTAGGGTGTTTGAAGGCGCGCATGGGGCGAATCATAACAGGGGGGTAGCACTGAATACCATAGTTCGATTACCATCGAACTATCGAATCACTCACCTTTCCCTCGGAGTATCTGATGTCTGCTTTATTCGAACCGTTCAAACTCAAAGACGTTACCCTGCGCAATCGCATTGCCATTCCACCGATGTGCCAATACATGGCCGACGACGGCATGGTCAATGATTGGCACCACGTGCACCTGGCCGGCATGGCCCGCGGCGGTGCCGGCCTGCTGGTGGTCGAGGCCACTGCCGTCGCGCCCGAGGGGCGTATCACCCCAGGCTGCGCCGGTATCTGGAGCGATGCCCATGCCGAGGCCTTCGTGCCGATGGTCAAGGCCATCAAGGCCGCAGGTTCCGTACCGGGCATCCAGATTGCCCACGCCGGTCGCAAAGCCAGCGCCAATCGTCCATGGGAAGGTGACGACCACATCCCTGCCTCGGATGCCCGTAGCTGGGAAACCATCGCCCCGTCGGCGATCGCGTTCGGCGCGAACCTGCCCAACGTGCCGCGTGCCATGACCCTGGACGATATCGCCCGCGTCCAGCAGGATTTCGTCGACGCCGCCCGTCGCGCCCGTGATGCCGGTTTTGAGTGGATCGAACTGCACTTCGCCCATGGTTACCTGGGCCAGAGCTTTTTCTCCGAACACTCCAACCAGCGTACCGACGCCTACGGTGGCAGCTTCGACAACCGCAGCCGCTTCCTCCTGGAAACCCTGGCCGCCGTGCGTGAAGTCTGGCCAGAAAACCTGCCGCTTACCGCACGCTTCGGTGTGATCGAATACGACGGTCGCGACGAGCAGACCCTGACCGAGTCCATCGAACTGGCTCGCCGCTTCAAGGCCGGTGGTCTGGACCTGCTGAGCGTCAGCGTCGGGTTCACCATTCCCGACACCAACATCCCGTGGGGGCCGGCCTTCATGGGCCCGATCGCCGAGCGTGTGCGCCGCGAAGCGGGCATTCCGGTGACGTCGGCATGGGGCTTTGGTACGCCGCAACTGGCCGAAGGCGCGCTGCAGGCCGGGCATCTTGACCTGGTGTCGGTGGGCCGTGCACACCTGGCGGATCCGCATTGGGCCTACTTTGCGGCCAAGGAGCTGGGCGTGGACAAATCGTCCTGGACCCTGCCGGCGCCTTACGCGCATTGGTTGGAACGCTATCGTTGAGCTAGCGGGTTGTAGGGTAGCCGCTTTCCTGTGGGAGGGGGCTTGCGCCCGATAGCAGTGGGTCAGTCTCGATAGTTTCGACTGATACACCGCTATCGGGGGCAAGCCCCCTCCCACATTTTGTTTTTCATGCCTCAGATAACTCCGAGTCACTCCATACAAAGTTGATACACGAAAAACAACAAATGAGAACCGATATCAAACGAGAATTGTTTGATATATGATGCGCGGCGAATTCTTGGCAGGTTTGCCGCCCCATCTGGCTCATTCACTAGGTTCAACATCCATGCGTCGTACCCTGATTTCCATCTGTGTGCTTCAGGCGTTTTCGCCCTTTACCTGGGCAGAGGACGCCCCTGCTGACAAAGCCGGCATTGAGCTGCAAGCGACCAATGTGACCGCCACGGCGGATTTCGAGTCGGCCCAGGGACCGGTGCAGGGCTACCACGCCACACGATCAGCCAGTGCGACGCGCACCGACACTTCGATTCATGAAACCCCGCAGTCCATCAGCGTGGTGTCCAAGGATGTGGTTGAAGACATCGGCGCAACGCGCCTGCAGGATGCCCTCGACTATGCCGGCGGCGTGGGCCGCGCCAACAATTTCGGTGGCCAGGGCCTGACCACCTTCACCGTGCGTGGCTTCACCACCGGTGAATTTTACCGCAACGGCTTCCCGATCAATCGGGGTTACCCGAACATGCCGGATGCCAATACCATCGAGCGCCTGGAGGTATTGCGCGGCCCCGCGACCATGCTCTACGGCCGTGGCGACCCGGGTGGCACGTTCAACGTGGTGTCCAAGCAGCCGCTGGCCGAACGCAGCGTCACCCTGGGCAGCCAAGTCAATGACCAGGGCATGCAGCGCGGCACCCTGGACGCCTCCGGCCCGCTGGACGAAGAAGGCCGCCTGGCCTATCGCCTGAACGTGGTGGGCGAGGGCGGCGACACCTTTCGCGATCACGTCGAGACCGAGCGTTACGGCGTGGCGCCGGTTATCACCTGGCAGGCCAGCGATGACACCAAGGTGATCTTCGAAGGCGACTTCATGCGCAACAATCATCCGCTGGACCGTGGCCTGACGCGCTTGCCCAACCAGCGCGGCACGCCCTCGCGCGACACGTTCTGGGGCGACAAGGACGCCGGCAAGCTGCACAACGACAACAACATGGCGCAATTGCGTTTCGAACATGCGCTCAACGACAACTGGACCCTCGGCGGCGGCTTCCAGTGGCTGGACGGCAGTTTGAAAGGCAACGCCATCGAGGCCAACGGGCCGGGCAGCCTGGGCGCCGATGGCCGCACCCTGCAACGCAACTTCAACTACCGCAAGCTGGAGTGGACCGACAAGGACTACCAGCTCAACCTGACCGGGCATTTTTCCACTGGCGGGTTCGACCACACCTTGCTCACAGGCGTGGAGTACGAGGACTACGATTACAAGTCGATCATCCAGCGTTCCAGCGCCGCTGCGGGGACTTACCCAATCGACATCTTCAACCCGGTGTACGGCCAGCCTCGTCCGGCGCTGACCCGCACGCCCACCCACGACAAAGAAAACCTCAAGACCTACGCCGCGTTTGTGCAGGATCAGGTCGCCTTGACCGAACGCTTGAAAGTGCTCGCGGGTGCGCGCTTCGAACGTTTTGAACACGCTTACGACACCTTCGTGCCGGGCAGTAAAAACTGGCAGGCCGCCGACAATGCCGTCACCCCGCGAGTGGGGGTGATCTACGACCTTACCGACACCGTCGCGGTGTATGCCGACGCCGCACGTTCGTTCAAGCCCAACACCGGCGCCAGCCGTGAGGGCGGTGGTTTCGCACCGGAGAAGGGCAAGTCCTACGAGATGGGTATCAAGTGGGAAGCGCTTGACCGCCAACTGAGCGTCGACGCGGCGATCTACCAGATCGACAAGAAAAACGTGCTGACCACCGACCCGGTGGACAACACCTTCAGCGTCGCTGCCGGCCAGGTGCGCAGCCGCGGGTTCGACCTGAACGTGGCGGGCAACCTCACACCCGAGTGGCGCATGATCGGCGGTTACGCCTACGTGGATGCCGAAGTCACCCGCGACAACACATTGCGCTCCGGCACGCGCTTGATGAACATCCCGCGCAACAGCTTCAGCCTGCTCAACGTCTACGAGTTCCAGGACGGCGCTCTGAAAGGGCTGGGCCTTGGCGCCGGCGGCAAATACGTCGACCAGCGCGCCGGCCAGACCGCCAACACGGCCTTCTCGATGGACGCGTACACCGTGGTCGATCTGCTCGGGTACTACAAAATCAATGAACAGGTACGCGTCAATCTGGACGTGAAAAACCTGTTCAACCGTGAGTATGAAGAGGGCGCCTTCGGCAATATCTACGCCTACCCAGGCGCACCGCGCACGGTGCAGGTCGGAATCGCCTACACCCTCTGAGGTTGTACACAGTTCCAGATGTGGGAGGGGGCTTGCCCCCGATGGCGGTGTATCAGTCAAAAATATTGAGACTGATCCACTGCCATCGGGGGCAAGCCCCCTCCCACATCTGATCCCATTTATACCCTGGGCGCGCTACAACGGCGTCAACACATTCATCACCGTATCCAGCGCCACCCGCGTGTCATCCAGCTGCACCAGCGAGGCATGCCGCGCGCCCAGTGCATCGCGGTTCTGGATCGCGGTCAGAATCGCCTTGTGCCGGGGCAGGCTCAGGCCCTGGATGTCCGGGCGGCGGTTGGTGATGTTGATCGATTCGCGCAAGGGCAGCGAGAGCATGTTGCACATGTAGGCGAGCAGGTCGTTGCGCGTGGCGTCGGCAATCGCGCGGTGAAAATCCAGGTCGGCCTGCAACAGCTCGTCGTGGGTCTTGGCGGTTTCCATGCCCTGGTAGGCGTGTTCGATGGTGGCGATGTCTTCATCGGTGGCGGTGGTCGCGGCCATGGCGGCGATTTCCGGTTCGAGAATGCGCCGCACCCCAGCCAGGGTGTTGAAGAATTCACTGTGGGGCGTGGACTGCATCAACCAGGACAGCACGTCCGGGTCGAGCAGGTGCCATTTCAAGCGCGGCCGCACCACGGCGCCCACCCGGGGCTTGGAATACACCAGGCCCTTGGCGCTGAGCACCCGGGTCGCCTCGCGGAGCACCGAACGGCTGACCTTGTATTCCTCGCACAGCGTGGCTTCCATGGGCAGTCTTTCTTCGGGCTTGAAGCGACCGGAAACGATGTGCATGCCCAAGTCCTGAACGATCTGGGCATGCATGCTCTTGCGCGGCTTGGGCGGCTGGTGATCCATAACGACGGGCAGGCTCTGGCTTAGATTCGCCGCATCATAGCATCCCAATTAGTGGGAATGCCGTGGGACTTCGGCGCCACGGCAGCCCACCAGGAAGTCAAAGTCGCAGCCCTGGTCGGCCTGCAGCACATGGTCGATGTACAGCTGGCGATAGCCGCCGACGATGAGTTTTTCGGTGGGCGCCAGGTCGGCCATGCGCGCCGCCAGCTCTGCGTCGGGGATGTCCAGGTGCAAGCGGCCATTGGCGCAGTCCAGTTCGATCCAGTCGCCTTCCTTCACCGCGGCCAAGGGCCCGCCGGCCGCGGCTTCCGGCGCCACGTGCAGCACCACCGTGCCGTAAGCGGTGCCACTCATGCGCGCATCGGAAATGCGCACCATATCCGTCACGCCCTGGGCCAGCAGCTTGGCCGGCAGGCCCATATTGCCGACCTCGGCCATGCCTGGGTAACCCTTGGGCCCGCAGTTTTTCATGACCAGGATCGAGTTGGCGTCCACGTCCAGCGCCGGGTCGTTGATGCGGGCCTTGTACATGTCGAAGTTTTCGAACACCACCGCGCGGCCCCGGTGCTGCATCAGCTCGGCGCTGGCGGCCGACGGCTTGAGCACCGCACCCAGTGGCGCCAGGTTGCCGCGCAGCACGCAGATGCCGCCGTCGGCGCGGATCGGGTTATCGAGGGTGCGGATCACCTGGTCCTGGCCGTAGATCGGTGAGTCCTTGGTATTCTCGCCCAGCGACTTGCCGTTCACGGTCAGGGCGTTCGGGTGCGGGATCAGGTCGGCTTCGCCCAGGCGTCGCAACACGGCGGGCAGGCCACCGGCGTAGTAGAACTCCTCCATCAAAAAGCGCCCCGACGGCTGCAAATCGACGATGGTCGGCATGCCACGTCCGATGCGGGTCCAGTCATCCAGGTCGAGCTCGACGCCGATGCGCCCGGCGATGGCTTTCAGGTGAATCACCGCGTTGGTCGAACCGCCGATGGCCGCGTTCACGCGGATCGCGTTTTCGAAGGCTTCCTTGGTGAGGATTTTCGACAGCTTCAAGTCTTCACGCACCATCTCCACCGCGCGCATGCCCGACATGTGCGCCAGTACGTAACGCCGCGCATCCACCGCCGGGATCGCTGCGTTGTGCGGCAGGGAAGTGCCCAGCGCCTCGGCCATGCAGGCCATGGTCGACGCGGTGCCCATGGTGTTGCAGGTACCCGCCGAGCGCGACATGCCGCCTTCGGCCGCAAGGAAATCATCCAGGGTGATGGTGCCGGCCTTGACCTGTTCGCTGAGCTGCCACACCACCGTGCCCGAGCCGATGTCCTGGCCCTTGTGCTTGCCGTTGAGCATCGGCCCGCCGGTGACAACGATGGCCGGCACATCGCAACTGGCGGCGCCCATCAGCAGCGCCGGGGTGGTTTTGTCGCAGCCGGTCAGCAACACCACGCCATCGATCGGGTTGCCGCGAATCGCCTCTTCCACATCCATGCTCGCCAGGTTGCGCGTGAGCATGGCGGTAGGGCGCAGGTTGGATTCGCCGTTGGAGAACACCGGAAATTCCACCGGGAAGCCACCGGCTTCGATCACGCCGCGTTTGACGTGCTCGGCGATCTGGCGGAAATGCGCGTTGCACGGGGTCAGCTCCGACCAGGTGTTGCAGATGCCGATGATCGGCTTGCCATGGAACTGATGGTCGGCAATGCCCTGGTTCTTCATCCAGCTGCGGTACATGAAGCCGTTCTTGTCGGCAGTACCGAACCACTGGGCGGAGCGTAGGCCGGGCTTTTTATCAGACATGATCGATTCTCTTATTGTATGACTATATGTTCTAACCGTAGCTAAACATAAGCGCAAAGACCAAGCTTTGGAAGAGTTGTTTTGTAAATAGTCCTACTATATAGTCTTTCTCAACTGAGGTATGACCCTGGCGGATTTTCGCGAGAGGCGTCCCCCGAGCTTCTATAAAAACAACAATCGGAGATCGACCCCATGAGCCAGGAACTGCGGCTTATTCGGCGCATCACGCTGAAACTGATTCCCTTCCTGATCCTGCTGTACCTGATTGCCTACGTGGACCGCTCCGCCGTGGGCTTCGCCAAGCTGCACATGGGCGCCGACGTCGGCATCGGCGATGCGGCCTATGGCCTGGGCGCGGGGTTGTTCTTCATTGGCTACTTCCTGTTCGAGATTCCCAGCAACCTGATGCTCGACCGCTTCGGCGCGCGGCGCTGGTTTGCGCGCATCATGATCACCTGGGGCACCATCACCATCGGCATGGCCTTTGTGCAGGGGCCGCACAGCTTCTATGTGATGCGCTTTCTGCTTGGCGCGGCAGAGGCGGGGTTCTTTCCCGGCGTTTTGTACTACATCACCCAATGGTTCCCGGTGCGCCATCGCGGCAAGATCCTCGGGCTGTTCATTCTCTCCCAACCCATCGCGATGATGATCACCGGCCCGGTGTCGGGCGGCCTGCTGGGCATGGATGGGATTCTCGGCCTGCACGGCTGGCAGTGGCTGTTTATCGTGATCGGCACCCCGGCGATCCTGCTGACCTGGCCGGTGCTGCGCTACCTGCCGGACGGTCCCAAACAGGTCAAGTGGATGAGCGAGGAAGAAAAGGCCTGGCTCACGGGTGAGTTGAACAAAGACCTGCAAGCCTACGGCCAGACCCGCCATGGCAACCCGCTGCATGCGTTGAAAGACAAACGCGTGTTGCTGCTGGCGCTGTTCTACCTGCCGGTGACCCTGAGCATCTACGGCCTGGGCCTGTGGCTGCCGACCTTGATCAAGCAGTTTGGCGGCAGTGACCTCACTACCGGCTTCATCTCGGCCGTGCCCTACCTCTTCGGCATCATCGGTTTGCTGATCATTCCGCGCAGTTCCGACCGCCTGAACGACCGTTATGGCCATCTCGCCGTGCTCTATGTGCTGGGCGCCATCGGCCTGTTCTCAAGCGCCTGGCTGAGCGCGCCAGTGCTGCAAATGGCCGCGCTGTGCCTGGCCGCATTCGCCATGTTTTCCTGCACGGCGGTGTTCTGGACCTTGCCGGGGCGGTTCTTCGCCGGCGCCAGTGCGGCGGCGGGTATTGCGTTGATCAACTCGGTGGGCAACCTCGGCGGCTATATCGGCCCGTTCGTGATCGGTGCGCTCAAGGAATACACCGGCAACCTGGCCTCGGGCCTGTATTTCCTGTCTGCGGTGATGGTGTTCGGGCTGGTCTTGACCGGCGTGGTCTACCGCGTGCTGGAGCGCAAGCATGTGCTGCCCGTCGACCAATTCGCCGCCAGCGCCCGTGGCGCCACACGACCTTAATCTGGGAGAAAATTCATGCGTTTAGTTCAGTTCGAGTCAAGCAACGGCGAACGCCGCGTCGGCGTCGTCGCGGGCAGTCAACTGCGTGAGGTGCGCACGGCGCGCAGCGTGCGCGAACTGGCCCTGGCCGCCATCGAAGCGGGCGTGAGCCTGGAACAACAGGTGAACGGCCTCGGTCTGGGCGACAGCCACGACTATGCGAGCCTGCTGGCCGACCTGAAGGTCCTGCCGCCGCTGGATCATCCGGACCCCGCGCACATGCTGATCAGCGGCACCGGCCTGACCCACCTGGGCAGCGCCTCGGCACGCGACAAGATGCACCAGGCGGGCGACGAGACCGCCTTGACCGACACCATGCGCATCTTCAAATGGGGCGTGGAGGGCGGCAAGCCGGCGGCCGGCCAGGCGGGCGTGCAACCTGAGTGGTTCTACAAGGGCGACGGCAGCACCGTCGTGCGCCCGGGCGCTGCCTTCCCGGTGCCGCCGTTTGCCGAAGATGCCGGTGAAGAGCCGGAAATCGGTGGCCTCTACGTGATCGGCCCGGACAGCAAGCCCTATCGTGTGGGCTTTGCGGTGGGTAACGAGTTCTCCGACCACATCATGGAGCGCAAGAACTACCTGTACCTGGCCCATTCCAAACTGCGCAGTTGCAGCTATGGCCCGGAAGTGCGCGTGGGCGAGTTGCCCCAGCACCTGGCGGGCACCAGCCGTATCCTGCGCAACGGCGAGGAAATCTGGCGGAACGAATTCCTCAGCGGCGAGGCCAATATGTGCCACAGCCTGGAAAACCTCGAGTACCACCACTTCAAATACCGTCAGTTCCTCAAGCCCGGCGATGTGCATATTCACTTCTTCGGCACCGCCACGCTGTCATTTGCCGACGGTATACGTACCCAGGCCGGCGATGTGTTCGAGATCAGCCAGGCCGAGTTCGGCGCGCCGCTGGTCAACCGTGTCGGCAGCAGCGATGCGGCATTCGAACCCGGCAACGTCATCACCCTTTAAAGGAGAGCCCCATGACCCAGTTCCTCGGCCACAACTATATCGGCGGCCAGCGCAGCGCCAACGGCAGCGTCAAGCTGCAAAGCGTCGACGCGACCACCGGCCAGGCCTTGCCTCAGGATTTCTATCAGGCCACCCCGGAAGAAGTCGACGCCGCCGCCAAGGCGGCCGCGCAGGCATATCCCGCCTACCGCGCATTGAGTGCGGCACGGCGCGCGCAGTTTCTGGATGCGATCGCCGACGAACTGGATGCCCTGAGCGATAACTTCGTCGAGTTGGTGTGCCGCGAAACCGCCTTGCCGGCTGCGCGTATCAAGGGCGAGCGTGGGCGTACCAGCGGCCAGATGCGCCTGTTCGCAAGCGTGCTGCGACGCGGTGATTTCTACGGTGCACGCATCGACAAGGCACTGCCGGATCGCCAGCCGCTGCCACGCCCGGACCTGCGTCAATACCGCATCGGCCTCGGCCCGGTGGCCGTGTTTGGCGCAAGCAACTTCCCGCTGGCTTTTTCCACGGCGGGTGGCGATACCGCGGCGGCGTTGGCGGCAGGTTGCCCGGTGGTCTTCAAGGCGCACAGCGGTCACATGGCCACGGCCGAACAGGTCGCCAACGCGATCATCCGCGCAGCAGAAGCCACCGAGATGCCCGCCGGTGTATTCAACATGATCTTTGGCGGCGGCGTCGGCGAAGCGCTGGTCAAGCATCCGGCGATCCAGGCAGTGGGCTTTACCGGTTCGCTCAAGGGCGGCCGTGCCCTGTGCGACATGGCGGCAGCACGCCCGCAACCGATCCCGGTGTTTGCCGAGATGTCGAGCATCAACCCGGTGATCGTATTGCCCCAGGCCCTCAAGGCACGGGCTGAAAGCGTGGCCCGCGACCTGACCGCTTCGGTGGTGCAAGGCTGCGGCCAGTTCTGCACCAACCCAGGCCTGGTGATCGGCATCGCGTCGCCCGAATTCACGGCATTTACTCAACAAGTGGCGCAACTGATCGCCGATCAACCGGCGCAGACCATGCTCAACGCCGGTACCCTGGGCAGCTACGGCAAGGGCCTGGAAAAACTCCGGTCCCACGCCGGGATCGAGCACCTGGCAGGCAACGCGCAATCGGGCAACCAGGCGCAGCCGCAACTGTTCAAAGCCGATGCACGCCTGTTGATCGACGGCGACGAAGTGCTGCAGGAAGAAGTCTTCGGCCCCACCACGGTGTTTGTCGAAGTCGCCGACCAGGCCCAGCTCAGCGCCGCCTTGCACGGCCTGCACGGGCAGTTGACGGCTACGATTATTGGCGAGCCGGCCGATCTGCAACAGTTCGCCGAGCTGACGCCGCTGCTGGAGCAGAAAGTCGGGCGCATCCTGCTCAACGGTTACCCCACCGGCGTGGAAGTCTGCGATTCGATGGTGCACGGCGGGCCATACCCGGCCACCTCCGATGCCCGTGGCACCTCGGTCGGCACCTTGGCCATCGATCGTTTCCTGCGCCCGGTGTGCTTCCAGAACTACCCTGACAGCCTGCTGCCCGACGCGCTGAAGAACGCCAACCCGCTGCGTATCCAGCGGCTGGTGGATGGCGCGCCGTCTCGCGAATCGCTGTAAGTCACCCGGAGGCTTCATGACGTTGAGCGCAGTCACCTCACACCGTGCCCGGTTGGGCGAAGGGCCGTTCTGGGATGGGCGGTCCCAGGCCCTTTATTGGGTGGATATCGCCGCCCGGCAGGCGCTGCGCCTGATGGGCGGGCAGTTGCGGGTCTGGCAATTGCCCGAGCACGTCTCGGCGTTCATTCCCTGTGAAAGCGGCGATGCACTGGTGACCCTGAGCAGCGGTGTGTACCGGCTGGACTTGAGCACCGAAGCCTTGACCCTGCTGTGCGTCGCCGACCCGCAAGCGGGCAACCGTGGCAATGAAGCGCGCTGTGATGCCCAGGGCCGACTGTGGCTGGGCACCATGCAAAACAATATCGGCGAGCAGGGTGAAGACCTGCCCGTCACGCGACGCTCCGGCGGCCTGTTTCGCATCGATGCCGATGCGCAGGTCACGCCATTGCTCAGCGGGCTGGGCATTCCCAATACCTTGCTGTGGAACGAGGAGGGTAGCCAGGTGCACTTTGGCGACAGCCTGGATGGCACGCTCTATCAGCATTCGATCCACGCCGATGGCCAGCTTGCACCGGCACAGGTGTGGTTCGGTCCGCACGAGCGCGGCGGGCCGGACGGCTCGGCCATGGACGCGCAAGGCTATATCTGGAATGCGCGCTGGGACGGCAGTTGTCTGCTGCGCCTTGCGCCTGACGGTCAGGTGGACCGCATCATCGAACTGCCGGTCAGCCGCCCGACCAGTTGCGTGTTCGGTGGCCCCAACCTCACCATCCTGTATATCACCAGCGCCGCCAGCCCCCTGGCTCACCCCCTGGACGGTGCGGTGCTGGCCATAGAAGTTGATGTCCCTGGCAAACCTTGCCATCGCTTTGCCGGATAAACCCTGTAGGAGCGGGCTTGCCCGCGAAAAAACGTCAACGACAACGCGTTCATCCTGGATGAACGCGGGGCTCTCAGGTTTTTCGCGAGCAAGCTCGCTCCTACAAAAAAACACAAAACAACAACAAGGAGTCACCCGTATGAATCGTCGTCCTGGTTTGCGTTCCCTGTGCTGCGCCGCTGTGGCGGTCTCGGCCATGAGCTTGAGCGGGCTGTTGCTGGCCGCTGAAGAAGTGAAGATCGGCTTCCTGGTCAAGCAGGCCGAAGAACCCTGGTTCCAGACCGAATGGGCCTTCGCCGAAAAAGCCGGCAAGGA